>DOIX01000342.1:0-24391 GCA_003511885.1 Cyanobacteria bacterium UBA11153
TATGGTTGAAACCTTGACAGGCTATGCTTTTAAAGCAATGCCAATCCCGAAAAAAGTACCCATGTTAGGGAAAATTAGCCAAGAAATCTGGTGGTGAAGGACGAGAGCATAATACTTGTAGCTACCCGTATTTTCAAATAGTCTCAATAATGCCAAAAAATAGACTCAATTTTCAGGGGAGGTTAATGTGCTACAAGCTAGACGGTGTAATGGTTTTATCCATAGTTGTCGCCCCGCCAGGTATTGGTCAGAAGAAAAAAAAATTGATGCGGCTCAATTAAAAAATACCTTGAGTGCAATTAGAATCAAAGGGCGGTATATTCCACCTAGGAACCACCCTTTACTGAGTTGGTGGGAAAATGCGATGGAGTGATATTTATTGTTTGGGTTGAGCTAATTGGAGAAGTGGTATTAGTTTCACTTCCTTCTACCCAATCTACATTTTTGAATAGGGACTAGCCCCCAGTCCCTCGCTATACCTTTAACAAACAAAAAAAAAACGATCGCTCCTGCAAAAAGAGCGATCGCAAATGATACGATTGAGGTTGAAAAAACTACTTGACAATTCCCAAAACTGGCTCGACTTCAGCCTTGGCAATTTGGGGCATCAAGAAACCTTGGGCGTAAATTTGAGGATTGCTTTGGGCAATTTCTACATAAGATTGACGGACTTCAGCGTTTACTGCTACTGTCTTGGCATCATAGAATTGTGTCGCCATTTTGGGATATACGCCGATACCGATAATTAGGGCGAGGAAGCTGACTGCAATAAAGACTTCGCGAGGAGAAGCATCGTTAAATTTGGCTTGGGCAGGTAAGACGCAGTTTGTACCGAAGCAAACGGCTTCTTGATTTCCTTGAGTCTTTAATTCTGGATCGTTAATGTCGCAAGTAGGTGTAAGATCGCAGGTAGCCACTGTACCTGGATTGTAGAAAATCTGCCGCAGCATGGAGAGTAGATAAATCGGGGTGATGATAACGCCTACGGCAGCCAGAAATACGGTGACAGTGCGGAATGGAGAACTATAAATATCGCTAGTAGCCACGCCAACGAATACGGAAAGTTCGCTGACAAAACCACTCATGCCGGGAAGTGCTAAGGATGCCATTGCACCAGCAGTAAAGAGGGCGAAGACTTTGGGCATAGCTTGTCCAATATTGCCCATTTCTTTCAATGCCATTGTATGGGTGCGATCGTAGGTTACGCCAGCGAGGAAGAATAATACTGAGGCAATTAAACCGTGGGAAATCATTTGCAACATCGCGCCATTGATACCCAAGTCGGTAAATGAGGCAATTCCTAATAAGACAAACCCCATGTGCGAAACCGATGAATAGGCGAGGCGACGCTTCATATTGGTTTGGGCAAAGGAGTTAAATCCACCATAGATAATGTTGACAACACCCAACATTGCCAGAAGCGGTGCGAAGTAAATATGGGCATCGGTGAGAAGTTCAAGATTGAGGCGAATTAGTCCATATCCGCCCATTTTTAAGAGTACGCCAGCCAGAATCATCGAAACAGGAGAAGATGCTTCGCCGTGGGCATCAGGTAACCAGGTATGGAGGGGGAAAACAGCTAGTTTGACACCAAAGGCAATCAGTAATCCCGCATATAGTAGTAATTCTAGAGCAAGAGGATAGTTCTTCAAGCCGAGTTCGACCATATCGAAGGTGATATTACCACCACCATAAAGTGCCATTCCCAATCCTGCTACCAGAATAAATATAGAAGCGGCTGCGGTATAGATTAAGAATTTAGTTGCGGCGTATTGACGATTTTGTCCGCCCCAAATGGAGACTAGTAAATAGACGGGAATTAGTTCTACTTCCCACATAATAAATAGAAGGAGAATGTCTTGAGCGACGAAGACTCCAATCTGTGCCGCATACAGCACCAGCATTAAGAAGTAGAATAGGCGAGGTTTGCGATCGACTTGCCACGCGGAAAAAATCGAAAGTGTGGTGACTAATCCAGCGAGAAGTACTAAGGGGGCAGAAATTCCATCCACTGAAACTGCCCAGCTTAATCCTATCTGAGGCATCCAGGTGTACTTTTCCACCATTTGGAAAGTGGTGGTACTTGGATCGTAATGCTTCCAAAAGGCATATAACATCAACATCAAGTCGGCGATGCCTACTCCCAAGGCATACCATCGCACCCGCTTACCCTCTTTATCGGGGATGACGGGGATGGCTAAGGAACCAAGGAGTGGGAGGAGGACAATCGCGGTGAGCCAGGGAAATTGAGCCGCTGTCATGGGAGTAAGAAAAAATACCTATTCGTGTCTAAACTGATTGTACTAAATTTTTTAAGCTTTCGTTCATAAATCTTTATCTCACCTCAACATATATATATATTTATCGCAGACATGGTTACTAAACTTCATGTTGACTCAGGTGCTCAGTGGTGTTAGGACAATTTATATTTTGGATAATTGTATCTATATATCCAAATCTATGTATGTAATATGTAGTACTTTTGTTATTTGCTTACTAGACAATTAAAGGGGATGATTTGCTGGATATGATATAAATAGATCGAGATTGTCAAGCAGAGCGATCGATAGAAACCCGGTTTATTAAAGAAACTGGGTTTCTAATATTCTGTTGTTTGATGTTTAATTTTTTTTCTGTGAAAGAGTAACTTTAGGAAGATCTGATTGTCATGGAAATCTTGTACCTACAACCCAACCAGCAATAACCAATAATCAAGAAAGAATGAAATTTCCCATGTATTTTTGGATTGGGGATTGGCGGATTCATCCTCATTTATTATTTGAAGCTTTAGCTTATGCGATAGCGTTTCGTCTTGCCCTCGTTAATTCTCGCAAGGATACAATTACTGCGAGTCAGCGTAGTTCGGTAATTGTAGGGGGGATGGTGGGGGCTTTAGTGGGGGCAAAGGTGTTAGTATTATTTCAACATATTTATCTGATTGGGCAGGATTTAAAGCTATTTATTTTGCTGTTGATTCAGGGAAAAACGGTGGTGGGTGCGCTGTTAGGTGGATTAATGGGGGTAGAGTTAACTAAAAAATGGATTGGCGTGAAAAAATCGACGGGTGATGTGTTTGTCTATCCGTTGGCTGTAGGGACGGCTGTGGGGAGGATTGGGTGTTTTTTGACGGGATTGAGCGATCGCACTTACGGTATTGCAACTAGTTTACCTTGGGGTGTGAATTTTGGTGATGGGATTTACCGACATCCTACCCAAATTTATGAAATCATATTTTTATTGTTATTGATGCTATTTTTAAAGATTCGCAGTGGCTATCTACGGGAAGAGGGGGATTTATTTAAGTTTTATATAGTGGGTTATCTGGGTTTTCGTTTTTTGATTGATTTCATTAAGCCTGATTTTCATCCTATCTTGGGGGTTAGTGCGATTCAGATTGCTTGTTTTCTGGGTTTGGTGTATTATCGTAGCAGTATTTTGCCAATGTTCGATTTGCACGGCAAATAAAGATCCTCAGTCTGTTGATAATTTATAACTTCCGTCAGTTTCCCAAAAATCGAAAAACCTAACCCCCCAGCCCCCTTCCCTACAAGGGAAGGGGGAGTGGGAAATTTTACCCCCCTCCCCTAACAGGAGAGGGGTTGGGGGAGGGGTGAAACAATTAATTGACAATTGTATACTGTTGACCATCTAAATTGAATAGAAGATATTAAGATGGAGAATGGGGAGTTGGGAATGATTTTGGCAAAAAACTCTTTTTGACAAAATACAGTTTAAATACCTAGCAGTTTACAAGTTATCAGTTAAGAACACATTTTTCTAGGAGATAGCAATGAGTCTAACACGCCGTAAATTTATCGTTTTAAGCAGTTTCACTAGTTTGGGTTTAATTGGAGTTTTTACTAAACTATTTCTCAGTCAGACTGCCCAAAGTAGCGATATCGCTAGTAACACTAACAGGATTAACTTACAACCAATTGAGCCACCAACAACTCCGTTACTGCTAAGATTTGTTTCTGTTGCCGATACGGGTACGGGTGCGAAAGGACAATATGCTGTAGCAGATGCCATGACTCGCTATCGCGAACAAAATCCCTACAATTTAGTTATCTTGGCTGGAGATAATATCTATACTAATGGGGAAATTGAAAAGATTGAAGCTGTTTTTGAGAAACCTTATGCAGCTCTACTTCAACAAGGTGTAAAGTTTCATGCTTGTCTGGGTAATCATGATATTCGTACTGATAATGGCGATCCGCAGGTTAAGTATCCTGGATTTAATATGTTGGGAAGATACTATACTTTCCGCGAGGGAGATGTTCAATTTTTTGCCCTGGATACCAATAGTAATGCTGACTGGAAAAATCAGTTACCATGGCTAGAAACACAACTGAGCAGCAGCGACGCACCATGGAAGATAGTATTCGGACATCATCAGATTTATTCTTCTGGTCATTATGGATTAAATCAAGCATTTATCAAAACCCTATCGCCCATTTTCCAAAAGTATGGAGTACAACTATATATTAACGGTCACGAGCATCATTATGAAAGGAGTAAATCGATTAATGGTACAACTTATTTAATTTGTGGCGCTGGCGCGGGAACTCGCCCAGTTGGTAGTTCAGAATCGTCAGCTTATGCCGCAGAAAGATTGAGTTTTGCCGCTTATGAAGTGTATCGCGATCGTATCATTATAAGTGGTATTGGTACGGATGGGGAATTATTCGATCGAGGGGTTATTTTAATTAGAGGCTAGGGGATAGGGGATGGGGAGGAGGGTTTTGAGTTTTATCTGTGGGCTAAATATTCTGGATGATTAAGTTAAAACCATGAGAGTTAAGAGATTACAAATGACCTCCTTTCGAGGCATCGAGAATTTAACTTTGGATTTTCATGAAACTCAGCCTACTGTTTTGATTGGGATTAATGGAGTTGGCAAATCGAGTATTCTTGATTGTCTGGCAATACTTATATCTGGATTTATATGTAGGATAAAATACAATCCTAAATCTGGAACTATATTTGTGAAAATGGCAAAACAAAACTTGTTTCCAGCAAGTGAAAAAGAAAGAGATTTAGCGAAGGGACGTTCATTTAATAAAGAAGACATCGCCAATGATCGAGATAAAACCAATTGCGATCTTTTGATTTCAATTCCAGGAACAGAAAATTTGGCTTTGCATCTCAATAAATATCGACAAGACAAGAGTGAAAATACCAATAATAAACATGACAAATTAGACATGGTGGCTAAAGATATTCGAGAACAGTGGAAAACCAGCGATCAATTTAATATTCCCATAGCCGTCTACTATCCAGTCAATCGCGCTGTTTTTGATATTGATTTAGAAATTAAAGACAATTCTATTTATAAGCAAATTGACGCTTATGAACAAGCACTTGATGGAGTACGAATAAGCTTTGATAGCTTCTTTAAATGGTTTAGACTTATAGAAGACTTAGAAAATGAGAAACTACGAGATAACCATGATTATAGAAACCGACAGATAGAAGCAGTGAGACAATCTATTTATTCAATAATTCCAGAGTTTTCCAACTTAAGAGTACGTCGTTCCCCCTTACGAATGACAGTAAGAAAACAAGACGAGGAACTAATTGTTAATCAATTATCGGATGGGGAAAAGTGCTTGCTAGCGATGGTAGGAGATTTAGCCAGACGATTAGCAATCGCCAATCCTGGCTTACCCAATCCATTAGAAGGCAGTGGTGTTGTCATGATTGATGAAATTGAACTACATTTACATCCAAAATGGCAAAGAGAAATTATTCCGGCTTTGACAGAAACATTTCCCAATTGTCAGTTTATTATTACTACTCATTCGCCACTGGTAATTAGTCATGTTAAACCGGATAGTATTTACATTTTGGAAAAGACAGATGATGGTATTGTTGCTATCCATCCAGAAAGTTCCTATGGTAGAGATAGCAATCGTATTTTAGAAGATTTAATGGATACTTCGGAACGTCCACAGCACATTAAAGAGAATCTTCAAAAGTTATTTAGACTAATTGATGATGGAAAACTAACAGAAGCTCGCGAAATGAGGAAATATCTGGTAGATGAGATAGGATATTCTGAGCCAGAGTTTGCTAGTGCAGATATGCTAATTCGGCGGAAGGAAATATTAGCTAGATGAAATATATCAAGAAGAATCAGGAACCAGAAAATTTTACCGGATGGAAAGGATGTGCCAACGCAGACTGGCAACCAAATTGGGATAACTTTCAATCACCAGAAAAAACGGCTGTCCATAAAGCATTATTACAGGAGCAAGGTTATATCTGTTGCTACTGTGGAATGCGGATTGCTAAAGAAATCAGTCATATTGAACATTTGCAGCCGCGAGAAATATATCCAAACATAGCACTAGACTACTCTAACTTATTAGCTTCTTGTCCTGGAGAAGGTGAAAATCCAGATTGGAAAAAACCGCAAAAAATACCAACGTCACAGAAACATTGTGGCCCCAAAAAAGATAATTGGTATGATGCTAATCTGATGGTTTCTCCTCTCCAGCCAAATTGTGGAGATTTCTTTACATATACTGGTTTCGGAGAAATTAGAGCTACCAATAACCCTACCATGCAGCCTGCGGCACAGGAAACTATTGATAGATTAGGGCTAAACGATGGTAAACTGCAAGATGCAAGACGGAGGCAGATTGAAAAAATATTACCGTTGATTGAGGTTGGTACAAAGGAAGAAATACAACAACTTATTCAAGGTTATGAGGAACTGGATTCACAGGGAGAGTATACACCATTCTGTTTTGCGATCGCGTATATTCTCAAGCTGTATCTTTAAAACTATATTATGGTAGCACGATCGGGACTTACTCAGACACATTACCTCATAACAGCGGTTCCCGTTGTCAAACCTGATATCGGGATGTAGGGGTGAAGCATAAGCGCCCGAATTTATTGGGTAAACCTGACGATTCATACGCTTATGCTTCACCCTGTTGTTGTGAGACATGATAGCAATTCTCAATCATTCGCCAAGATAATCTAAACGATAACCCTTGTAGTGCGGGCATCTTGCTCGCTTCTGGTTTTCAGCCATTAGCGATTAGCCAGTAAATTTTACTGTTTTACACAATTAACCTTACTCTCAATCTGATTTTGGATAGATTTAGGAATATGTGATAAAAAATCGTATCCTGTCACTTCTTCCACAGTATCGACTGACACGCAATAGTCTTGCCAACTAGTCTGACGCACTGCTTCTGAATTGGGCATTAAGACTGCTATTACCTGGGAATCTTTGGTGATTTTCTCGATATCAAAATTAGGGCTATCTACGACAACAATAACTTTCCAGGTTTTTTCTGGTACAGATATCTTACCATCAGAAATCCTTTCCTTTTCCCCACTACCGCCAGCAATAATATAGAGAGATTTGCCCTCAGCGACTAAATCTCTCGAATAGTCTTCCAACTCTCGCCAGACTTCCCGATTATTTGCTGGGGATTGGGGTATCATATTCGTCATCAAAAAAGTAGCGCTATTATCTGAAATACTGAGAGTGCGATCGCTAGATGGGGTCAAATGTCCCTTATCATAGTTAGTATCGGCATAATCGCTGGGTTTGACACGATACCACTCTGGCGGAAGTGCGTTATTAGGGCGAAAATCGTTTTGTCTTTCCACACTACCCAGCCAGGTTTGATTTAACTGCCAGCTTACCCAATTAGGAATACCTTTATCTCGGTTGTATGATAGGGCATATTCTTCCTCTTGAATTAGATAATTATTCGGGTTGTTGATATCTGATGTGGCGAATGTAGGATTGCCAAGTACTAAATGATCGCTATCCGTTGGAGATACAATTGGAATAGCTACCACTTTAGAGTGACTGGGCAAATTATCGCACGCCTTGCCATTAGGAGGGTTGCCATCTAAGTGGTGAGAATCCCCAGACTCCAAATCGAAAACTGCTTGAGCATCTTCTTGATACTGAAAATCAGAACAATCGCAATCGGTATTGATACAAGCTGGTAAACTATTGCTATCCTCTGTCAAAACTGGTGGGGAATTAATTGGCGAAGCGATAGCAGCGATGGGGCTGAGGGAGGAAATAGAGGCGAAACTCAATATCACCCCGATTGCCAAAGCCAAAACCCTGTTTATAGATAGTACCATTCCTAGCTTACAAAAAATTAACATAGATTTTGCGATGCCGAAGGCGAGCGAAGCTATTGCATAGCCGACACCGGGTGTCATCGCCTAAATTATATGAGATCGGTTAATATACATTAACGTCTATTAACCAAAGTTGCTACTTCTCTCCTCTAGGATATGGTAATCTAAGACTGGCAAATAGTCCAGTTACCAAGATCCCAATTAGCAATTAGCCATTACCCGTTAGCATTTTAAGCAACAAATCAGTTGATAAATTCCCATCTACTTTATTAATGTTAGTGGTTTCTCAATGGACAAGCAAACTCAGTTAATCAAAAAAATCATCGCCAGTACCCTATTATGTTTAGCTTTCATCCCTCCAGGGCAAAAAATCGCTCAAGCTGATGACAAGCCATCTACTTTTCTCCTCAGACTTGATTGTGTCGAAGCCGGGATTGGTAATTGGGGTTATCGGAATCAAAATATCGTGGTTGGCAAAGCTGTCTACTCATCAAGATTCTATATGGGACCTGGTGATAATGCCGTCTCCCTAACTTGTAGATTACAACCTAACGATAAGGAAGTCAACTTTGACAACCTTCAACTAGCTTTTGGCATACCAGATAACAATCGCAATAGCTCCAATGTTACTGTTAATATTTATTTAGATGGGATATTAACCACATCTCGCAGCGTTTTCTCTGGTACAGCAGAATCAGTATCCCTCGATGTCACCAACGTCCAAAACGTCTCCATAGAAACCATCTGCGCCAACCAATTCCAATATTGCGATCGCGTTTATTTTTGGGATGCTACATTAGGTATCATTCCTTAGTTATTGGTTGTTGGTTATTAGTTATTAGTTATCCTTCCCTATTTATCATCCCCAAACCTTTGCGCCCTTTGCGTGAATCTTTGCGCTCTTTGCGTAAAAAAAAGATATAACTAAAATTGAAATGAACCCAATACAACAAACAACAAATAACCAAAAACTAAGTATAGCACCAATGATGGATCGCACGGATCGCCATTTTCGATATTTTATGCGGCAAATTACCCGCCGGACTTTACTATACACCGAAATGGTAACCAGTCCAGCTATTATACATGGCGATCGCAAACGTTTACTAGGCTATTCCCCCGAAGAAAAACCGCTAGTATTGCAAGTCGGTGGAGACAATCCCACAGAATTAGCTGAATGTGCCAAAATTGCCGAAAATATGGGATATGACGAAATTAATCTCAATGTCGGTTGCCCTAGCAGTCGGGTGCAAGATGGTAATTTTGGGGCATGTTTGATGGCGCAACCGGAAAAAGTAGCAAATTGCGTAAAAGCGATGATAGATGCCGTCACTATTCCCGTGACAGTTAAACACAGAATTGGGATTGATGACTTAGATAGTTACGAGTATATGGCAAACTTTGTCCGGATTATTTCCGAGGCTGGATGCCACCATTTTACCGTACACGCCCGTAAGGCTTGGTTAAAAGGATTAAGTCCCAAAGAAAACCGCACAGTACCACCTTTAAGATACCATGATATCCATCGTTTAAAACAAGAATTTCCTCATTTATTTATCGAAATTAACGGAGGATTCATTAACCTATCACAAGTAAAAGAGCAGCTACAATTTGTCGATGCCGTCATGATTGGGCGAGCCGCTTACGATAATCCCTATTTATTTGCCACAGTAGATAGTGAAATATATGGAGAAAAAGACACACCCCCAACTCGTCATCAGGTAGCAGAAGCCATGTTACCTTATATTGATTTTTGGGTAAGCAAAGGTTTGAAACTCAATAAAATTACCAGACATATCCTGCAATTATTTTCCGGGCAACCAGGTAGTCGAATTTGGAAACAGATATTGACAGAAAAGTCTTGTATTCTTGGAGCAGGTGCGGAAGTAGTGCGGGAAGCTTTAGAAAAAATACATGAGGCAGGAAATAGAAAATTATCAATTAGTTATAATTGCTATATCAAAAAAATTAATAATTAAGGTAATTAGGGATAATACCAATAGGGTAGGCATTCCCCACGTTTAACTCAAAAACCAGATTGTTGCGTTGCTAAAGAATGTCCACCCTAGAATTATTTACTGCAAACCCTTTGCGTATCTTGGCGTTAAAAAAAATATCTTTGATCCCAAAATTAAACCATCGGAGGCACAGTCAATCCTTTAAGCTGTTGCCTCTTTTCCATCTCAGATAATCCCTTACTTTGCACCAAAATTCCAAATCCTCCCAAACCCGTCGGATTAATAAGTTGATGTAGTACATCTCGCCGCCGCATAATATTAATTATATCCTCTCCTTTGGCAATGCGGTTACTGGAATTAGTAGAAAGGGCAAAAATGCGATCGCCTAATCCCAATGCCATGAGGAATAATCCTTGCTGCGTAAAGCCTACCGTCTCCAAACCGCACAATTCACCTTGTCTTTCTAAAGTAGTAAAATTAACATGGGCGGTAATATCTTGTTCTCCTATATATAGATAAGGATTGTTATGATGTTGGTGGCGATAATAACATTGTAAGGTTCCCTGATTACGCGCTGGTAAATAATAACGTTGGGCTGAATAGCCGTAATCAATAGTTAAGATAAATCCTCGTTTTAGTTTAGTTGCTACTGTATTTAACCAATCCAATGTCGCCAGGTTTACTTCACTGCGATAACCATCGGGATAAGCGCCATCAAATAAATTAATTCCCACCAAATCGAAATAATCGTTAAGCCCAGAAGTTGAAGGAATATCTGTCACTTCAACAAACTTAATTGTATTATCTTCTCCCCACTCCTGTAAGGGCGAAGCATTAGCAGAAGAATATCCAGGTGAAAACGATATCGTATCCCCCGAATGCTTCGCCCCTACAACTCCCCATTCCCCAATCCCTTCAAAGGTGACATAAATTTCTTTTAGCTTTCCCTCTTCAATGATAAATTGATGGATTGGGAAAGCATCGACTAATTCATTAGAGAAAAAGCAGCCCGTTATTGAATTTTCCGATATATCTTCAAAAGAACACCACCGCACAGGTATTCCACCAACATCAATTTTATTTAATTCTCCCTGACTACTAAAATAAATATCTTGTTCTTGCCCCCTCCCCTTAATAAGGGGAGGGCTGGGGAGGGGTGATTCAAGGTTTAATTGCTGGATTTGCTGTTGCTGTTGGGCAATCAATCCAGCAGCTTTTTCGACAATAATATATTCTAAGGCATTGAATAAGTCAGGATAGTGTTGGTGTAAATACCCTAAAATATCAGCCGCAAGCAATCCTTGTCCAGCCCCCATTTCGATTAAAGTAAAAGGTGTAGGATTACCTAAAATATCCCACATTTGGGCAAATTGTACAGCGAGGAGTTCGCCAAAATCTTTACTAAGGTGAGGTGAAGTAAAAAAATCACCTTCTGAACCAATATTAACTGCACCTGTAGCGTAATATCCTGCCTCTGGATGATAGAGTGCTAACTCCATAAATTGGGCAAAAGTAATTCGTTTATTGGGGGAGGTAGCGATTTGATTGGCGATGATTTGCAGTAGATGCTGGTTGTTGCTGGTTAAGGATTGAAGGTTGGGTTTCCGGTTGAATAAATTAGTCATTTACAATTTTGTTTAAGAGTTACGAAAGAATTTATTTGAGAGTTTATACCTTTAGCATCATAACCCGCCAGGGATTAAAATCCCTGTCTCATAGCTAAAGTCCATTGAAATGGACTGAAAGGTTATAATACTGATATAACACTGTAATCCGTGCCCGTAGCTTGATGGCATGGAGTCCTCGCTATTGCGATCGCACTATGACCGACATATTAACTGTAACTCCTACAACAACTACAACTGATGCAACTTTACCACCTCCCTTTCCCGATCACACTCAATTACCAGAATCGGATGGTACATTTGTGAAGAATTTTCAGGAGCATCCCCAAGGTATTATTTTAACTGAATCTTTAGTTCCCATCTTACAAAAATTACATCCTGATGGGAACTATGCAATTGGACAAGATTGTGGTATTTATTGGCGAGAAACTGAACCCCCAGAAAAAGGTGCAGAAGCACCAGATTGGTTTTATGTTCCTGGTGTACCACCACAACTTAAAGGTAAAACTCGCCGTTCCTATGTATTATGGAGGGAACATCGAAAACCGATAATTGCTTTAGAATTTGCTAGTGGTGATGGTAGCGAAGAAAGAGATCGAACCCCTTCAGCGATTACTGAGGAAGGAGAGACTCAAAAACCGGGCAAATTTTGGGTATACGAACAGATTATTTCTATCCCTTACTATGGGATATTTGAAGTTAACACTGGCAAGTTAGAAGTTTACCATCTGGAGGATAATACTTATCGTAAATTAGAACCAAATGCACGAGGACATTATCCTATTTTACCAATGGGAGTAGAGTTAGGATTATGGCAGGGAACTTATTTGGGACAAACCCGATTATGGATGCGGTGGTGGGATAATGAAGGGAATTTGTTATTAACAGGTAATGAAAGGGCTGAATTGGAAAAACACAGGGCAGAGATAGCGGAAAAACGTGCTGAATCTGCTCAACAGATTGCTGAATCTGCTCAACAGCGTGCTGAATCTGCGGAACAACGTGCTGCACGTTTGGCAGAGTTACTGAGAGAAAGGGGGATCGATCCGGATTTAATTTGATTGTTCAATAATTCTTAGATTTGATCTTGCATAATTCAATGGTAAGTACCAATCTCAATGGGGCGGTTGAAACCGCAGCTACACAGACAAAACCCGCCTTCGCGGGTTCTGAAACCCTCGATTTTTCGATAGTCTGCGCAGGCAGACTACCCTTCGGGAAGGCTAACGCCTAGGTTTGTGTAGCCGCGATTTCCAATCGCCGAGGCTTATTACGAGTGGTGCAAGTTATCAGTTGAAATGGACTAAAATATGGCGGAGTTGTCTTTACACGACTTTAGCTGTGATATTATTGGTCAATCCCTAAAACTTCCTTTAAAAATTGTCTAATCAGAATCATATTACTTAACTTCAGCGTTTCTTCGTCTATCCAACGATTATCTTGGAGTGAAACCTGTATAGCTTTACCAGGTTTTAATACACTGCTTATTATAGATATAATTGCCTTGTTTTTCCCAGCAGGTTTCTTTATCTCTCTCAAATCTTTTTTATCTAATTTTGATCTATCTATAAGATTAACATAGTTTTTAGACAATTCTAGTAGATTAGCATAATTTAATTCAGCACACTCAATTAAAATGTCTTCTAAAGTACCTGATTCTTCATTGTTAGGAATAATAAAGATGCCAAACCTAGGTGAATTTTTGATAACCTCACCTAGTATTGAGGGTAAAGATAATTTGAAATCAGCGAAATCTGGAGATGATAGTTTCTGAATTAAAAGCTGAAATCGTTCCGATGGTTTTTCGTTAGTATCTGCATCTAATAATAGACATATACCAAATAGCTGAGAAGATTCAAGTATAGCTAGGCTTTCTTCTAAAGTTTCAACTATACGTTCAATTCCCGTAGCACTATGTAAGGCAACAGATATTTGAGCGTTTTGCAAAAATATCGGAATAGGAACACGCTTCATTAAATCGTCATCGATAGGAAAAGTTTTGGGAATTAGTTCCTTCCAGAATCCGTCTAGAGTAGAGTATTTAGTAATTCTGGATAAACCAAAAGGTTTAATCAATTGAACCAAAAACTCAATATCATGCTGTCCCTCTGCCACAATATAACAATATCTCATCCTGACTATCTCACATCTAATCCACGTTCTAAGCGTAGTCGATTTAAAAGATTACCAGAGAATCTTTTAATTGGTTCATCTGTAGTATTTAAACGAAAAGCAGCAAGATCATCCGTACTTACATTTGACTGAATAATTGCATCAACAGCTTCCAAGCTATGGGTTGTCACAAAAAGTTGTACTTCTTTCGCTAAACATGCTGCTACTAGCCAAGAGAAAAATTGATTTAGGGCTGATACATGGATAGATGTTTCAATTTCATCAATCAGTAATACGCCTTTTTTCGCTGAGTGTAGTGCTAAAATAATCCCTAATGTTCGCTTCAATCCATCGCCAAAGGCGTAGAGAGGAGTTAATCCTAATTTTTGATGGTCAAGATAAAGGATTGCAGCTTTTTTAGGGGAGAGAATCAATATGTCAGTAATATCGGGATCGAATAATCGAATTAAATCTATAATTTCATTCTTATTAGTTTTATCTTCTAGTATGCTTTTAGTAAAACGAGTTGATTCAGCGGTAGAATAAGCAGGGGATATAATAGCACTATTTATACCATAGTTAGCGGATTTTTTTTGAATAAACCTTTCATTTTCCCAAAACTGAAAGGTTTCTGTAGCAACCCCAGATTCCTGAGAACTAAATAAACTCATTTGATGAAATGAAGTATGATGAGCAATAACTTCTAGTTCTAGTCCTTCAAGAGAATATTCAAGATCGTAGCTTAAGTTCTCATTATCTTCATCTGATTGAGTGCTGATAAGTTGTTTACTTGGACTTCCCCAAATTTCTAAAAGGTTGGTTTCTAATTTTTTTATTGGTGCATTACCGCTAGCTTCTATTTCCATTTTCCAAAAATATCCCGATCCTGATAGATTTTCCTGTTTTTGAAAAATCCATCTAATCGACTCCAAATCAGGTCGATAAGTTAAGTTTCTACCTAAAGACAACCTACGTTGTGATACTTCCAGCCAACGAAAGGGATTGAGTGGATTACAAAAAATTGAAATAGCCTCAAGTAAACTAGTTTTCCCTGAATTATTTATACCAACAATAATATTTATCTGTCTTAAATCGGACAGATGTACCTCTGGAAACCGACGAAACCCACGAATTGTTAAATCATTAAAGAGCTGAGTCATGTAAAACAAACAAAAATATAGTTAGGGGCTAGGGGCTAGGGGCTAGAGACTAGAGACTAGGGGAAGAAAGGACTAGAATCTTAGGTTTCAAGAATTCAGAATGTCCTAATTCCTTTGGCTGTTGCTATATCTACTCACTTAAACTGACCAGCTTAAATCATAATTATACCCTGATCAAGTAAAGGCTGATCCCTCAAAGTATAGTCCAAAAACTTAGGGTAAAAATCCATCGGGTACGTTAATTGCTGTTTCCAATCCGCGTACATTTTCCCGGTTTGTATTCTCATCCCAGGATATGTTAGTGAGGTCTGCATGACTGAGGTTTGCACCACTAAGGTTTGCGCCACTGAGGTTTGCGCCACTGAGGTTTGCGCCACTGAGATTTGCGCCACTGAGATTTGCCTCACTCAGGTTTACATCAAAGAGGTATGCGTCACTAAGGTTTGCCTCACTAAGGTTTGCCTCACTCAGGTTTACACCAATGAGGTATGCGTCACTAAGGTCTGCGCCGCTGAGATCTGCGTAATTTAGGTGTGCGTAACTGAGGTCTGCGTTACTTAGGTCTGCACGAATGAGGTGTGCGCCGCTGAGGTCTGCGTTGCTTAGGTATGCCTCATTAAGGTATGCGTTATTGAGGTATGCGTCACTCAAGTCTGCCCCACCGAGGTCTGCGTTACTGAGGTCTACACCACTGAGGTATGTACCACTGAGGTTTGCGTCACCAAGAAAGAAGCACAGTATAAAAGCACCAATGCTAAGACTATCGCTGTAGCTGATAATCCGCAGCAATCGCGTTTCATCAAAACCCGTGCTATCTTTTTTCCCACAGGGATAGAAGTCAATTTTATCCTTCAACTCATCCTTTTCTTGACCATAGCTATGTAATTCAAACAGTAAAATCATCACATTCAACCCTGCAAAAACATCCACTTCTCGCAGTCCCAATTTACTGCCATTTGAACGCAACTGTAGCATCTTATTCTGAGGCAAGTTTTTTGGATAGGCATTAATAAATTCACCATTGCACCAGTCCAGATAGAATTCTTCTAAGCGCTGGAATAACTCAATCGCCTGAAACTTGTCACTCCCCTTGAGTAAGGTCATCAGATAGTCTATAATTTCTGGAGTTAACCAACCATAACCCAACAAATCATAAATATTTTCTGCTAGCTGATTGCGATCAATATAAAATTTTTGGCGTTTTAGACCGGGTTCAGTCCACTCTTCTAAACTTTCCTGTAGCCGTTTTGCACATAAAAATTCGCCAAAACTTTTATGAATAAATTCCACTCCACCGTCTTTATTATCCGATGAAACAGCGGGCTGTAGGTAAAAGGCTGCTAAAGCATTTCTCAGGGGATTCTCCCCTATACGTTTTTGAGCTTTTTCTAGCAAAGCTTTCACGCCATCATCCCCTTTTAACCGTTCCTCAATAGTTTTAATTGATACCCATTCTCCACCAGATTGAGTGACAGCTAACCCTGCTTCCATGAGAATCTGGCGCAAGTCTTCGGTTTCATATTCAGTCAGGTCAATATTGAGTGCTTCAGGACGTTGCTTAGTCAGTACCCAATCAATAGTAGTTTCATAAACCAGAATTTTAGCATTAGTACTATCAGCCCCAGCAAACATATCCGGAGTCAATTTACCATCCCGGTACATGGCAGCTAAAAGATATAGTAATAGGGGTTCCTGTGCTAATTGCTGCACTCTTTCTGGACAATTTCGATCTCGCAAAAATGCCTTAAACTCATTTGTTTTATCCTCTCCAACTAACATTCCCCACTTACCAAGCCACTCCTCTTGCAGGGATTCATCCATTAAAGCAATTTCCACCCTTTCCAGATTTCTGGGCACGACAATTCCCTGCAACGCCAATTCCCTTCCCGTGACTAAAAATCTATGTCCTAATTGGGGGTTTTGCTGACAGCTTGATTGAAAATATCCCACCTTTTTCAGAAACTCTTCAATCCCGCCAGAAGTTCTCCCTTCCATCCGCAATTCATCAAAGCCATCCAGGAGAAATAAAAACCGAGTATTACTATCCGTCAACCAACCATCATCACTTTTCGCAAAATCTGCTTGCACCGCAGCACGAAGAGTATTCTCAATATTCGGTTCAAAAGCATTAATATCCCGTAGGCGAATTAATATCGGTGTCCAAATCGGATGGAGATGTTCTCGCACCCAATTAGCAAACATCCGGCAAAATACACTTTTACCTCGCCCTGGTCCGGCTTGAATAAACATAACTTGACCATTTTTATCGGAGTTAACAAGTAAGTCTTTTGCCCAGGTTTCTAAATTAATTAGTGCTTCATTTTCCTTGCCCTTTCCATTTCCATCCACTAACTTAGCTTTCAGTGACACATAGATCTCAGAAATATTAAAAGGTTCATCAAAAACTTGCCACCGTCCCCGAATCAGCGGATTGCTGGAATTGGGGGATATTTGATCCTCTAAATAGGACTCAATCCCACCATATTTTTGATTCTTGCCAATTTCCCATCCCGCCTTAGCATAGAGATTTAACTGTTCGCGAATTGCACCAGATTCGGAAGAGAGGAGTGAATTAATATAAGTCTTTGTTTCCCAAGCTACCCATCCGGTTATAATTGGAATCGTATATTTATCCAGTCCAACACCTTCCAAATAACCAGTAAGATGGGAATTTAACCCTAATCCTAAAGTGGAATCAGGGAAAGACTTAAAAGCCTCTTGAATCAGTTCATCAGTTAAATAAAGATTACCTAAATCATCGAATTGTGTCTTAATATCCTTCCCCAATAATCCCGCCCCGATTCTGGATTTTAACCAATCATTACGCTGTACCAAACCATCAAAACTTGCCAGATAAGCCAGAGGAAAAGCGATCGCCCCCCATTCTCCCAGACTTTGCTCCTTATTTTTCCGCTCCCGATAAAACTGTAAACCCCGTCTCGCCAAACCCACAAACGACAATCCCGCCGCTACAGGTGCAAGAGGAGTAAACATACCAAGTGCGATCGCTAATTCTAACCCAGCCTTAGAAACCTCAGCCCCAGACTCAATAATTTCTCCCGGTTTCCCCAAATCACGGATATCTCTATTCAGGAATTGCCAAACTTGCTTAATCTTCACAGTATCAATTTATTAAATTTTGTCCTACTCCCAAAATAACTCCTTCTTCCCTCCTCTGTGTACCTCTGTGCCAACCTCTGCGCACCTCTGCGTAAAAAAAAATTACTCATTTCTAAACAAAAGTTAAATTTAACGCAAAGAGCGCCAAAGTAAATGCAAAGGTACGCAAAGGTTATATTGGCGATGCAGCTTACGCATCAGGAATATTCACCCGCAATAGAGAATAGTGCCAGGAGACTTGAAAAATCTTTACATTAACTGTCAGAATGTGATAGAGATGAGATCCAGGAGACCCCTACAATGTTAGAAGTATATCGCCAACACGTAGCAGAACGAGCAGCTTTAGGGATTCCCCCTTTACCTCTTTCCGCGCAGCAAACCTCCCAATTGTGTGAATTACTGAAAAATCCGCCTGCGGGAGAGGAAGAGACATTAATTGAATTATTACGCGATCGCATTCCTCCGGGTGTGGATGAGGCGGCATACATAAAGGCTGGGTTTTTGACTGCTGTTGCTAAGGGTGAAGTTACTACTCCGCTGGTTTCGCCGCAGTGGGCGGTACATTTATTGGGGACGATGATGGGTGGTTATAATGTGCAATCTTTGATTGATTTACTCAAATCAAGTCACCCTTCGATGGCTGCAAGTGCGGCGACGGCGTTAAGTAAAACTTTATTAGTTTTTGATGCGTTTAACGATGTTTTGGCTTTGGCAGATACTAATTCTTATGCGAAGCAGGTGATTGATTCTTGGGCAAATGGGGAATGGTTTATTAGTCGGGATAAGTTAGCGGAAGCAATTACGGTTACTGTGTTTAAAGTGCCGGGAGAAACGAATACTGATGATTTATCTCCGGCTCCTCATGCTACTACTCGCCCGGATATTCCTCTTCACGCTACGGTAATGTTGGAATCGCGAATGCCGGGTGGTTTGGAAACCATTGCTAAATTGAAGGAAAAGGGACATCCTGTTGCATATATTGGTGATGTTGTGGGTACTGGTTCATCCCGAAAGTCGGCAATAAATTCTTTACTTTGGCATATTGGTGCGGATATTCCTCATGTTCCGAATAAGCGGACTGGTGGATATATTTTAGGTGGCAAGATTGCCCCAATTTTCTTTAATACTGCGGAAGATTCTGGGGCTTTACCGATTGAATGCGATGTGGAACCTTTGGAAACGGGGATGGTAATTACTATACATCCTTATCAAGGGAAAATTACCAATGAAGCTGGGGAAGTTATTTCCACTTTTACTCTAAAACCGGATACGATTCTGGATGAAGTACGGGCTGGCGGACGAATTCCTTTATTAATTGGTCGTTCTTTAACTGATAAAACTCGCCAAGCTTTAGGATTAGCCTCTACTTCTCTCTTTATCCGTCCTAGTATGCCAGAAGATACTGGGAAAGGCTTTACTTTAGCCCAGAAAATGGTGGGTAAAGCTTGCGGTTTACCAGGTGTTCGTCCCGGCACTTCTTGCGATCCAATTATGACGACAGTTGGTTCCCAAGATACCACAGGACCGATGACTCGCGATGAATTAAAAGAATTAGCTTGTTTGGGATTTAGTGCTGATTTGGTAATGCAAAGTTTCTGCCATACTGCTGCTTATCCTAAACCTGTGGACATCAAAACTCACAAAAATTTACCGGATTTCTTCTCCACTCGTGGCGGTGTTGCTTTGCGCCCCGGTGATGGAATTATTCACTCTTGGTTAAACCGAATGTTAATGCCAGATACGGTAGGCACAGGTGGCGATTCTCATACTCGTTTTCCGTTAGGAATTTCTTTCCCAGCGGGTTCTGGTTTGGTGGCTTTTGCAGGTGCTTTGGGTGTCATGCCTTTGGATATGCCGGAATCTGTTTTAGTCCGATTTAAAGGTGAATTACAACCAGGTGTAACCCTGCGCGATATTGTCAATGCCATTCCTTATGTTGCTATCCAGGAAGGTAAGTTAACTGTTGCTAAACAGAATAAGAAAAACGTCTTTTCTGGACGGATTCTGGAGATGGAAGGTTTGCCAGATTTAAAAGTAGAACAAGCCTTTGAACTAACAGATGCTTCCGCCGAACGTTCTTGTGCTGGCTGCACCATTAAATTAGGAGAAGAGACTGTTTCTGAATATCTTCGTTCCAATGTAGCGCTATTGAAAAATATGGCAGCGCGAGGCTATCAAGATGGACGAACAATTATGCGTCGCGTCGCTAAAATGGAACAATGGTTAGCTAATCCAGAGTTAATGTCAGCCGATAGCGATGCCGAATATGCTGATATTATCGATATCGATTTAAACCAAATCAAAGAACCCATAGTTGCCGCCCCAAATGACCCCGATAATGTTAAGTTAATGTCCGAATGTGCCGGAGATAAAATAGATGAAGTCTTCATCGGCTCCTGCATGACAAATATCGGTCACTATCGCGCCGCTGCTAAAATATTAGAAGGTGCAGGTACAGTCAAAGTTCGCCTCTGGATTTGCCCCCCAACTCGTATGGATGAAAAACAATTACGAGAGGAAGGAATTTACGGTACTTTTGCCGCAGCCGGAGCGAGAACAGAAATGCCGGGATGTTCCCTTTGTATGGGAAATCAAGCGCGAGTTGAAGATGGCGCAACCGTATTTTCTACCTCAACTCGTAACTTTAATAATCGCATGGGTAAAGATGCGCGAGTCTATTTAGGCTCCGCTGAATTAGCCGCAGTTTGTGCTTTATTAGGCAAGATTCCCACTGTGGAGGAATATATGGAAATTGTAGCGAAGAAAGTCGATCCTTTTGCTGGCGATTTGTATCGCTATTTGAACTTCGATCAAATTTCTGGTTTTGAGGATGAAGGGCGGGTAATTCCCTTGGAGGAAATGCCTCGAATTGAGGATATTTTGGGAATGCCTGCGTAACCCCTCCCCCAGCCCCTCCCCTCTTAGGGGAGGGGGAACAAGAGAAGAGAAGAAATTCCGGCTCCCCTCTCCTCGCAGGAGAGGGGCTGGGGGAGAGGTGATTCGCACATCGGAACAACCTAACCCCCTAACCCCCTTCCCTGCGAGGGAAGGGGGAACAAGAGAAGAGAAGAAATTCCGGCTCCCCTCTCCTCGCAGGAGAGGGGCTGGGGGAGAGGTGATTCGTACATCGGGACAACCTAACCCCCTAACCCCCTTCCCTGCGAGGGAAGGGGGAACAAGAGAAGAGGAAGGGAGAACAAGAGAAAAGGCTCCGGCTCCCCTCTCCTCGCAGGAGAGGGGCTGGGGGAGAGGTCAAATATTTCTCAACAAAAAGGGAACTATCTATTTGATAATCAAACCCAAATAGTATTAGTTAATGGATAACCAAACTCCTCAAGAATCCTCCCCATCGCCAAAACAAGAAACTCTCAATTGCAGCAATATTATTGTCGGACAAAAAATATCCCCTATTAAATTGGAGCGTGCCAAACAACTCCGTCGCCAAATGACTCAGGCAGAAAAAATTCTCTGGCAACACCTTCGGGCTAATCGATTGAATGGTTTACACTTTCGCCGCCAGCAGATTATTGATGGATTTATTGTAGATTTTTACTGTCATTCTGCTAGACTAGTTGTTGAAGTAGATGGAGGAATTCATAAACAACAAGTAGAATATGATGAAGAACGCGATCGCATTTTATCAGGAAGGGCATTGCGCTTGTTGCGAATTCAGAATGAGGAAGTAATGGAGAATCTCGATCGAGTATTATTGTGTATTTCTCAAGCGTGCTGTGAAAAAATATAGCCATCCAACCCCCTGCCCTTTGAGGGAAGGGTAATAATCAATCTAATTATGCAATTTATCCTACAACCTTTCCCTACAACCCAACCCCTACCGAATATCCAAATTATCGGCAATATTACGCGGAATGAAAATAAACTAAACCTCGACTACACCCTTAAGGGCAATCTAGCAGAAATTGACATTGCCCCACCATCAGATACCGCTAGCCGAAAGGACGAATTGTGGCAAGACACTTGCTTTGAATTTTTCCTTGGTATTAAAGATACTCCTGAATATTGGGAATTCAATCTTTCTCCTTCCGGAGATTGGAATGTTTATCGATTTACAGGATATCGTCAAGGAATGGCAGAGGAAAATGCTTTGACTACACTGCCATTTACTGTGGAGAGGAGATTGGATAGTTTAGTGATATCTTTAGATGTAAATTTGGATCTAATTGTTTTGCCACAACAAGCGATAGAAGTGGCAATTACTACAGTGATTAAAAGTAAAAATGGTGAGGTTAGTTTTTGGGCGTTAACCCATCGAGGTGCAGTGGCCGATTTTCACTTGCGAGATAGTTTTGCGATCGAGTTGTGATATAATCTTGAGAGGGAAGGAGTTTAACCTATGAAAGTTATCGACATTTCGTTGGATTCAATATCATTAGCAACTCTCTTGACAGAAGCTAGGCATCAAAATCTAATCTTGCGAACTCCTGATGGTGTAGAATTTATCCTCGCTGAGTTTAATGATTTCGATCGAGAAATTGAGTTAACCCGCCAAAATAAAGAATTTATGGAGTTTCTCGATGAGCGAGGACAGGAAACAAAAACTCTTTCAGTAGCAGAAGTGCGGGCTAGGTTGGGGTTAACTAGCGATTAATTTTTTGACTTTGTATCTAAATCTAATTGGAGAAGTCGGGTATCTAGGCTTACCCCTAGTCAGCGAGCATTTTGATAATGTGCTTGGCAAGCTGCTCTTTGATTTCCCGATGTCTTGGAATAGGCTGAGATACCTTCGTCTGTGGATTCTGATACCAATCATGTTTGCCGCCGTGACGGACAAAAATACAGCCCATTTCCTCAATCTCTTTGATAAGATCCCGTCTTTTCACGATACTTCAAGCTCCGCCACTCTTCGGACATTAATAATCCTTCCGCTCGTTAGCTCTTTGTAAATATCCACTAAATTTTCTTTCAACTCATCTTCAGTTTCTGCTTGTGTCCAATAATCTGGATACTCCTCCAGATAACCGATCCACATATCCTCATCTTGCCAGTAAATATATCGCTGAGTATTCATCGCTTAAAATATAGTAAATCCTTCAAACAATACCAGGCTTTAACCAACCAAATAACTCCCCAACCGTAAGTTTAAAATTCTCCATAAACTCTGGAGTTGGCATTACCAAATCCGCCTCTGATAAAAATATAGGTTGTTTTCCAGCCGGATATGCGATCGCAGATTTTTCCGCCGGGTCCAGCAACCAACCCATCTCACAACCATGATTCAGACAATGGAGGATATTATTCGTTACTTTTGTCTGGCTTTGATCCGGAGATAAAATTTCAATTGCCCAGTCGGGATTAGCCGCGAAAACATTAGCAATATCTCCCTCTTCATCCAAAGGAATGTGATTCCAAGTAAAAACAGCAATATCTGGTACAATGGAACGTCCACCAAAGGTACAACGTAATTCGGGAAGGGCTAAAGCAATTCTTTTTTTTTCTACAATCTTATTAATTACCGTAAAAAGTTCACCCCTAAGTAAACTATGTTTTCCTTGTGGCATGGGTTTTTGGATAATTTGACCGTCGATATATTCGCTAGCAGGTTTAGTTTCTGGTAATTCTAAAAACTCTGCCAATGTTAATGGTTTAGTAGGAGCTTGTACCATATCTTTAAACTTTAACCTATACTAATATAGTAATTGCCTTGGCAGTTAAAACATTCTAAATTACTGAAATCCTTGATTTTGATTTTATAGTTTTGTTTCCTAGCCTCTGGCTATAAACTAAAAAACAATAACCAACAACCAACAACCAAAAACTAATTAGACTCACCACCACGACGGCCTAACTCATAAACGCCGCCGCTGATACAAGCCATAATACCCATACTAATCGCCCAACTGCGCCCCAGGGTTAGTTCCACCCCATAGTTGCACAAGCCTCCGATCATTAAAAATGGCAGGATACTGAAAATGGAAGCATAGAAGGCATTTTGTGCTTCTCTGGCTTTGCGAGTACGTTCAAATTCCTCAACAGAGATGTAGAGGGATCTTTCCGCAAAGTTAAACCAGCGATTAAATTGCTCCATTACCCACTGATTTAACGTGGAAAAGCCTAAATACAGCGCCAGTGCCCACAATGACGTACCCGCGATTGCGATCGCACTCACCTCGAATCTAAATGGCAAAAATTCACTCAGCATCAGTTCTTTATCTTCTATCGCAAAACTTTAATAATTATTAATGTAGCTTAACAAAAGCTGGAAATGCCTGACTCTGCCATTTTCTGGCTGACTGGGATCCTTATCTAGTAACTGTCAACTATCCACTGTCAA
>DOIX01000342.1:24618-25174 GCA_003511885.1 Cyanobacteria bacterium UBA11153
ACTGTCAACTGTCAACTGCTGTATCTGGAGTATCCTGGTTTCGGGAACTCTAATTTGGAGATTCCTATCTGGGTCTCTACTATATTTATCTACTTTTGTCAATACTGTTCATTATTATCAACTAGTTGAGGAATGCCACAATGCCCCAAATATATAAACCCCGACTGCACCTCAAGAGAAAAAGTCTCAAGTCTCGCTTTCTCCTGTTGGCTGGATTAAGTCTAGTTGGTTTAATTATATTGGGATGGTTTAACCCAGAACAAGTTAAAGCTTCAGATGTTCAAATCGCCCAAATTACAACTCAACCTTACTCCCAATCGGGTTCCTTTCCGGTGGAGAATTTTATCGCTTACACCTCCGGCTACGGTTATCGTAAATCTCCGAGAGGTAGTGGAGTGGAATTCCATCGCGGCTTAGATATTGCAGCACCGGAAGGCAGCTACATCCGCAACTGGTGGGCAGGTCAAGTTATCTCACTTTCAGATAATACCGCTTGTGGTACTTCCATCACCATCCAATCGGGAGACTGGAAACATGTCTACTGTCACATGAAAGG
>DOIX01000342.1:25387-25622 GCA_003511885.1 Cyanobacteria bacterium UBA11153
CATGTCTACTGTCACATGAAAGGACATGTGGAAAGCAGTAGCAGTGGCACTTATCTGATTGACAGGGAGGGTGGATTGCAAATTTGGAAAGGTCAACAATTACCCACAGGTGCGAGAATTGGTAGAGTAGGGATGACAGGTAGAACCACTGGTCCTCATCTCCATTGGGGCATCAAATATGCGGATCGATATCTGGACCCAGCTTTAGTTTTGCAACAAATGTATCGACAACAAA
>DOIX01000342.1:25921-26111 GCA_003511885.1 Cyanobacteria bacterium UBA11153
TAGCCATTAACCATTAGCCACTAGCTATTGCTAACAACTCAAGGCCATTTGTTTACGTGGCAGTTGAGTGTATTCGGCGACAATTTTGCGGAATTGATCCCCATCGAGAGTTTCTCGATCCAGCAAAGTTTCAACCAATCGATCTACTAAAGGTCGATTTTGTCGGATCAAAAGACGAGCTTTTTGATAA
>DOIX01000342.1:26342-27017 GCA_003511885.1 Cyanobacteria bacterium UBA11153
CTCAATGGCAATATCCCTTACTTGTCGATCGATTTTTGCTGCTATCTCTTCAGAATATTCCGATCGCGTCGTCCAACCGCTACCCAGAAAAACCTCATTATCTGGGGTTTCTAGCGCCAAATTNNAAGTCAGACATACCGTAGAGAGTTACCATTCTCCGTGCCAAATCGCTTACCTTCTTGAGATCGCTAGCAGCACCGCTATCAATCTCATCTTCCCCAAAAACCTCAGCCTCAGCAGCTCTTCCGCCCAGGACAATGGTAATTTTATCTAAAATCCAAGCCTTTGTATAGAGTCCGCTATCTACGATTTCTTCATCTAACATTTGCAGGGAAAAACCTTCAATGCCACCGGAGCGAGGAATAATCGTCACCTTATTTAAAGGATCGGCATTTTCTAAGAGAGTTGATAATAGAGCATGTCCCACTTCATGATAGGCTGTCATCCATTTTTTCTTGCAATCTAGGAGAGGATTGAGAGTCATCCCAATCGTAACTCGATCGATCGCGTCATCGATTTCTTGATGCCCGATTGCCTCTTTCCGCCTCCTTGCCGTAAGGATAGCGGCTTCGTTGAGGAGGTTTGCCAACTCTGCACCAGAAAAACCCGGAGTGCTACGCGCAATCGCTTCTAAAGATACATCTGGTGATAATTTCTTATTGCGAGCGTGAACTT
>DOIX01000342.1:27222-27432 GCA_003511885.1 Cyanobacteria bacterium UBA11153
TTTCTTATTGCGAGCGTGAACTTCTAAAATATGCAAACGACCTTTGTAAGTGGGTAAATCGACCATAACTTGACGGTCAAATCTCCCAGGGCGCAACAGTGCTGTATCCAAAACATCGGGACGGTTAGTAGCAGCAATTACGATCACACCACTATTACCTTCAAACCCATCCATCTCAGTTAAAAGTTGGTTGAGGGTTTGCTCTCTTTC
>DOIX01000342.1:27707-27851 GCA_003511885.1 Cyanobacteria bacterium UBA11153
TGCGTCAATTTCATCAATAAAAACTAAACAAGGAGCATTCTCTTTTGCCTTGCGGAAAAGATCCCTTACCCGCGAAGCTCCTACCCCAACAAACATCTCCACAAATTCCGAGCCAGAGATGCTGAAAAAAGGTACTCCTGCTTC
>DOIX01000342.1:28066-28290 GCA_003511885.1 Cyanobacteria bacterium UBA11153
CTGAAAAAAGGTACTCCTGCTTCACCAGCCACCGCTTTTGCTAGCATAGTTTTGCCAGTTCCTGGCGGCCCAATTAATAAAACACCTCTGGGAATCTTTGCCCCCAATGAGGTAAAACGTTCAGTTTCTTTCAGGAAAGAAACTACTTCTTGCAATTCTTCTTTAGCTTCTTCTATCCCAGCTACATCCTCAAATTTGACCCCAGTTTTGGCTTCCATTTGGAA
>DOIX01000342.1:28489-29321 GCA_003511885.1 Cyanobacteria bacterium UBA11153
CCAGTTTTGGCTTCCATTTGGAAACGCGCTCTGGATTTTCCAAAGTTTAAAGCATTTCCAGAACTAGCAGCGGATCTCCTCAGAATTGCCATTAATCCTGCTAGCAATAATAGCAGTAAGAATAAGTTTAGCACCAACCCCACTGCCGCAGAATTATCATTCGTAGGTTCGACATCAAATTTAATATTGGTTTGACCCAGTTTCTCAATCAATTCAGAATTTTGATCGAGTAGCATCACCTCTTCTGGTGATTCTTTGGGTTTTTGTCCTTGTTTGTGGACTTTAGCAATTCTTCTGGCTGGCTGGATTTCGATTTGGGTAATTTCGCAATTAACTGGCGGTGTTGGCTCAATTTTGCAGGCATCAATTTTTTCTAAAAGTTCTCCATAAGTGATAGATTTTGGCTGCACCTGTTGGGCTTGGGCGGGGATGGCAACTGCCACTCCTTGCGCCATCATCAAGCTGGCTGCAAGCCGCCACAGTTTTAGCCGCATCACCTCTAGTGTTTTTGATTGGGAAATAAGTGGGCGAGCTGTTGGCTGCTTTGTCAAACCGTTATTTCCCATCCATCCTCTCATCCAAGAATTTTTCTTCATATTTTTTTTTGGCTATTCTGCCTTCCTTCAGTTTTTGGGATTAAAGCGGGTTACGCTCCAAGTTAGTGAGGTGGCATTGAATTTACTCATTTCTAGTTTAATGTGCTTCGCAGGTTAGAGGTAAGGGCTTAGGAGAGAGGGGTTAGACGGTACTTAACCCCTCTCTCCTGCTTTGAGAGTCTATGAAAAAATACTCCCAGGAAAGATGTTATCGCGAGGGACTAGAGGCTATTGGC
>DOIX01000342.1:29646-46521 GCA_003511885.1 Cyanobacteria bacterium UBA11153
GGGTGTAGGGTGTGGGGATATACAAATTAAATGCGTAGCAGCTTAACAGGTTGTGCTGACTGGATTAACCCGAGGATATTCTCCGATGGGGGCGATTGCTCTAATTTTGTGCGATCGCACAAAATTAGCTAAAATAGTCATAGCCATAACGACTTTGACTTATTGAGACCAAAATGGCAGCGAAATTGCCTGCCGAGGAGGAAGCATCCCCTGAAGGTAAATTTGTCGTGCGGGCAAGATGCCCGTCACAGAAACACCAAAGCAAGATGCTCCCACTCGTAGATTTGCCGAATTGGGATGCTCCCGCTGAGGATGTTAGCTGGACTTCCAGACTAAATTAAGGTTAACTATTTAAGATTAGAGGGAATCGATGACATGGTGAAAATAGTTGGCATAGCCGGGAGTTTACGACCTAAATCTTATAGCCATCAGGCATTAGCTTCAGCAACTCAGCGACTCGAAGCTTTAGGTGCGTCAGTGGAAGTATTAGACTTGCGTCAGATGCAGTTACCGTTTTGTATCGGCAGCGATGATTATCCCGGTTATCCTGATGTGGTGCGCTTGCGGGAAACTGTCCAAGCAGCAGATGGCTTAGTTTTGGTTTCTCCAGAATATCATGGCAGCCTCAGTGGGGTGATGAAAAATGCCCTAGATTTGATGACTTTTGACCATTTATCAGGAAAAGTGACGGGATTGATTAGTATTTTAGGGGGTCAGCATAATAGTAATGCTTTAAATGATTTACGGATAATTATGCGTTGGGTTCATGCTTGGGTGATTCCGGAACAAATTGCTATTGGTCAAGCTTGGCAGGTATTTGGTCAGGATGGTAAACTTTTAGATGAAAAATTGTCAAAGCGATTCGATCAGTTTGCAGAAAGTTTAGTGGAAAACACTCGCAAGTTACGCGGTGTTTTATAGGTTAGTAGTAGGCGCTTAAGCGCCTACTACTAACATCTAAGCAGCGGCTTGATTGATACTAACTTTCACAACCTTACTCTCTTCCTCTACCATCTTGGGTAGTCTCAAATTCAAAATTCCATCTTTGTACTCCGCCTCAACCTTAGTATGTTGAATTTTGGAGGGTAGGGAAATGACGCGGTGGAATTTGCCGTATTGGAATTCGCTCTTAGTTACGCCTTTTTCCTCAGACTTGGTTTCCGATTTGCGATCCCCGCTAATAGACACAGACTCCTCAGTTACTTGCACATCTAAGTCTTTGGCCTCCATTCCCGGCACTTCCAGTTTCAGATTAATCGCATCTGGAGTTTCTTGGATTTCGGCTGCAGGAATTCTAGAGAAACTCTTTTTCAAACTATTGTTTGGTACTAGCACTTCATCAAATAAACTATTGAGTTGGTGTTGTAGGGTGTCGATTTCTTGCCAGGGATTCCAACGAACTAATACCATATCTTTCAAGGCTCCTTAATTGTTTGTTTTGGTTTTTTGCGTTTCTTGATTTTTATAGTAGGCAAAATAATCGGGACTGTAAATTCGGTTATAACTACTAAGTCACTGATGATTACCGAACTAAATAATCATTTATTTGTGCAGTAGGGTAAACTGAATAATTTTGGTTCGGTTAACTAGATCTAGCGTTAAAAGATCCACATTTACCTATCCCCTTTTTGTTTGGTGCAGATAGAATTGCCTATCGGAGATTACAAAGTAATGTTCCAGGTGTATTCGAGGGAAATTGGTAATTTCGGTTATACTTTATAACTCTAAGTTAGAATAGTTTTATATCTAATTATTTAGGAGGCACGATTGTGGTAATTGCCCAAACTAGCCCGCCAAACCTTACCTCAGATACGACAAAGACTCGTCTGACATTAGATGAGTATCGGGAGATTGAAGAAACGGCTGAGGAACGCCATGAATACCGCAATGGAGAGATAATTACTATGCCTGGAGGTTCCCCCGCCCACAGCCGCATCGCCGTAGACATTACTACTTTTCTCAATATTAATCTCCGAGATACGAACTTTCAAACCTATAATAGCGATTTGCGTATCTGGATTCCTAGCTTCAATCACGGAACTTATGCTGACGTTTTCGTAATTGATGGAGAACCAGAATTTAATGGCAATCGTAATGACGAAATTCTCAATCCTCTTCTTATTGTTGAAGTTTTATCTCCCTCTACTGAAGCTTACGATAGAGGTGAAAAATTCAGAAAATATCGCTCTATTCCTAGCTTTTGTGAATATCTAATTGTCAGCCAAACTGAACCATATATTGAACAATATCATAACTTAGAACCGAACAGTAAAGATCGCTGGGAATGGCAAGTTCACGATGGTTTAGATCGATCGATTATTCTGCACAGTTTAAATGTAGAAATTCCTCTGTATGAAATCTATCGCCGGATTAATTTTTAATCGCGTTATCAAGATGGGGTATATTTAGCGATTCAGTAAACTAACTTGCCACATATTATTTTTCTTCGTAAAAATCCCTATACTATTGCCCAAATTATCAATTCTAATTTTTTGGTTAATCCAGTCCTGTCAGAAGAATAACTATAAGTTATCTGCCTTGGAGAATTTGAGCCGCAGTTAGTGTCAGATTACCCAAAATCGGAGAAACAATAGTATTATCACCTTGATAGACTTTTTCCTCATATAATCCTTCTACCCACTCTAATATTGTCACCTGTTGCAATATCGGATCGACAATCCAATATTCGGCAATGCCTCTCGCCCCATATTCACTTCTTTTATAGCGATAGTCGCGCTTTTCTTGATTGGGGCTGACTACTTCTACTACTAACAAAGGTGGTGGCATATCCATTAAGACAATGGAGCGAGATGCTCCTTCCAAAACTACAGCCAACTCTTCAGATAATATCATCAAATCTGGCACTCGCACCGAAGCCTGCACACCACTTACTACCACCTCAGTTTTCATTGTGAGTCGGTGCGAAGGAATTCCCAACTGAAGAAAATAGGCAAACAAAAATGTGGCAATTCGACGATTGATTTCGCTTTCAGCAGGCATTTTGATAAGTTCTCCGTTTTCTAATTCATAACTGGTATCAGTGCCATCGTTGTAGTTGAGAAATTCTGCTAGTGTCATTTTCACTGCTGTAACTGTCATCGCCGTACCTCCTCTTGCTGTAAAGTTGATTATTTATTAAGCTATCTGCTTTGGAGAAGTTGAGCCACAGTTAGTGTCAGATTACCTAATATTGGAGAAACAATAGTATTATCCCCTTTATATACCTTTTCTTCATATAATCCTTCTACCCACTCTAATACCGTCACCTGTTGCAATATTGGATCAATAATCCAATATTCGGCAATTCCCCTTGCCCCATATTCACTTCTTTTATATCGATAATCTCGCTTTTCTTGATTGGGGCTGACTACTTCTACTACTAACAATGGTGGTGGCATATCCATTAATACAATCGAGCGAGATGCTCCTTCTAAAGCCACAGCTAACTCTTCAGATAAGACTACCAAATCCGGTAAACGAACAGATGCACTAGCACTGCTGACAGCTAACTCTATACCAATTCTCAGCCGATAGCTGGGAATTCCCAGTTGGCTCAAATATATGAGCAGAAACATAGCAATTCTCTGATTTAGATCGCTTTCAGATGGCATTTTAATAAGTTCCCCATTTTCTAATTCATACTTGGTATCAGTACCATCGTCGTAGTTGAGAAATTCTGCCAGGGTCATTTTCACTGCTGTCACAGTCATCCTCTTATCTCCCGTACAGTAACTATATTAATATTATACTCATAGATCCTCTTTTCCAACTGAGAAAATATAGCCCAACCTACTGAATAAGTCAGCCATATTGCCTGTCAAGTAGACCTGAGTTCGACGCAAGAGCGGAAGCTGAAAGCCAGTAAACAAAAGCTTTACAGCATTTTAAAATCAAATCTCTTAGGCAAGAAATCGATATTACGAGCGAAATTTTGGTAACTATCATGAAAAAAGTCAAGGGAAAACACCGAACTCCGAACTCCGAACTCAGGTCAAGTAGATTTCTATTTCATCTATCGATTTGTAGAATCGGATTTGATTTAGCCAGAAAAATAAGGCGATGCCTCTGGCGAGATTTGCGATCGCATTATTTCCTTAATTGTTTGCAGCTTCTACTTCAAACTCCACTTGTCGATACAAATCGCTAATTGCAATTTCCACATTCACCGATTCTAGCTGCAAGCTTTCACCCAAACCATACTCCGATAGCACCCATTTCCCCTGTTGGTTACGCCGAAATACTTCCACTCCTGGTTGTTCAACTTGGACTAACACGTATTCTTGCAGTGTGGCAAATCTTCGGTATTTAGCAAACTTTGTACCTCTATCAATTGCTTCAGTAGAAGGCGATAAAACTTCGATAATTAAGCAGGGAAATTGCACTAATTGTGGATCTCGATCCCGTTCATCGCAAGTCACTACTACATCCGGATAAAAATACTTTCGTCCCGGTTCCACCTGCGCTTTTACATCTACAATGTAAACTTCACAGGGGCAATCGGCAAGGGCATCATCTAGAAGCTTGAAGAAATTTCCGGAAACTCGATTGTGATTGCGGGTTCCGCCACTCATAGCTACTACTTCGCCATCCCAAAATTCGTAGCGTTGCTGTTGGGTGGGTTCCCACGCCAGGTATTCCTCTGCTGTCATTAATAAGCGATCTGATAAAGCAACCATAGTTAGATCGGGGCATAGTCTATCTTTCTAGGATAGCTAAAAGATCGCAATTGCCTGCGGTATCAGCAAAGCTAATTCCTACTTCAGGCAATCGAGAGTAACCTTGTCGCCATATACAGCTTGGAATCCCCCTCCATTTATGGAGGGGAGAGTCAAGCATCTGTGATGTCTTCTATTAAAACGCGATCGCGCGGTACTCGAAAAACTTTAAGAGTTGAGAGATTTCCCTGTGATGTGGTAATATCACTAACGGCTTTCAAGGTGCAAGTTAATGCTTTTGGTGTTACTTCAACTAGGTTGTAACCGTGGGCTGTTGAGTTAAAGTATTGAATGTGGGGATTGCTATCTTTGAGCATTTGAGTCATCATTTCAATTGGTGGATGACTTAACTCTTGTGGACTTGAACTATGAGTCTCTGCAAAGTTGGAGGAAGCAGTCGATCCCACGAGAAACTCTACTCCGATTGGCTCATCTTCTGGATCGTCAAAGTTTATTTTTTGATAGCCAGTAACAAAGGTGTGGAAATCTCCGGTAATGGTGACAAAGTTTTTCACCCCAGCTTCTTTGATGGTGCTAAATAATAAAGATCTCTCCGCCGGATAACCATCCCATTGATCTAAGGATACAAATAACTCTGGGCTTGATTCTCCTACAAGCTTCGTAGCAAATTCTGATAAGTATTTCAGTTGCATAGTCATAACTTCGTTCCCCCAGATTTTCCAGGTGGCAGGAGAATTGATGATTGTATCGCAGAACCACTGTCGTTGTGCATTGCCCAGCATACTTCGGTTTGGAGCCTTCCGTTCCACAGAGTCTGCTACCATATATCGCTGTTGTTTCAGATATTGTTGTTGCTGTGCCTCAAGATTGTCATAAGGAGGACCATCCCGATAGAGGCGTTGATCCGTCATGATTAGTTCTAGCAGATTGCCAATTTTGAAGGTGCGATAGATTTGCAGGGCACTGAGGGGATGTTTGTCAGGCTCGAAAGTAATCCTGGTGGGGGTGTATTCAGCCCATGCCTGACTTGCCCACTGCCGAAGCTTTGCTTTATAGAATGGAACTTGTTCTGGGGTATTTGTACCGAAGTTATCACCAGCAAATTCATGATCGTCCCAAATACTGATGAAGGCAAAATTTTCCCGCAGCTTTTGTAAATCGCGATCGCTTTTGTAGGTTTGATAGAGGAATCGATAGTCTTGAAGGCTACTTGCAACTGCTTGACCGCTAGGTAGCTGAATCGGACGGATACCACGTTGGAAGCTGGGGTCTCCCACGCTCTCATATATATAATCGCCCAAAAATACGACAAAATCAATATCTTCTTCTGCTAAAAAGCGATGGCTGTTGTAGTAGCCGTTAGTGTAATCTTGGCAACTGACGTAAGCAAAGCGAACTTTATTTACCTCCATGTTAGGATCGGGTAAAGTCTTAAAACGACCTCTTCTACTGGCTGTTCCTTGGCAAATGAATCGATAGTAGTAGGTGGTAAAAGGTTGGAGACGGGGGGAATCAACATGAACTTTAACAGTGTAATCCTTCGAGCCATCTGTTTGTGCTACACCGCGTAATGCGATCTCGTTAAACTCAGAATCTCTAGCAATCTCAAAACCTAATTCAATTAAACCTTGTTGTGGCGAAACTACGCGAGTCCAAAGAGTAATTCCCTGGGGCTGGGGATCTCCTGATGCCACACTCTGTGGAAAAATAGATGAGCTAGCAGTGGCAGATTTTACAGCAAATAACTCTTTAATTTTTTCTTCACTTCTGACCAATTGTTTTGGCAGTTTATCATCAGGCCAAATGATAAAACCCATTGCTAGCGAGTAATTGAGAAATGTTCGTCTGTCCATTTGCTTATCTTATTATACTGACTTCATTTGCTAATGCGATTCTCAGAAGGGGCTTTGACAAGAGGCTGCCATCCCCTTTTTAATCTGAGAATGTTCTAACTAACCCAAGTTGTTAGTTATCAGCCACTCAGGAGCGAAAATAGCTAACAGCTAATTGCTAATTGTCAATTATGAAAAATATTATCTCGCTCTTATGTGATTAGCGATTAGCGATTAGCGATTAGCAATTAGCAGCCCTCACAAGGTAACTAGCAACTTACGTTAACTAGCGATTGCTATCTTTCAGAAACTTGGCTCCATATCATTGACATCTTTTGGTTCGATTTGTTCAGAATTAGACTTTTTCTCCGCGCCTTTACCAGTTTTTCCTAGATAAATACCTACCATGATTATGGCAAAACCCAACCAATTCACCAGACTTAATTGCTCTGAGAAAAGTATCCAAGCCAGAGTTGCCGCAATCACTGGATCCAGTAAATATACCATCAGGACGAAGGTGGAGGAAAATCTTTTCAAGCTATACACTGTTAATCCGTGACCTAATGCCTCACAAACAACAGCTAGGGAAAATACGATTAACCACCCTGACAAAGAACTTGGGAATAATTGATTTTCAGAAGTCAGGACGAGGGGTAATGTTAATATAGTCCCAACAGAACACCTCCACATTAGCACTGTTTCTACTGAAAATTTACTGCGAAGATATTCCAGGATTAGGTAAGTAGCTGCATATAATATAGCACACCCAAGAGCAGCCAAATCGCCAATCAGACCATGCTTAGATACTATTAGGTCATCCAATCCTAAAACTATTGCTCCTAGTATTGCCACTACCAATCCGATCAAAAATCTACGGTCAAAAATCTGCTTGAATAATAGCCATGCCCCCAAGGTAGTGAAGACTGGACTTAAACCACCAATTACGTTAGCATTAGCTACGCTAGTTTCAGTTAAAGACCAAGTCCAAAGGAGACGACCTACCATATAAGCTACAGATGCTCCCAGCAAAAGTCCATAGTCACGAGTTTCGTTGCGTTTCTTTAGGATGAATTGCTCGTCTGATTGTTGAATGCGTAATTGATAGAAACCATTCCACAATCCAAATACTATAGCAGCGATCCAAGAGCGATTGAATAGTGTTTCATTGACACTCATTTCCCTCAAGGAAAATTTCACCAATATCCCTGTTAAAGCCAAAGCAAACAAGGCTATAATTAACAAGACAAATGGGATAACTTCTGCTGGGATTGATGTGTGTTTTGTGTGATTGTCTAGTCCTACTTCTTTGTTAGGGATCATTGAGGTTTGTCTCTCTAGCAGAAGGCGTGAATGATTCCGTTACCATTGGTGTTTAATGACATTGGTGTTTAATGACACCAATATATGGCTTATTTAATGCCTGGAAATAAGCCTTTTGGCATACCAAGCTGCTCCCTGCAAAGATGTGTCTTCATTGAGAATTACATAGACAGGAATATCAGTTAAAAACTCGCGCATTTTGTCCTTATTTACAAAATTTTCGACGAAGCTGGGATCTCGTAAACTGTTGAGAATTTTGGGAGCCATTCCGCCCCCAATGTAAATACCCCCTGTACTGAAATACTTGACAGCAGCATTGCCACATTCTGCTGCCAAAATGGATATAAACATTTCCATTGCTTTGACGGATATCTGACAGCTACCCTCTTGAGCAGCTTTATTAATCAATGCTGCCTTATCTCCTGTCTCCATTTCTTCTAACAGCGATTTGGGACTTTCACCTAAACCGCTGTCGCGGAGAAAATCATAAATTTGCACTAAACCCTGCCCGCCTAAAATGACTTCATAGCTGACACGTTTGTATTGCTTTTGGGTGTAACGAATCAGTTCCCACTGTAGTTCATCAAACGGACCAAAGTCAGCGTGTCCACCTTCCGTACCTAGTGCGTGAATGTTACCCGCCACCTCTACAAGAATAGCTTCTCCCACGCTAGTCCCAACTGCGACAACCGCCCGATTGCCCCCTGCTATCTTGCTCCCCTCGTTTAATGTAACTAACTCGTCATCCCGCAATGTTTCCAACCCATAAGCATTAGATTCTACATCGTTTAGCAAAGCAACGGGGCTATTAGTAACTTCAGACAGTACGGTAGCATCAACTACTTCCCAAGGTACATTAGTTAACTTACATTTTCCCTCTCTGATTGGACCTGGTAAACCAAAGCAAGCCGTTGTAATCGGATAATTGTAAGTATCCAGGAATTGGCGGACTATATCATTAAAGCTTTGGTACTCTTGACTTTTATATACATCCTGAGCTACTACTGAAAGGTTCTCGTCAAGAAGAGCTAATCGGCTATTCGTTGCGCCAATATCACCTGCTAGAATCATGCTCTCTCCTGTTGGATCTAGTACTGTGGGATTCCCTGAAAATTATCAAACTTTTTTATTGTAACAGTTCTGGGGAAGAGGTAGTTAATATGCGGCTAGGCTTGGCACTAAATATTATCTATCTGCCAGAATAGTACTGTTTTCTACCTCAGATTGGAACTATTTGGCAAAATCAATGACCAATCCTCGACAATTGGGTTGTTGAGAGATATCAACTGCATCAGTTGTCAACTTGGAGAATGGAACATAATGAGTAACGATCGGTCGTAAATCGATTTGTTTTGTCGCGATTAGATCGATAGCTTGGCGAAAATGATTGGGAACATATCGATAGCTACCGTAAATCTTCAGGGAGCGATAATGGATTAAATTGGGATCCCCTGGAAATGTCGTTCCTGGTGGTGTGCCTCCAAAACCAACCGCTCTCCCACCACACCGCAGTAAAGTCAATGCCTCTTGATAAGTTTCACCACAACCAACTGCTTCGATAACCACATCAGCACCATAACCTTGAGTTTCTGCCATCACCACATCTCGTAGAGACTCAACCTTGACATTAACACCACGATATGCACCCAAAGCTAATGCCTGTTGGAGTGAATCGTCATGTTTGCCAGCCACAATAATCTTGGTAGCACCTCGCAGTTGCGCTAGCTGGACAAACACCAATCCCACGCTTCCATCTCCAATAATGACAACAGTATCGGAGAAAGCAATATGCGACAAGTCCATACCTTGAAGTATGCAGGCGAGTGTCTCAGCATAAGCTGCTTCCTCATATTTAATATCTGAGGGCAGTTCAAAGATACCGCCAACCAGGGGTGCGGGAACGCAGACAAACTCAGCCATTCCCCCCGGTTTTAACCTTGTCGGATGGATACAATGTCCTAATTCTTCAACTTGACAGTAGAAACACTCTCCACAGGGACGTTCCGGATTAACAGTAACGCGCATTCCCTCAGAAACTGTGGTAACACCAGAACCCACTGCCACCACATCTCCAGCCAGCATACGCCCAAAAATTTCTGGAGGGTGGAGTTTAGGATGACCAACCAGGATGGCACGGACGTACATTGTAGAAAAGAAACACTTATTTACCTTGATGAGGACTTCTCCTGGACCGGGATCTGGTCGTTTCACTTGCTCTAATCTAAAGTTTTCACGACCAGGACCGTACCATACTGCAGCACTCATGGTTGTCATGATTTTAACCTATTTTTTTTCCAAATTATTGATTTTTCCTTGCCTTTGTCAAGTTAAGATCCAATTAAAAACTGATTGAGCCAAGACTTGTCAATCTGTGTGAGTGAATCCAGCTTGATATCTGCGATCGCAAATCGGGGGTCTTCTCCTTCTGCTGGTGCTGGAACCGCAATACATTCCATGGATGCTGCTTTGGCACTGATTATGCCACGAATTGAGTCTTCAAAGGCGACACACTTAGTCGGATGGATCCCGAGGCGATGGGCACTAGTGAGATAGACTGCTGGATGAGGTTTGCCATAAATCTCTGTTTCTCCAGAATTGATCCCATTGAAGGTATCTTGCAAGCCCAGTTTATTTAACACTATTTCAATTAGATACAGAGAAGATGAAGAGGCTAATGCTAAAGGCAACTTCATCTGGTGACAGAGTTGTACCACTTCCACAGCACCAGGCATTGGCTGTCCGACTGTCATTATCAGTTCACCAACCCGACTGATCAGTTTTTCGGCTACTGCAGACTCATTTGGTTCTGTCCAAGGAAATTTTTTATACCAATAATTGACAACCTCTGAAGTACGCAAACCCATTGTTTGATGGCACATACTCTCTTGAAGTGGCACTCCTAAATCATTAAATATCTCCAATTCTGCTTGCCACCACAGAGGTTCGCTATCGATCAGCAAACCGTCCATATCGAAGATGACTGCTCTATCTAACATACTAACTAGTTCTTGAGAAGTTTGATTTTCTTTGATATCGATCGGACTCTTGGATTGACGATCTCAAGTAGTAATATTCACGAAGGTGCGCGTACCTGCTTGGGGATTCCAACAAGTCAATTCTTCGGGAAGTTGCTCCAGAGAAATACCTCGACCTAACAATTGTGCAAAAAATGTTTCGTCGCCCTTGATGTATGAAATTGCTTTTCCCATTGTTTCGTCTGTCGCACCAGCGAAGGATGTCACGACAGCTATCTCCCGCATAAATAGTTCGTATGGGGAAATAGGTAGAACAATATCTTGCTTGGGTACACCATAAATACAGACTATACCTGCCTTCCGCACTACACCCAGCGCTGTGGCAAGACCGCTTGGCGTACCGGAACATTCAATTACCAAGTGTCCTCGATCTGCTTCTGCTTCTGCTACTCGTTCAATCCCCAATTTTTCTGCCCAAGGGATCGGCATTTTAGTGATATCATATAGCTTAATTTCGCCATCAAATTCAGGGGAATGAGTCAAGAGGTAAGCAATCAGAGCGCCTGATAGTCCACCTCCAATTACTAAAGTTGTTGGTCGTGAAACTGATAACAAATTGGCAGCAGCGATAATTCTTCCTACTCCCCTCACCGCACAACTTAAAGGCTCAATTAAGACTCCCAATGCCGGATTACTGAAGTCAAAGTGGTGTAAAGATTGTTTGGGTACGCGCATCTTTTCGGCATATCCCCCATCCTGGTTAACACCTAATTCCTGTAAATTCTGGCAGTGACTAGTGAGTCCTTCTTGGCAATAGCTACATTTACCGCAGGAAATCTCGTTATTTAAGGCAAAATAGCCTGATTCGTTAGGGATTTTACAAACTACTTCATGACCGAGAATACGTTCGCAGTCTAAACCTGCGGCTGTCAGTTGTTGGTCTGTTTTACAGACTCCAACAAATTCTACATCTGCGATGACTTCTCCCTCTTGAGGTAGAGTTGGTGGGATGACATCACGAATCTCTACTTGGTTTTTTCCGTATAAAACTGCGGCTTTCATTACACCGATACCTGTTGGCTAACAAATGATAACAAATACTTGACACTCCCCTGATTAGAAGTCAGGGGATTCCTAATACATCACGGCCTTAATATCCTGATTGATTGGGTACATTTCCCTATCCCAATGTGATTGGGAAAAGTTTTTCCCCAAGTTTTTCCAGTACCAAATCGAGGATACCAATTGTTCGGTCAATTTCTGAATAGGTTATGTCTAAGTAGGGGGCAAACTTGAGGGTATTGAGGTCATATCCTCCTGTTTGCAACACCATCCGCCAGGTTTTGTCTTCCCATCTGAAGTTATTGTCTTGGGCGATTGTTGCTGCTAGTTGGGCAGAATTCTTATAGGGTACACCTTTTTCATCTGCAAAAACCATATTTAGGAGGAGTCCTAACCCATCTACACTATAGACAAACCGATGTCTTCCTTGGAGAACTTTCAGTTTTTCCAGAAAGTATGCTCCCTTTGCTGGCACCGATATTTCATAATCCTGTCGTAGCATATACCGCCATGATGCTAATGCGGCTGCGGTTCCGAGTGGGTGATTGGCAAAGTTGCTGTGGGCATGTCCGGGGGTGAATACTTCTGGATGGACTAAATCTTCTCTCGCCCATACTAAACTAACTGGACTCAAACCATTGGTAAAGGATTTGCTCAGAGTAATAATATCTGGCACAATGTCAAAATGCTCAAATGCGAACAACTTTCCTGTGCGGTACATGCCAACTTGAATTTCGTCGGCGATTACGAGAATTCCACGCTGTTGTAGTTCGGGTATAAAATTACGATAAAAATCTTTTGGTGGAATAGTGTAGCCTCTTCCCTGACAAAGTTCTATGGCAATAGCGCCTATTTCTGAGCTGGTTTGACTGGCTATTCCATAATATTCGTTGGAAAAAGCCTTGTTAATCATTTTGGCGCAGTACAAATTGCAGGTTTCTCTTTTCTTTTCATAGAAACACTGGGTGCAGTTGGCGAAGGGAAACATAATCGCCTTGTCTGGAAACTCGTTGTAATATTGTCGATATCGGTGGCTACTGGAAAGATTTAGTGTCCCTAAAGAACGACCGTGGTAACTACCTGTCATGACAGCCACTTTATTCTTGCCCGTATTTTTACGAACTATCTTCATTGCATCTTCTACTACCAGGGAACCACCAACATTGAAGGAGACTCGCCCTTTGATTCCAGTCCTTTCATAGATAGCATCAACCACTATTTTAGCTACTAACAATTTCTCTGGATGTAAGAAGTCGCCACAAGCTTGGGGAAGGGTGTTGAATTGTTGGAAAACTTCTGATTCTATTTCGGGATTTCGATACCCAAAGTTACAGCTTGAGTGCCACATTCCCGTATCAATGTAAGTGTTACCTTCGTTGTCGAAAATTAATCCTCCTTCACAACCACTGATGATGATTGGATTCTCCTGATAATGAACGGTATCTCCCCAGGAGAGATATTCGCGATCTATTTTGCGAAGTTCTTCACTTTCTCCTGCGGATGATATTTCTAATTCTTGAATATTCTCAGGATTAGAGGTTAAGCATTGCGACGAACTATTTTGCATAATTTTGGGTTGTGTGACTATATTTAATCTTGCAGCGCAAGTCCTGTCTGATTTAGAATGAACTCGGATTATTTAGTTTTGAACCTTACTAGCGGATATTCTCTAGCAACTTCCACTCGAGTTCTGAAGTTGATGCTGCGATATATTACTGTTGATTGCGATCGCAATCAATCGATTTTCTTCTGGATTCGATTTTATTGACATACTGGATCCGGTTTTTTTCCAGTTGTCTATTTGCCATGAACTTGAGGATCCAATAAACCCTGAAAAGTAGATGGACAATTATGTGAGTACTTACTCATGTCTATGAGAAGACCTAACATCATAAGTTTTTGATTTTTGTGACTACTCTCTACATGACTTATCAGTTTCAACCAGATATATATATATATATACACAAAAACTACAGACGGTAGTTATGCAAAACCTTCACAGATATGGAATATAGTAGAGTAAATTAAGTCTTTTCCTCCTGTGCCGAGCTAGTTTTTGATTAGAGTATTTTTTTGACTACTATCTTTTAGCATATAGATCGCTTTTTGGTCAAGCTATTCCTGGTCAAGCTAAAATCCAATTATTTCTAGAATAGATTTTTTGTAAAATTACTTAATCATTTTATAGAGATATGTCTATATATGTAGGACTTGCCATCCGATCCGGATTTCCAGCTTTAGAAATTATCAAAATATAGCCAGGGACTAGGGGTTAGGAGCTAGGGAAGAAATCTGTAAAATCAAGGCAAGGGTTTGAGGAATTTACAATGTCTTAACCGCCCTGGCGGTTGCTATACCTCTGATGCGGGAAACTTTGCCTTGGTAAGCGAGTGAATGTATCGCAGTCTACTGAATTTAATTAAGAAATGTATTATGTTCAAAAAATTATTACAAAATGTAATCTAGCTTACATCCACCATGCGCATTGAGCAGTTGCAAGCTTTTCTGGCTGTTGCCGAGACAGGGAATTTCGGACAAGCCGCCCGCAAGTGCGGGGTGACTCAATCCACTATCAGCCGTCAAATCCAATCCCTGGAAGCCGACTTGGGTTTGCCACTGTTTCATCGCACCTCTCAAGCTAAGTTAACTTTGGGCGGAGAAAACCTACTACCTCGCGCCCGCAAAATCTGTCAAGAGTGGCATAATGCTACTCAAGAGTTAGCAGATTTAATCGCGGGGAAGCAACCGGAACTTTGCGTAGCAGCGATTCCGTCAGTTTTTTCTCACTATTTGCCACCCGTATTACAGAAATTTTGCCGCGACTATCCCGACGTACAGTTAAGGATAACTTCTTTGGGGAGCGATCGCGCTCTGAAAGTTTTGCGGGATGGTTTGGTGGATATCGCGATTGTGATGAATAATCGCTTTTTAACTGCTAGTCCAGAAATGGTGGTAGATGTGCTCTACAATGAACCGATTGAACTATTGATGGCGGCAAATCATCCCCTCACTCAATATCAGCAAGTGCCTTGGAGCGAGTTGGGGAAATACCCGCAAGTTATGTTTAAAGATGGCTATGGGATGCAACGTCTGGTACAAGACTGGTTCTCTCGACAAGGTATTAATCCCCAAATAGTCATGGAATTAAATGCTTTGGAGGCTTTTCGGGGAGTTATACGTCATGGCGACTTGATTGCTCTATTGCCTCAATCGGCTCTCTTGGAAGCGAGGCTCGATCCTACTTTAGCAATCCGCACGATAGCTGGCACTTCTGGACAGCATATCGGAAATCTGTCCGCTGGATTATCGTCTTCTCACCATCGAGTTGCCAATATCTCCACATCAGATGTCAGTCTCACCCGTCAAGTGGTATTAGTAACTACTCAGGATCGGCTCCAAATTCCTCCAATTCAGTACTTTTGTCAACTAATTAGGCAGTTAGATAAGTCTACAATTAATCCTTCATCCTTAGTTTTGAGTGCGTGATTGAAGATAGTTTTGACTAATTAGTTTGGAAGGAGAAAAGCTAATGGCTAAAAGCTAATGGCTAATGGAAGACTTGAAAAAATACTACAGATAAATATATTAGACATCTCCAGAAAATATTGTATTGACTTGTAGTATTTTGTATGGGCGTTAGCGAGAGCTATGGGTTAGCCTAGCATAAGGGCGACAATTTCACGGAAAAATCAGAAATCTGGATATCCCTTATACTTCGCCCTGCCCCGATAGGTAAGCCATAATTTATTTGTTGGAGAGGTCTATTGTAGGATCGTACTGACAAGGAGACAAAACAATAAGCAATGAGCGATCTTTATGAGTAATACATTTAGAGAATTACTAAAAAAAGTGGGTAGCGGTACTCACACGGGGAAAGATTTAAGTCGGGAAGAAGCAGAAATAGCCACTCGGATGATGCTATTAGGAGAAGCAACTCCCGCACAAATTGGTGCATTTTTGATCGCGCACCGAATTAAACGCCCCACTAGTGAAGAATTAGCAGGAATGCTAGATGCTTACGATCAGATTGGTCCTCAATTGCAATCTTGGGGAATGGGGAAATTACCAGACTCCTCATCCTCCCATCCTATAACAGTTTTGGGTACACCTTATGATGGACGGGATCGCACTGCGCCTGTCACTATTTTAACGGCGCTGATGCTGGCTGCGGCTGGAGTGCCAGTCTTGATGCACGGAGGGGATCGGATCGCGACTAAATATGGCATTCCTTTAATGGAAATTTGGCAGGGATTGGAAGTTGATTTATCTAAATTAAGCCTGGAAAAAGTTCAGTTATTATTGGAAAAAATAGGTTTGGGATTTATCTATTTACCTCAACATTTTCCTGAAGCAGAGGGGTTAGTTACCTACCGCGATCAAATTGGAAAACGTCCACCTATTGCGACAATGGAGTTAATTTGGTCTCCCTACCTAGGTGCAATTCATCAGGTGGCAGGTTATGTTCATCCGCCTACGGAAGTGAGGTTTCGAGAGGTATTTAATATGCGAGGCGTGAATAATTTTACTCTGGTGAAAGGATTAGAAGGAAGTTGTGACTTGCCTTGCGATCGCACTGCGATTATTGCTATCAGTAATCCCAATACTAGTGAAGGTTTTGAGCGTCTCATTCTCCATCCCAGCGACTATGGTTTTGCCGCGAAGGAAGTGCCTTTTGAATCAACTAGCCAACTCATTGGACAACTCCAAGCTGTTTTAACAGGTAAATCCTCAGAATTACTTAATGCTGCTATTTGGAATGGTGGGTTTTATCTCTGGCGTTGTGGTGTTTGTGAAGATTTACCAACAGGTTTTGCTAAAGCTCAAAACCTCCTCTCTGGTGGTTATACTGAAAACAAACTAACCGAAATTAAAAATGCGATTGATTAGCAGATGCCCTGCTGGGGAATAGGAGAGGGAATGCCCTGCTGGGGAAAGATTTGAGGAAATTTAGCCTCTTTAATAAGATACAATTTAACTACACAGCAGCTTCTATAGCAGTGGACAGTTGAC
>DOIX01000341.1:0-538 GCA_003511885.1 Cyanobacteria bacterium UBA11153
TAACAATTAGCCATTAGCGATTAATCTATCGATGACTTGACAAATAACTTCTCGTTGTTGAGCATCATATTGCCAACGATCCAAAAAAGCCTTGTAGCCACCTTCTCCAGTGATAGCACTTTCTCGCAAAGCCAGAGCAAATTCTCGCACCTGGGGCAATGCCACAGCTTCAATAATACGACTAGTCCGCGATCGCACTTTGTCAGACTCCCGAGCCATCTCCTCATCGCTATTACGACGATGGGTAATTGCCATCGCGCTTGACATAGCTAAATTTTTGACTAAAATTTCCGCTACTGTATCAGGGGAAGAGCGCAATCCATCTACAATCTCTGGTGAGGGATTATCGGCTAATATGCCAGGGGAGGTGAGATAAGCGACAAAAAACCCTCTAGAGCCATTTTCTGTAGCAACTAAGGCAGCGATTGCTGCTCCTGCTTCTGTTTGGGATAGATTACCCTCTATTATTTGAGTCATGATTGACTCGGTGAGGGCAATTGCATCTTCAAAGGTTACCGATTCTGGAATAATCATTGTT
>DOIX01000341.1:833-18991 GCA_003511885.1 Cyanobacteria bacterium UBA11153
GAGTTCGGAGTTCGGAGGAAGGTGTTTTCCCTTGACTTTTTTCATGATAGTTACCACGCATTGGGCTTGTAATATCGATTTATTGCCTAAGAAATTTGACCTGAAAATGCTGTAAGGCTCTTGTTTATGGGCTTTCAGCTTCAGCTCTTTCGTCGAACTCAGGTAACTGACAAGAATGATATCAGTAAATTAGGATCGGGAGTTTGAGATGGTGGAGGTATGAAAAAAACGAATCAAACAACTTAAAGCCGAAACCATACCTATCTACTTTGGGGCTAAGGATGCCAGAGTCCCGTGGTATGGTAGACTTTTAGTGTCTGTGTTGTAGGATATATCATTGGTCATTGGTCATTGGTCACTAGTCATTGGTCATTGGTCATTAGTCATTAGTCATTAGTTATTAGTTATTAGTTATTGGTCATTAGTCATTAGTCATTAGTCATTAGTCATTAGTTATTGGTCATTAGTCATTAGTCATTAGTCATTAGTCATTAGTCATTAGTCATTAGTCATTAGTCATTAGTCATTAGTCCTTAGTCATTAGTCATTAGTCCTTAGTCCTTAGTCCTTAGTTCTTAGTCCTTAGTTCTTAGTTCTTAGTCCTTAGTTCTTAGTCATCAGTCATTAGTCATTAGTCATTAGTCATTAGTCATTAGTCATCAGTCATTAGTCATTAGTCATTAGTCATTAGTCATCTCCAGAAACTAGGTTTTTATCCAGACAGAGTAAGGGTTTGACATTGTTTTTTGGAGATGTCTATTGGTTATTAGTCATTAGCCATTAGCCATTAGCCTGTCTTTCATTAGCCATTAAATCGGAATAGATAATTTATGCGATTATTCTCTAAAATTTTATCTTTACCAAATTGGCTGAAAAGGGTGCGCCAGAAGATGAAAGCGGTGCGGGCTTGGCAAGCCAAGAGAGAGTCTCACTCAGCGCTGCTAGAAAGAGCGATCGCAGCTAGTAGTAATGGCACGATTATTACTGATGCTACATTACCAGATTATCCGATTGTTTGGGTCAATGCTGGATTTGAGCGGATGACAGGTTACTCGGCGGCAGAAGTTATCGGTAAAAATTCCCGCTTCTTAACCAGAAGGGATACAGCACAACCTGCTCTTGATGAATTGCGGCAGACGCTTGCCGCAGAAAAATCCTGCTGTGTTGTCCTGAGAAACTATCGGAAAGATGGTACGCTCTTCTGGAATGAACTCTCCGTTTCTCCAGTCAGAGATGCCACAGGCAAGTTAACCCACTACATCGGGATTCAAAAGGATATCACAGATCGGAAGAAAGCTGAAGAAGAGCGCGATCGCTTTTTTGCCCTCTCCATTGATATGCTTTGTATTGCTGGCTTTGATGGGTATTTCAAGCGCCTCAATCCAGCCTGGGAAAAAACATTAGGCTTTACCACCGCAGAATTATTAGCTAAACCCTATCTAGATTTCGTTTATCCTGACGATATAGAGTCAACAATTGCCGAAGCACAGAAATTAACAACAGGTAGAGAAACTATCTGTTTTGAAAATCGTTACCTCTGTAAAGATGGTTCCTATAAGTGGATTTTGTGGAATGCTACGCCCTGGATAGAACAAAATTTAATTTACTGTATCGCTCACGATATCACCGAACGGAAGCAAACAGAAGCCAATCTGAAATATTCCCAATCCCTAATTGCTGGAGTATTAAATAGTTCCCTTGATGGAGTGATGGCTTTTGAATCAGTTAGGGATGAGAGAGGAAAAATTATTGACTTTAAATGGCTCCTTGTCAATCCATCAGCAGAAATAGTATTAAAACGCTCCCAAACTCAGTTATTGGGCAAACAGTTGCTCCAGGAAATGGGAGGCAATCTCCGAGAACAACTCTTCGATTTGTACATTCAAGTAGTAGAAACAGGGGAACCCTTAGAAGGAGAATTTTATTACGAACACGAATGGTTAAAAGGTTGGTTTCACCTAGCAGCAGCCAAATTAGGAGACGGCTTTACCGTAACCTTCCGGAATATTGACGATCGCAAACATACTGAGGCAGAATTACAACAGAGAACTTCTGAATTACAAGCTATTTTTAATGCCTTTCCCGATTTATACTTCCGCCTGAGACAAGATGGCATAATTCTTGATTACAAATCCGCCAATAACGCGGATCTTTACGTGCCTCCCCATATATTTATGGGCAAACCAATTAGGGATATTTTACCACCCGATCTCAGCCAGAATATTTATGAATCAATTGCTCAAGTTACCAAAAATAACTCAGTTGTCAGTATCGAGTATTCCCTAGATATACAAGAAAAAACTGAATACTATGAAGCCAGATTTGTCCCCTTAATCGCAGATCAAATAATCGCAATTGTCCGGAATATTACCGAAAGGAAACAAGCGGAAAAACAACAGCGAGAAGCAGAATCCGCCATCCGCACCTTATATCGAGTAGCTTCAGCACCAAAACTAACTTTTGAGAAGCGACTGCAAGGATTATTAGCAATGGGGCGAAGGTATTTTGCTCTTGACATCGGGATTGTATCGCGGATTCACGAAGAGACATATCAGATAATTGCAGCCCAAGTACCGCCTCGGCTTTCCCTAGAAATTCGTAGTGGAAACTTGTTTAATTTAGGGCAAACAATCTCTCGCGCAACGATTCAATCAAAAGAACCAATTTGTTTGGATTCAGTCAAAGATTCCCAATGGAAAAATCATCCTGCTTATCCAGCATTATCCCTAGAATCATATATTGGCACCAGAATTATGGTAGGAGGAACTACTTACGGTACGCTTAATTTTTCTAGTTTAAAAGAGCGAAGTTTATCTTTTAAAGATAGCGACAAACAACTTTTAAAGCTCATGGCTCAATGGGTAGGGAATGAAATTGAACGTAATTCAGCTAAAAGAGAATTAGAGAGGCAACTCCAACGAGTATTGCTACTCGAACAAATTACCCAAGAAATTCGGCAAAGTCTCGATGCTGAACAAATTTTTCAGACATCTGCCAGCCAAATTGGTAGAGCATTTAATGTAAATCGCTGTCTAATTCACAGCTATATTTCTCAACCTTATCCGCACATTCCTGTGGTGGGAGAGTATCTAGAATTAGGCTACAAATCTTTTAAAGATATAGAAATTCCCGTGGTTGGTAATCTCCATGCCCAGACAGTAATTTCTCAGGATCGGGTGGTGGTTTCATCAAACGTATATACAGATCCTTTACTGACAGATGTCACCTCAATTTGTCGCCACATTGGTTTGAAGTCAATGCTGTCAGTACGGACATCCTATCAAGGAGAGACAAATGGGGTGATGTGTTTGCATCAGTGCGATGGTTTTCGGGAGTGGACAGAAGATGAAATTGAACTTTTATCAGCCGTTGCCGCTCAAGTTGGTATCGCTTTAGCTCAGGCTCAATTACTAACAAAGGAGAAACAGCGGCAAGAGGAACTTATTAAAAATAACATCGCTCTCTATCAAGCTAAACGAGAAGCTGACGTGGCAAATCGAGCCAAAAGCGAGTTTCTGGCAATGATGAGTCATGAAATCCGTACCCCAATGAATGCCGTAATTGGGATGACAGGATTACTGTTAGATACTGAGCTTACCCCCCAACAACAAGACTTCGTAGAAACTATTAGTAGCAGTGGCGAATCTCTCCTCACTATCATCAACGATATTCTCGATTTTTCTAAAATTGAATCCGGTAGATTAGACTTAGAAGAACACCCCTTCGATTTGCGAATTTGTGTAGAAGAAGCCTTGGATCTTGTCGCATCCCAAGCTAGTGCCAAAGACTTAGAATTAGCGTACCTAGTTCATCCCCAAACCCCTGTTACCCTTGTTGGTGATATCACCAGAGTGCGACAAATCCTGGTTAATCTCCTCAGTAATGCCGTTAAATTTACCGAAAAAGGCGAAGTAGTCATTTCCATTTCCTCAGTTGTGATTCCTAGTCAAAATGGGGAAGGGATAATGGGGACGAAGAGAGTGGAAAATAATCAACAACAAATCAGTAACAACCAACAACTAAAAACCAACAACCAACAAACTTACGAAATCCAATTTGCTGTCCGCGATACTGGAATTGGTATTCCCGCAGATAAAATGGATCGCCTCTTTAAAGCTTTCAGTCAAGTTGATGCTTCAATGACTCGTACTTATGGTGGTACAGGATTAGGTTTAGTCATCAGCAAACGCTTAAGTGAAATGATGGGAGGACGGATGTGGGTGGAGAGCCAGGTTGGCAAAGGGTCTATATTTTATTTTACAGTTATTGCCAGATCAGCTAGTAACCAAATTAGCCCCAATAGCAGTGCAGTTAATTTACATATATCCCAGCCAGAATTAAGTAAAAAACGTCTTCTCGTGGTGGATGATAATGCGACTAACCGCCAAATCTTAACCTTGCAAGCATTATCTTGGGGCATGGAAACTAAAGCCGCAGAGTCAGGATTACAAGCTCTAAAGTGGCTTTCTGATAACGAGCATTTTGATATTGCAATTTTGGATATGCAAATGCCAGAAATGGATGGTTTGACTTTAGCTCGTCAGATTAAATCATTACCAAATAGTAAAAACATTCCTTTAGTAATGTTAAGTTCAGTCGGTCATCATTCTCTCTCAAAATCAGAAGAATTAAATCATTTCTCGGCTGTATTGACAAAGCCAATTAAACAAGCTCAACTCTACGAAATATTTATTAATATCTTGGGCAAACATAAGTTTTCGCTTCGCCCTATCCATACACCACCAGATCCATTAACTCCTCTTTTAGCCCAACAACTTCCCTTACGGATTCTCTTAGTAGAAGACGTAGCAGTTAATCAAAAAGTTGCCCGACAAATGTTGCAAAGATTGGGATATCGTGCTGATATTGCTAATAATGGTAAAGAGGCATTAGAATCTTTGCACCGTCAATCTTATAATGTGGTATTTATGGATGTTCAGATGCCAGAAATGGACGGATTGGAAGCAACTAAACTAATTCGTCAGGAATGGTTATCTCCATCAGAGCCTTGGATTGTTGCCATGACAGCTCATGCCATGCAAGGGGATAAGGAAGAGTGTCTGAGAGTGGGGATGAATGATTATATCAGTAAGCCTGTTCGACCAGAAGCGATAGTTCAAGCTTTAAATAAATATTCCCAAATCCATTGTGAAATTCCATCTCCTACAGTTGAAATGAATTATGAACCATCCTTAATAGAAGTAGAGTTAGATTTAAGTAAAACACCTGCTATTGATATGGGGGTACTGGAAGGGTTTAAAGAAATAGCAGGTGATGATTTTGATGAATTACTAGTTGAATTGATTGATAGCTACCTGGAAGATGCACCGCCAAGATTGGAGTCTATTAGTAATGCAATTGAGGTAAAAAATGCAAAAGTATTGCAACATTCTGCTCATGCGTTAAAATCCGCTAGTCTTACCATTGGTGCCAAGTTACTGGCTCAAATCTGTAGCGAGTTAGAAACAATTGCTCGTCAGGGTACTACTGTTGGTACATCAAGTCTGCTTTTACAGCTTAATACTGAGTACGAGCGCGTTGTCGCAGCTTTACAAGCAGAATATCCTAATCCTAAAAGCTGATGACTATTCCTTGAAAGCCTTAGAAGAGAAGTTACGCAAAACCCAAGGGCGAGCATCTTGCTCGCACTACATCATACAGCGGTTCCCGCTCTTATGAGGTACAATAAATAATCTATCAAATAATGAAATAGCAACCGCCATATCGGGATCGACCGAAATAACGTGATGAAGAGAGCCTTGAAGCTTTGCTTGATACGGGGTTTGATGTTCATCAAATAACTATCAACTGTCAACTATCAACTGTCAACTATTAAGACTTTTTGCCTTCCATCAACTGATTAAACCGCTCTCTTCCTTCATGATAATCTTTACTCTCATACCCCATGACATGGCGAATAATCCACTTTTGTGCCTTACCATCTTCTAAGAGGAGCGCGATTGCAATTCGTAGAACTTCATCCCCATCCACAAATTCTTCGACAAACCAATTTTCTGTTTTCTTCAATGCACCTTTATCGCCCGCAGCCTGATGTTGTAAATAAATTCCTGCCACTAACGCCTTAAAAGATTTAACATAAATTTTCTCTTCGCCTAAATTCAAGGCTGCTAAATCTACTTGCTTAAAATACTCAGTTTGCCGTTCTCTTCCAGTTAATTCTCGGTATAATTCCCCTAACCTCGCAACTCTGACATTGGGGAGGTGGCGATATAAATACTCCAAAACCACTACTTTCAGGAGATGATCGCCTAAAAACTGTAATTGTTTGTTAGGATTAGAACGTTCCTTAATCGGTTTTAAATAACGTTCTAAAACTGGGGAAATTAATTTTTTATTTAACCAATTCCGCGTCTGAGAGAATCCTCTATCTAAATGAATTGCCCCGACTAAAGCCTTAAAACCTGTATCAAAGGGATTGGGAAACTTTTGGCGGAGGATGAATCTTTCTGGCATATTTACCAGAAAAGGATAAGCCTCTCCCAATCCCAGTTGATACCAAAGTTTCGTCAGCCTTTCCCCTTCCGTTAGTTTATCTCGCAAAGCCGCAAAATTAGTCACTTCCAGATAAGGCGTATGAGAATATAGGTAAGAAGCGATCGCAAAATTGATTACCGCATTACCTAGAAACTCCAACCTTTCGTTATTCTCCGTCCCCTCCCCAAGTTGTTCCGAGTATGAGGGATGGCTCAAAGCAAGGCGAAGAATATCGCTATTTTTAAACTGAATGCCAATTTTCGCTTCAACTGGTGCGGGATTCCATTCCATCGGTTTTTACAGATTCAGGACTTTCTACTACTTTAGACTGTATGGTGAGAACTGAGCAGGTAGCATGGTGTAAAACATAATTGCTGACACTACCCAGAATCAACTCACTTAACCCCGACAACCCCCGATGCCCGATGACAATCAAATCCGCGCCCCAATTTTTAGCAAACTGACAGATAGTTTCCCCTGCACTACCGGGAATCTGGATAAATTCTGCCTTCACCCCCTCCGCCACCGCTTGGGAAGTTCGCGATCGCAACATTTCTAAACATTCACTTTCAAATTCATCCCACTGCTTGCGATAACTGATATTCACATCATCCAAACGCCAGGGATAGTAATCCACACCCACAAATCCAGGCACACCTGGACTATTCTCTTCCTCTGGTGCTAAAACATGTAATAGCATCAAATGACCATTAAGTACCTTAGCCAAGGCAAGGGCAGAATCGACAACATGGCTGCCAATTCCAGAGCTATCCATTGCAACGAGAATCTTTTCAAACATATAAACCTCCACTTAAACAGTCCCCCTCCATAGCCGCTGGCAATGAGCTGACACTGACAGTGGTATAATTAACAGCGAATCTATATTTAGCCATTAGATTCCGACTTTTTGACGATCGATTGACCGCAAGCTATTCCGTAACAATACGATCTTAACCTATCAGTACCGGATCAAACCTTCCCATACAGGAAGCAAAGCAGTTAGACTATTGGTGAGAAGTACTAGATCGCCAGCCGCACGATAGGTTAAGAAAGTAAAGGATCGAAAACTCAACCATAATCAAAACTGACTAGCAAACAACTATAGATAAAAAAGGGCAGTTAATTAAAGGCTGAAGTATCAAGTATCAAATCAAGATTGCCAAATTACAGATATTTCCGCCTTCAGAGCCTAATGCTCCATTGGGTTAATTCCCCTTTTTCTCCCTCTTACATCTCCCATCTACCTCTGCCCCACTATCAAGTCAGGATCTAACATCAGGATATATGAATCTACATTTTCGTTTTGCTGTAATCAGCGATTTGCACATCGCCCTCCCCCAAACCATTTGGGATCATCCCAGCCGATTTCATTTAGTTGAAATCAGTATACCAGCACTGGAACTAGCATTAAACCATTTAAAAGACTTAAATCTAGATTTTATCCTCCTCCCTGGCGACTTAACTCAGCACGGCGAAGCTGATAATCATCGCTGGTTAGCCAATCGTTTAGCTCAACTACCATTTCCCGCTTACGCTATCCCAGGAAATCACGACGTACCTACCCTACACCCTACCGAAAACTCAATTGGATTAAAAGACTTTCCCCACTATTATCGTCAATTTGGCTATACCAATCCTAACCAAATTTACTATACGTGTGAATTACTGCCAGGAGTGCAACTGATTGGATTAAATTCCAACCAATTTGACGAATCTGGTCAACAAATAGGGCGTTTAGATGAACCACAACTTCTCTGGCTAGAACAGATCCTATCTGAAATTAAAGACAAGTTAATTATAGTAACGATCCATCATAATGTTATCGAACATTTACCCGGTCAAGCTAACCATCCCTTGGGACAGCGCTATATGTTAGAAAACGCCCCAGTCCTCCTCAAATTACTTAAAAATGCTGGAGTTAATCTAATTTTTACCGGACATCTTCACGTTCAAGATATCGCTTCCTGGGATGGAATTTACGATATCACTACTGGCTCTTTAGTTAGCTATCCTCACCCTTATCGGATTTTAGAATTAACAACTGACGATCTAGGTAACCGATGGTTACAGATAGAATCTCATCGAATTGAATCATTACCTGATTGGGAAAAATTACCCCAAATATCGAAAAAATGGATGGGAGATCGTTCTCAGCCATTTATGATCAAACTCCTGACTTCCCCACCATTAAATTTACCGATAGATGAGGCAAATAAACTCGCTCCAAGCTTACGAGATTTCTGGGCAGATATTGCCAGAGGTGATACTAAGTTTGACTTCCCAGATTTTCCACCTAAAGTCCGGCGTTATTTCCAAAGTTTTAGTGCTACTGATAGTGAGGGTAAACTTATTGCGATCGATAATCATGCTAAATTGGGGATTTAGATGAAAGATCGAGTTTGAACCTTTTGTGAGGCGCACACTCCCACCTCTGAACAGCTATTTTTTTTAGGGTGGGCACTCCCCAAGATAATTTGAATCCTTCGATTATCTAATTTCCGAAGTACTTTTTGCCAATCGAATCAATTTTTCTGGAGAATCGCTTCGGAAAGCCCGTAACCGAGGCAGGCGGTAAGAGTCAGTCCACCAACCGAGTCTCAGAGTTCTATTATTATAGAGGTAGCCGGAGCGATAATATTTAGCAGTATATTCTCTAACTCTGTCATTAGATTTATTGTAGGGATAGGCGAAATGGGTGGCTAGGGTTTCAGTATTCTCCAAGCCAGCCAAACATCCTGTTAATATATCTTTGCCCTCAGTTAATTCTTTAACTAATTCTTTTTCGTCTAATTTAGTCAGATTAGCATGACTAAAGCCATGTCCTTGAATATCAAAAAAACCTTTGGTAAAGCCCTCTTTTATATCCTGGCAATTCATATATTTATTGGCGGCTTTCGCTGATTTTATACTCTCCGCATCCTTGACAAACTTAGGATTTATAAACAATACTACTTTGACTGTTTCTCCCGCTTTTGGTTCCAGTTGTAACTCCTCCAAAAGTGGCAGAACATATTTTTTCATACTCTTATATCCATCATCAAAAGTAATCATAACTGGTTTGTCACCGATATGTTGTGAAGGTATGGGTTGGGATTTAGTCAAAAAATACTTATCTAATTCATTTGTATCTAAAACCCAATAATTTCCCAGAACAATATGGGTGAAAAATTTAGATAAATCAGTTTTGGTATAGTCGAGATAGTTTTCCTGCTCAACTTGCCCATCGATAATATTATGAAAACCGAAAATTGGTATTTTAAATGCCCGGGCATCTACGGATAACCAAGTTACGATAATCATTGATGTTATCGCCAAGATACCTAACAAAATTATCCGTAGTTTCTTTAATTTAACCAACATAAAACTAAATAGTTCGTAGTGGGCGCTTCAGCGCCTACTACGAACTCAAAAAGAAATTATTAAATACTTATCTTGGAATTTCGCACCCTTAACAGATTGCCCGCTCAGTTGAGAGGGCAAGAAAATATTCCGCCTTTGATCTCCAGCTTCAATGGTAACTTCAGGGCCATATTGAGTTAATTTTACTTGCTTTTTATCGAAACCAGGTAAAAATAACCGCACCTGTCTAGTCCCTGTATCAATAGTAATCGGTTTCGGTGCTTTGGCTGCCTGTTTAAAATCTGGTAAAGCATCCATCAGCGGTTGCCAATCGCCTCGAGCAGAAGGAAGAGAAGTTACCGCAATTGGGGCAAATTGATTAACTATTGTTTCTGTTGTTAGAGATTGGTTAAGCAATACACCACCCACAGTCAGCCCCACTTGTTGGGCACTGCCCCAGAAATATTGTGCCGCAGCAATAGCAGCAGGATTATCTGTCGTCACCAGATAACAAGCAACGCGATGAGGATCCGCGATCGCAGTTTTGCCCTGTTCTAATATTTCACCAGACTCATTATTAGCAGATTTTCCCAAACTATCACTGGAAAAGGATACATTGAGAATGGCACTAGTTACGGGTTGAATAAAGGGCGATAATGCTTTCCCCACATCAGAATCCGCCAACACCTGACGAAAGCGACGAAGATACCAACTCAAAATTTCCGGCATTCCCAACATCCGCAGGGTATCTTGGTTGCCACTGCCATCATAGATAATGGCATCATATTTTCCGCTTCGATCGTATTCGCGAATCGCATTCAGAGCCAGAGCCGTATCCATACCAGGTAAGATACCAAGCTCTTGACCAAAAACACTATTGAGAGTCGGAGATCGCAAATATTGGGCTTCCAGCTTTTTCACTTCTTCCCAACTCCTCTCCAAGAGGATTGTACTTTGAAGTTGGACAGCTTGGAGATTTGCCCCGATATCCTGCGGATGAGAATCCGGAGATACACCCAAAAGCAATCCAAAAGCCGGGGTAGGATCTTGTCCTACTAATAGCACTCGTTGACCGAGACTGGCCAATTTTTTAGCCGTTGCGATCGCGATCGTAGTACGACCAGTACCCCCTTTGCCCAAAAAAGTCAGAATCAATGCCATAGTTTATTTAAGGTAAAAGCTCAAAGGAAAAGGGTCAAAGGAAAAGGGCGATCGATAAATCATCCCCTCCCCCCCTTGCCCCTTCCCCCTTGTCTTTAATTTACAACTTGGAGTTCATCTTCAAAAAACCAGGTGGCAGTCTTGTCATCAAACTCGACGACTACACCCACTCCGCTACCGTCAGTCATTTTAAAATCCGTGACAGTACCTACTTTACCTAATTTACCAACGATCTCGCTAGAGACGCGATCTCTAAGGCGACAGACTTTAACTTTTTGTCCAATCTCCATTACTGCTTCCCACTATAGATTAACCATCCCATAGTTTACCGGAATCTGCGGTCAAGGCGAAGAGGGATTGGGGGATGGGGAGTGATGAGTGCTGAGTGGGAGAGCGGATATGAGAGGGAACGGGGAAATTTATCCAGATATTGCTGCAAAAACCATCAGAGATATGGGATTCTCTTTAGTACGAGGGGACTGCTCGGCAGTTAAACGCTCGAAAAATCTGTTCTGAGAAATCAACACGCCTGAAGGGGCAAACGTGGAAAGTCCTCTTAACCCAAGCAATGAGGATATTAAAGCAGTGATGTTTTAAGAATCCCCTCCTCTTTAGCAGGGGTAGTATCAAGAATTAAGGAGATGATTCAAATTCTTTTTCCATTTCTTTCAGGTATAAGTAGAAATTATCCGATATCCAGATAGCTGTACTATAGTAGCCCAACTTAATACAAGTTGCTAATAGCTGGTTTTTGCTGTACATATTTACATATCCCAAATCCTTAATCCGCTCCAGATCCTGAATTACTCGCTCCGGTAGTTCGAGCGGCTCTCGATATTCATTGATAGTGTTCATAGTTCATTCACCGAAACCTATCTTAAAGTATGAGTTTCATTGTCTTAAGATTAGGTTATGATTGTGCATAACTTGTGCAGACTTGACTAGGTGACGGCTAAAAATAATTTTATCGACAACGGTACAGCCGATAGGAAATCTCCGAACGATAGCTGCGATTGGAATCTAGAGTACAAAGGAAGCGCTTTGCGATCGCAGATCCCGCCACAGGCATTGCTAATTGAGGAGGATAATCCCTCCGTCTCAATCCAGGGGCGAACATCCAGAGATTCAAGTTACCAGTTAGAGGTACTGACAAATCTGCTAGTTTTTGCCAAACTCTATCGTATCCATCTTCTTGATTCAAAAAAACTATATATCTATCAGACTTTTCCCCATTAATATCATCCTTTAACCCATTAATCGCTACCGCCAAACTTAACCCTAAAGCCACATCCTGAAGGTTGTTATACCCCATCACCATCATCAAAGGAACCCTTGACTCTTGAGTCATGTTGCGTGCCACTAAATCGGGATAGAATGGTTTGAGAAATACTAAGTTATGGATCGCAAGTACCGCACTTAACAAGGAAACAGCCAACGGTAAAATTATAGTCAATTTACCTATTTTTCTATCTTGAGGTTGGGTTTGGCTTGTGCCATTTGTAAATTTGCCGGAGCTGGGGCGGGTGTCGCGGGAAGTAGGGCGGATTTCCCTGCGCTTAAACCCGCCCCTACTAATCTTAAATCTCCCGATAATTAGCCTAAATTCACCTTTACTTTCTTCCTCTTGATTATCCAGGGTAAGGATAACTGCTAACAGGGCACAGATGGCAGGATAATAGACGAAGTTATACCGAGGGGCGATAGAAATATCCTTGCCTAATAAATAGATAATTGCTAAAAATTGTATGAGTACGCTCGAGGTGAAACAGAATAAAGTCGCCGTGGCTAATTGGCGTGACTGAGGAGGAAAAGAAGGGGATAGTTTTTGTGAAACTCCACCAAAACTATTCCTATTTACCCATTCCCGCCCAACTTGCTGAAATCCCAACCAAATCTGCCAACCAAACCAACTAGAAAATCCCACCATTAACAACCCCATTGGTATCGCAATCCACAAAGATTGTTCTTCCACTGGTAAGGCAATAACCATCAGTATCCAACCCACTAATAGTTGGAAGAGAGGTGTGATATGTTGTGGAGTTGGTAACCAATCAGTTTCTTCACGCCCAACTGTTTGTAATATGACTGATATCCAAGGTAAATAACTAACTGCTACTCCTAAAATTACGAGGATTACAAGAAGCAAACCTAACCCCCCCAGCCCCCCTTCCCTGCGAGGGAAGGGGGGAGTTAGACTCCCCTCGCCTGGTAGGAGAGGGGCTGGGGGAGAGGTTGGCGCAACTAAACTCCCCTCGCCTGGTAGGAGAGGGGTTGGGGGAGAGGTTTTACGCCCATACCAGAATGTCAGCCCAATGAAAGTTAAAATTTGGGCAAGGAAGACGAGAATAAAAAAATAGTGGGTGTAGCAGCCAATGCTGTTAACAATACCCCAAAATAATAATAGTAATAATTTTGGTCGCTGTCCCTTGATGTATAGGCTGTGCTGAATTTCGATTAATCCCAACAGTGCCAGAGTCGTAAGTAACATCGGCAAAGTGTAGTGACGCGCTTCTTGGGAGAGGTAAACAGCAAAGGGAGAAACAGCCATGAGTGCGGCTGCCATGAGTGCGGCGGATTTGGAGAAAAATAAGCGATTTAAGCAGTAAATTGCGGCAATTTCCACTACTCCTATTAAAGCAGGGAGCGATCGCAAAACCCAAGCGAGGGGATATCTGTCAATGCCGATTAAATTAATCCAGCTATGTATTAAGCAAAAAAATAAGGGTGGGTGGGTTGAGTGGATAACGAGATTATGGGCGATTTCTGGGCAACTTACTTCCGGTTTAAAGGTAAAAATATTATCTACTTTAGCAATAGGCAGAAGGATATCTAGAGGTAAGTCATTATAGTTTTTTCCGAAGCTGAAGAAGGCAGTTAGTATTTCATCTAGCCATAGCGGTTTCATGTCTAGATGCCAAAACCGTAAAGCGAATCCTAAGACAACAATTGTGGTGAGTCTAATATAATGTAGATTAATCATTTCGTGAATCTGAGATTAAAATAGAAATTCCAGATTCAGCCTTGTAATACTTGATACTTTAAACTTCATCAGAATACCTCCTTCGCTGGAAACTCCGTGTCTTTAGACCGGGGTTGCTTACGCCCTATTATATGTAATGTAGCGCGATCGCAATTGAATGGGTCTAGGACTTGGGCACAGCTTCTATGAGTAGGGTTCGTTACGCTATGCTAACGCACCCTGGCAATAGCAGTACAAATATAGATAATGAATTTAAACGCGATCGCAATTGAATGGGTCTAGCCGGAATTGGCTAAACCCATTCGAGTGCAAAAGTTTGAGTTTTCAACGAGTTAACTGTCTAACGATCTGACGTGTGTTACTAAGGTTTACATTTAGCGTAACTATTCCTTAATGGCGACAACCTAGCTACCTCTTTCCGGACTTCAGGTTTGGTTTTCTCTGGTCAGTTCAGACAGACCGAGAATTTGCCACATAATAACGATGCTAGGCTGAGAGTTACACTTGGCTCATAGACCGCGAACATCCTATCTACGATCCTTGGGTTGGTTTCCACTTATCTGTCTAGTGGTTTGATGTCCATCTTTAAATTAGCACAGTTATTTTTTGGTGGGACAAACTCTTTACTAAAGTTTATCAGTCTTTACGAATCGCAATAAATGGGGGACAGGGGAAGAGGGAAAGTACTCCTGCAAGGACAGATTTTTTCCTCTTACTTGCTAGTCAACCTAGCCCAGAAGCTATCATCGCCATCAGTCGCACACCTACATTCATTACAAGCCGGGATGAGTGAATTAATAGATTGCAACAAATCAGGTACTCTCTCCTGCGCAGAGGAAGTCGAACTCAATCGCTAGGCTCTCTAGGAGTTGCGGTGAAAATCCCCAGATTACTGACAGCTTTCTCAAAAAGGTGATTCTGAAAGCCTTGCACAGCAAACTTTTGCTAGTTGATAACTTTTACTTATCACCGCAAAAACTGGAGAAAAAACGGCTCTCCTGTTTCTGGATCTATTGCTTGTGTTTTTGTATGTTTATGAGCATTACAGCCAAAGCAACTCCAGGCAAGATTTTCTACAATTGTTTCACCACCTCCGTGTCGAGGTTTTATATGTTCTCGCGATCGCCTCTCCGACAAGTTTATGCCATAATCTAAAAGTAGCGGTATATCGAAAGCTATGAACCCCATTTACTCAGATGAATTAATTACAGCTACCGAGTTAAATATTCAACCAGGACTTGTTTTAGATAAAGCCTTAGACCATCCCATCACAATTACTCGCAATGACCAGTATTTTGCTTTACTCCGGCGTGAAAATGTGGCTTTATTTGTGAAAGCCGCCCAAGGTAGTAGAGAAATTGTTGAGCTTCTCAGTACGGCTTTCCGTTTATTACTAAAGCAAAAACTTGACAACGAGCATCCTTATGATTGGCTTAAGGTATTTGAGCAAGAGGAACTAAATCAATTGATTGATGAGGTAATGTCGGTATATCGTTCAGTTGATTTATCCGCCCAAGCTTGGGATGAATTAGATAGAATTATCCATGAATGGCATGAGAGTGCTTTAGCAATATCTAATCCAGACATTGAAGCTGCTTTTAGCCAAGAAAGTGATGAGCTTGAGGAAGTGTCATTATCTCCGCCTCTTGATGTCAATGCTGCTTAATTGTTTGATATGTCAGACCTATAGCAACTCTGTTATGATCGAGATGGTAATCTGTTGCTAAGTCTTGATGAAGCGGCTGAGGTACAGTTATTTACAACAGTCCATATCATTTATCTTAGATTAAAGAAAAACCTAATTACTACTGAGGACATCCAATGGCTAGAACAATTAACTTTCAAAGTATATCTTGGTTTTGGGATCTCTATAATAGGAACCTCCTCGATCTTGAGCCACCTTATCAAAGACGTAGTGTTTGGAATCAAGATTATAAGGATTATTTTATTGATACCGTACTGAATGGGTATCCAGCACCTGCAATATTTATCTATCAAGAGATTACTCCTGAAGGGACCTCTAAGGTCAGTGTAGTTGATGGAAAACAAAGATTATCTACTTTGTTTGAATTTGCTAAGAACGAGTTTCCTGTTTACGAAAAAGCCACGATTCAAAGATTTCAGGATAAATATTTTAAAGATCTAGATGTTGAAGATAAACAAAACTTTTGGAAATATCAATTTGCTATTGAATATCTACCATCATCTGATGAAAAAATTATCGGAGATATATTTAATCGAATTAATCGAAATGTTGTCAAGCTAACTCCTCAAGAACTGCGTCATGCTAAATTTAATGGTATTTTTATTAATACAGCAGAAGATTTAACTACTTGGATGTTTAATTATTTAGATGAAAAAAAGAATTTTCCATTAATTGATTCCAGAACTAAAAAACAAATGAAAGATGTAGAAATGGTAGCACAATTACTACTTTTCTTAGAAGAAGGTGCTAGATCGTATAATCAAGACTACCTAGATAAAGCATTTAGCGATCGAGATAGTGATTGGGAAACAAAAGATGAGATAGAGGCTGAATTTCGTCATACTGTTGAAGACATAAAAAAAATCTTAGACTTATCAGAAAACTTATCTAAAACCAGATTAAAAAATCAAGCTGATTTTTATTCTTTATTTGGTGCTATTGCTGAGTTGAATCGGGAAAACTCACTGAATATAACTGGAGATATTAGTCAAAGAATATATGATTTTTTACAGATAGTAGAAGATAAAAAAACAAGAAATAAGTCTAGCGATGCACTAGATAATTATGAAAAAAAAGCCTTATTATACTATAATGCAGTTAAATCTTCCTTTACAGATTCAGGGCCAAGAAAAATTAGGATCGAAATTATGAAATCTTTAATTAAGGGAGATCTTAATAGAGAAAAACCTTAAATATTATGATTTATCCCTCTATATTAGATCGCACATATCAAGAATATTCTCCTTTTGTGGAAGAAACTGCAAAAAGAGTTAAAGAAACATTGATAAACTTCTGTGAACAGAAAGGATATGCCTTTACTTCTCGGATTAAAACCATTGAATCTTTAGCTGAAAAAATTGAAACAGGGCGATTTCAAAAATGGTCAAATTTAGATGATTTATTTGCCTGTACAGTCATAATACCTACTTTATCTCATGAAGAGGAAGTTAGAGAATTTTGTAAAAATACATTTCAGATTATCAGAACAGTTAAAAGAGGACAAAATAAAAAAGCTCCAGATATATTTCGCTTTGATTCAACTAGAATTTATGCTAAATTAAAAAAATTAGACGACCTAACTGAAAATGATAGATTAAACATTTATAAAATTGTCTTTGAAATTCAAATTAAAAGTGCTTTTGAACACGCTTGGTCAGTCTCAACTCATGATATTGTGTATAAAAATTCTGAGATTGACTGGAAAAGATTACGTTTAGCTTCACAAATTAAAGCAACTGTTGAACAACTAGATACGCTTATTCTGGCATTTGAACAAACCTCTATGGTTATAGAAGACAATGATTATAGTGAGATCAAAATCAAGCGTCACTTAGCAACTGAAATAAAAAAATTATTCGATCGTAGCAAAATCCCTGATGAGTTACAGCCGAAAGATATGACTCGTTTTTGTGATAATTTATATCGTCTTCTGATTTGTGCCCAGAAAGAAGAAAAAGAGCTAAAAAATATTATGAAACAAATAAAAACAGAAATTGAATCAACAGAAATTAATACAATCCCTCTAAGTATTTCATTATTTCAATATTTTTTGGCAATTTTAGTATCTAAACAAATAATTACGCCTCCTATCCCAAATTACTACTGCCATATAACAGAAGAGTTAAGAAGCCTATATCCATCTATCCAAACAAATATTAATTCTATTTTTATATATAGTAATGAGCCTCAATGATCCTACCTCATCTGTGGGGTGCGCTCACATTTTTGGCTATTCAAAGTTGTTGTGTTTTACGCACTAAAACACATTCAACCTGCACCAATACCCTAAATGACTTAACTTATCCACTATCCCTAACATCCAACTCGACTACACAAATGTAAAAATAGATAACAACTTAACGGATCTCATACTCAAAGGCGAGAGGCAAGAGAGAGAGGGCAAAGAGGAAAATATCTCCCCCCTAGCCCCTATGGTGTGTTTTCAAACCATGAGGATCCCCCCTAGCCCCCCTTAAT
>DOIX01000086.1:0-313 GCA_003511885.1 Cyanobacteria bacterium UBA11153
CCCCCCTCCCTGCTCCCCCCGCCAAGCCTTCTTTGCCCCAACCGAAACTCTAGCCATAGAAAAAACCCCAGGTAAAATTAGTGCCGAGACAGTTGCTCCCTACCCTCCAGGGATCCCCATCATCATACCGGGAGAGAGAATCGAGCAAGGCACAATTGAGTACCTGCAAAAAGTCCAGAGCTTAGGAGCTAATATAACAGGTTGTAGCGATCGCACCCTCAAAACTTTAAAAGTTGTTAAGTTGACCAAGAGTTAATCCCCATCAACTATCATGGATGATTAGATAATCCCTAATTGCTAATCGCTAATGGTT
>DOIX01000086.1:581-11084 GCA_003511885.1 Cyanobacteria bacterium UBA11153
AGCAATTAGCAATTAGCAACTAGCAATTAGAAATTAGCAATTAATAATGACTAAACTTTGGCCTTATATTACCCCAGGGATACCTGATGAACTATTTGAAAGATTACCTGGTATTCCTCTCAGTAAAAGAGAAGTAAGATTATTAATCATATCTGCCCTGCGACTGCAACCCGACTCATTATTATGGGATATTGGGGCAGGAACAGGTACAATTCCCGTAGAAACTGGACTCCTCTGCCCGCAAGGAAAAATCATTGCCATCGAAAGGGATGAGGAAGTCGCCAACCTAGTACGACGGAATTGCGATCGCTTCGGCGTAACCAATGTAGAAATTATAGAAGGATCCGCACCAGAATGTCTTCAAGATATACCATGGCAGCCTCATCGCGTCTTCATTGAAGGAGGAAAGCCAATTAAAAACATGCTTCAGGAGGTTTGGCATTACTTGCAGCCTGAAGGCAGAGTAGTTGCGACTGCGGCTAATCTGGAAAATCTCTATGCCCTTTCCGAAGGCTTTGCCGAATTACATGCCCGTAATATTGAAGTCGTGCAATCTTCTGTCAATCGCTTGGAAACTAGAGGGAGTAGCCAAACTTTTGCGGCGGTTAATCCCATTTTTATCCTCAGTGGTGAGAAATTGGACTAAAGAAAAATACACCAGGTTTCTGGATAGTCCTTCTTGCTGTAGAATTAATTCTGCGATCGCTAAATTTCTGACTTACAGTAATTTTCAGGTACGTGAGGTACAGAAAAACCCGGTTTCTTCAAGAAACCGGGTTTCTGAAATATACTCAATCAACCTGCAATCTGCCCTATATCGACTGTTGGAGACAACTTTCTTATTTTCAGCACTCCTATTATTTATGCCTTGGACTCGAATTTTTAGTGCAATTGTGGCAATCGCCATAGCGATAGCAGTGTTACTGGCTGGCGGATGGTACTTTACCCTTGGTTTTTCTATCCTCGTCTATCTAGGTGGATTGGAATTTTTTCAGCTAGTGCAAGCTAAAGGAATTGCACCAGCTACCAAAACTACCATCATCTTGAGTTTGTTACTACTGGTAACATCTTCAGTGTCTCCTACTCTGACAGATGCAGTCTTTCCGATTGTCGGAACTTTTATTTGTTTCTATCTTCTGTTTCAACCTAAAATGGCAACAATCGCTGATATTGCTGCTTCAATTTTGGGTTTGCTTTATTGTGGCTATTTGCCCAGCTATTGGGTGCGATTGCGGGTGGGTTTAGATGGAGTTTCCTCCTTGCCATTGAATGCTACTGCCAATGCGAGTTATCTGCCTTTAGGTGGATATTGGCCTAATTCTTGGGCAAATGTAACGGAATTACCTCTGGGGTTAACTGCCACTCTATTAGCTTTTAGTTGTATTTGGGCGGCTGATATTGGTGCTTATGTTTTCGGTAAGTTTTTTGGTCGCACCCCCCTATCTAATATTAGTCCAAAAAAGACAGTTGAAGGAGCAATTTTCGGTTTGGCGGGTAGCATTGCGGTGGCAATGGCTGGTGCTTGGTATTTGCAGTGGGCAAGTTGGCAACTAGCTGGCGCAATATTGGGGGCAACAATTGGGATCGCCAGTTTATTGGGCGATTTAACTGAGTCAATGATGAAGCGAGATGCTGGTGTTAAGGATTCCGGACAATTAATTCCTGGTCATGGAGGTATTTTAGATCGTTCTGACAGTTATATTTTCACAGCGCCTTTGGTTTATTATTTCATCACGCTCTTACTTCCTCTACTACCCCAGTTTTGATCTTGTAATTGGTTGTTGGTTATTGGTTTTTTGTTAAGCTGCTATAACTCCGAACTCCGAACTCCGAACTCCGAACTCCGAACTCCGAACTCCGAACTCAGGTTAGATGTTTTGATAAGATGACCTTTGCCGGGAAAGGTTTAGTAAATGAGCTGATTTGCTACTGAAGACAATTGAGCCATCTGGTAATATTGCTCCGCCTAAATCTGCTCCGGTGAGGTTGGCTCCAGTTAAGTCTGCTCCCGTTAAGTCTGCTCCTCGTAAGTTTGCTCCTTGCAGGTTTGCTCCTCGCAAATTCGCCCAAATTAACTCGGCTCTTTTTAACTTGGCTCCTGTTAAGTCGGCTTGGCTGAGGTTGATGCCTGTGAGGTTGGCTTTCTCTAGTACAGCAGCCGTAAGATTTGCCTGACTGAAGTTTCCGCCGCTGAGGTTGGCTTTGTTGAGGGTTTCCTCGCTGAGGTTGACTCCACGAAAATCACGTTCTCCTGAAGCATACTGTCTAAGGAGTTCATCAGGGCGAATTTTGAGGGGGCTACACTTGACTTCTATCTGTTTTTGCCTCGAAGAAGTCAAGTTTCGGTTTTGATGGCGGATGAAGTCATCCCTTCGCGCTCCCGAAGCATCACAAACTTGCATATTTTTCGACCCCTATCAGTTGACATTGTTAATTATCGGGAAGTCCTCCTGCCAATTTCCGGATGCCTGTCACTAAATGATAGCGATCGCGATCGGATTTTTTTGCGATCGCTGTCATACAATAACTGTTAGCTAACCCCACAGCTACAATTGAGGACGAAGATTAGCAAAGGAATTAATTATTACGAAAAACCCTCATTCTCCCCTGCTCCCCTCCCTCTACCCCCCTGGGAGGCAATTTCTCAACCGAAAATGAAACAGCCCTGCCTTATTCAGGGGGAATAAGCCCAAAGAGAATGTCCTAATCTATATTTGTGCTGCTATAACCAAATTGCGATCGCAATTTCTTCCCTTTATGTCTCAATATACCTACAATCCGCCTTGGTTTCTCAGAAATGGTCTTAAAATGACCCTCTATATTGCATTTAAGGCTCACCGTAATTGGGAAGCTACTACTCCTCATCCGGAACCATGTTACCAGGAAAAAATCTTTATCGGTGCGGATGGCGTGCCAATTTTTGGGATTGTTGCTATGCCAGAAAATCCTAAAGGTACAATTATTGGTACTTATGGAATTACTGGAGATTTGCATAACCAATGGTTTTTGAGAATATTAGGGAGGAAAGCATTTGCTGGCGGTTATGCAGTAGTTTTATTTGATTGGCGTGCCCACGGCAAAACAGCGGAATTATCGCCTACATTAACATCAGATGGCTTGTATGAGGGCGAAGATTTTGTGAGGATTGCGGCACAAGCCAAAGCCATGGGTTGTCCCGCACCTTTTTGGTTTACAGGATTTTCTTTAGGGGGACAATTAACATTATGGGCGATTAAAGCTGGACAAACAGTATCGATGTGGGGAAAAGATTTAGACTTAGATGAATCAGAAATTGCGGGAGGGGCAGTAATATGTCCTAGTTTAGATTCCAAACGTTCCCTTTATTATTTGGAAAATCATCCATTTGGCAGACACATAGAAGCCGCCATTGCCAGACAATTAAAAAAACTCGCTTGGCACATTCATAGCTATCATCTAGAAGCCATCGATCCTGAAGCAATTAAACGCGCCAATACTATCTGGAATTTTGATAAAGAATTAGTCATTAAAAAACTGGGATTCTCATCAGTAGAAGAATACTACGATGCCAGTAATGCTCTTGCCCTATTACCTCATCTCAAAAAACCAACCTTAATTTTATATCCAGCCGACGATCCCATGTTCGATCCAGCAATTATCCCAGATATGGAAGCAGCCTGTGCGACTAATCCAGAAATTGACTTAATTTTAACCCAGCATGGCGGACACGTAGGCTATATCAGCAGCAAATCCTGCCAACGTCAATACGGAGATTGCGATCGCTGGTGGGCATGGAATCGCGTGTTAGACTGGTGCAGCCGCACAGTTGATAGTTGACAGTTGACAGTTGACAGTTAATAGTTATTCAGTAATAGTTATTCAGACCACCCTGCTGTCAGGTCTTCATTGTCCATTGTCAACTGTCCATTGTCAACTGTCAACTGCGATGTTTATTGTCCAAATTCAACTCTCGCCTTTTCAACAATTTCCACAGTAACTACATCCAAATCAGCTTCACGGGCTAAATGTTCAATCCGCTGTCGGGCTTGAGGGCGGACAAAATAGGGAATCTTTTTCAATTTTACTTTGGCTTCGGGTGTCCAAGGCAAAGTATCTTCAATATCAGAGGGTTTCATAATTTTAGAGATTGAGAAATTTTTACAAAACTTAAAAGTCCACACCTGGTTGTCAATAGACATCTGGTAAAAAACAATCTCAAACCTTTACCCTGTCTAGATCAAAACCTAGTTTCTGGAGATGTCTAATGATAATTTTATTTTAGCTCAGGAAATTTAGCTGGGGAGGGAGGAAGATTTAAAGTTTTGTTGAGGAAAGCAGCGGGTGCCAATCCAGTCTAAGAGAATCTGATTGACTCTTTCCGGGCATTCATCGTGGGGACAATGACCTGCATTTTCAATCTCAACCAATTCTAACTTAGGATTCATCGCCACGAACTTACGTGCTAGCTGGGGAGGAATCACCCTATCTTGCAAACCCCAAATTAATAAAAGAGGTATCTCTAATTGAGGTAAAATTGATTTGACGCTGCGACCAAACTTCCTGGAAGTCTTACCTTTGACTAAAGCACTCAGAGCAGTTTCCGCCCCAGCATCTAAAGCAGGCTCAGTAAAAATATCCACCAACTCATCAGTAATCACCTCTGGGTTAGCGTAAGCGATTCTGGCAAATTTTCCCACCAATGAAGGGCGAATCACGAGAGCAAAAATAGCCTTAAACAGGATAGGAGAAGCAAAAGAAGCAACCGTACCTTCAATCCTAGATACAATAGGACGTAACAGAGCCGGAATTGCCTCCTCTGACATCTCCAAATCTGGTAAATTAATCAAAGCCAATCCCCCAACCATTTCTGGATAAGTAGCCGCCGCAGTCAGAGAAACAAGGGAGCCAAGGGAATTGCCAACCAAAACCATAGGCACACCAATAAAAGTGCGCCAAAAATCATAAACCTGGTCCACCCAAAGGTTAATATTATAGTCAGTCCAAACCTTGCGCGATGCCCCAAAACCCAGTAAATCCAGAGCGTAAACTCCGTGATACTTACCCAAGACAGGCAAATTGTAACGCCAATGCCCAATCGAACCGCCAAACCCATGGAGTAGCATCACAGGTATAGTTGGGGATATAGTTTGGGATATAGATTGGGATAGGGATTGCGATAGCTTGCGCTGCTGCAAAGCAGATGGCACCTCTAGCACAGGGCGAAAATAAGTATATCGGATTTGCCAGCCGCGCCAAACCCAGTCTCGTTGACTACCGACTCGTTGTTGCCAAGACATAGATTTCGATCGCAAAACGCCCATCTGGAAAAGTCTGTTCTATTTTAACCGAGAGAATGGGCTGTGGGGAGAGAGTTTTGAGGAATGAGGAATGAGTTTTAAATCTCTCCCTACTCCCCACACCCTACTTCCCACACCCTACTCGCCACTCCCCCATTCTTTGAATTAAGACGAAAGTGGATCGAAATCAGTACAATGGCAAGTACATCCCATTGATATCTTGCACCATCCACAAGGAAATAGGGCTTCAGTCTCTTCCTCAGAAACCGGGTTTCTGTACCAAAATCTGGATAAAGTGAGAAAAATCGCCAGAAACCCGGTTTCTGTCGCCAGTGCAAAATCTCAACTCAACCTGCTCTTGATTCAGCCAACCGATACTAAAAATCAAACAAACGCCTGTGAATGATAAAAAACGTCCGCGAGATTTACCTCAGATTAACGAAAGAATACGGTTTCCCAAGCTTCGGGTAATTGATACCGATGGGGCGCAACTGGGGATAATCTCCTCTCAAGAGGCTTTGCGTCTAGCTGAGGCAAAAGAATTAGATCTTGTTTTAGTGAGTGACAAGGCCGATCCGCCTGTATGTCGTATTATAGACTACGGGAAATATAAATTTGAGCAAGAGAAGAAAGCCAAAGAAGCTAGAAAGAAGCAGCATACTTCTGAGGTAAAAGAAGTAAAAATGCGCTATACCATTGAAGAACACGATTATCAGGTACGTGTTAATCAAGCTATGCGCTTTCTCAAAGATGGTGATAAAGTAAAAGCGACGATTACTTTCCGAGGCAGAGAAATTCAACACAGTGACTTGGCTGAGGCGTTGCTCAAACGGATGGCAGGTGATTTGAAAGAATTTGCCGAAGTACAACCATCTCCGCAACGAGAAGGGCGGAATATGATGATGTTGTTTTCTCCTAAAAAGGTATAATTCGTTATTGGTTATTTCTTGTTGGTTATTGGTTATTTCTTGTTGGTTGTTGGCTATTTGAAGAACGAATCAAAACTAACAACCAAAGACTAAAAAAGCAAAAAATGGTTATTTTTTATTGGTTATCTGCCCAAAAAGACTAAAAACAAACAAGCAAATACTAACAAAAAATAGCCAATAGCCAAGAAATAACCACAGACAACCAATAAATAACCACTAAAAAATGAAACTCCTTCATCGTACTCAATCTCAGGGTGGCTGGGTACGAAAAATTCTCAATTTGGTAAATCTTCGTCCGGAAGAAGGTGAACGAACATTAATGATGTTCGTATTTTATACAGCTACTTCTGTAGGATTATTGTGGTTTGAATATAGTGCTACTGCATTATTTTTAGATAAATATGGAGCTAAAGGGTTACCTTTAATTTACATTGCCAGTGCCGTAATGTGTTCCGGATTAGGGGTATTATATTCCTGGCTGCAAAGTTGGATGCCTCTGAGACAGGTTTTAGTTGCGATCGCGCTCCTGACTGGTGTACCTTTATTAATATTCCGCTTGGGCTTGGGAGTTGGGTATTTCGATGGGTTGATTGCGATGGGAACTATTTTTCTATTGCGGTTGTGGATGGATGCTGTAGAAGTACTCAACGATCTTAATTCTCAGGTTGCCGCTAATCAATTATTTAATATTCGAGAGATTAAGCGCACTTACCCGATTATTTCTTCGGGATTGTTGGTGGCAGATGTCATTTCTGGTTTTTCTTTGCCTTTTTTATTGTTAGTAGTTGAGGATATTCAAAATGTTTTGATTGTGGCGGCGTTGGCGATGCTTTTAGCAGGGGTAACTTTATTTTATTTGACTCAGCGTTATCCTCAAGCTTTTCCCAATTCTCCTGTATTAGATTGGGAGGAAGAAGAACAAGAATTTAAAGTGGGGGGTACAACAGGACTTTTAAAAAGATATATCATTCCTTTATTTAGTTTCTTTATTTTGGGTGAAGCTCTGTATCTTCTAGTAGAGTTTCAGTATATGGGACAATTAGAAGAAAATTTAGATGCTTCAGATATCGCTGGATTTTTGGGATTATTTAGTGGGATTGTCGGACTATTTGAATTAACATCTCAATGGTTTATCTCCAGCCGTGCCATTGAAAAGATGGGTGTGTTTGTGGCGGCGATGATGTTACCAGGAGCCTTGGCATTTTTCGGTTTAATTACCTTGAGTGGATGTCTCGATTTTCTGATTCGATTATGCGGTAACTTTATCGAAGTCCCGAAAATAGTGACAGGGTTATTTGTCGGTTTAATATTTCTGAGATTTATTGACGAATTACTCCGTTATACCTTAATTGCCGGAATTGAGCCATCCCTCTTTCAACCCATACCGGAAAAGATGCGGAATTCAGTTCAAACCAAAGTACAGGGAATTGCCGAGCCGACAACAACTGGCATTACCGGAATTGCCATGTTAGCCAGTATTTGGCTATTACATTGGGCATTACCAAACTCCTCAGAAGCAACAAGAGCAATCTGGCAAAGTACAGTATTTATATCCGCGATCGTGATTTTATCATTAGTTTGGCTCTTCAGCGCTTGGTTAATGCGATCGAGTTATGTTAGCTTACTAGTACAAAATGCCGAACAAGGGCGTTTAGGTTTTGCCGATGTAGATTTACGGGCATTTAAACGTGCCGTAGTAGAAAGATTAGAAAAGCCCGGTACAGAAATAGATAAACGCGCCTGTATTCAACTATTATCTCAAATAGATCCCAAGAATGTCAGTCAAGTTTTAGCACCATTATTATCTAATTTATCGGTAACTTTGCAGTGCCAGAGTTTGGAGGCAATGCTAGAGAATCCCAACCCAGCTTATCTAAATCATGTGGAGCTATTGATAGAGCAAAATCCACCACCAGAAGTTCTCAGTCTAGCATTGCGCTATATCTGGTTAGCCCAACCAGAATTAGATATTTCCAAGATTAAACCTTATCTCAATCCCATAGTCGATCCCACAGTCAGAGCCATAGCCGCATCTCTAATTTTACGTCGAGGCACGCCCGCTGAAAAAGCCGAAGCTACCAATATATTACGGCGGATGCTCACCTCAAAACAAGAAAAAGAAAGGCTCATGAGTACCCGTGCTTTAGGAGATGCAGAATATTTGCAAGCCCTCCGACTTTACGTCCCAAATTTATTACAGGATAATTCATTACGGGTACGTTGTGCCTTGCTAGATGTTATTGCAGCAACTCACTTAGAAGAATATTATCCTTCCATAATTAAGGGATTGTATTATAAATCCACCCGCGAAGCAGCTCGTCATGCCCTAGTGCGCTTGAAAAATGATGCCATTCCCTTATTAGTAGACTTGATTAGCCCCAACAAAGACAGAGAAAAAGGGATTCGCGCAGCCGACACCAAGTCGCATCTTACATCGGATTTAGTAAAATTACAAGTATGGATAGCACTGGCTGAAATCCAGACACCAGAATCCCTCAATCAACTAGTAGAAAACACCGTCATCAGTTGGGGTACAACACGTCGAGATATTTTACGCGCTTTACTTAAAGTCCCTCATGAGGTAGGAATTGAAGCACTACTAGATAAATTAGGCAGAAGCGGTATCGAAAGATTAATTGAAGAAGAATTACGAATTATTGGTGAACTTTATGCGGCTCTTGTCGATATAACACCGGAAAAATTTGCTCTCCAAGAAGCCGACTTATTGAGACGCGCAATAGAGGAACAGCAAAGTGATATCCTAGAAAGATGTTTCTTGTTGATGAAGTTTCTTTATCCAGCCAGCGCAATTCAAGCCGCTACCTATAATTTAGGCTCGGAATCCCGATGGCATTATACCCCCACTTCATCATCCGATATTGCCCTAGGTTTAGAAATTTTAGATAATACTATAGATATCCCCACCAAACAGGTATTTTTAGGAATTTTAGACCGATGTTCCACTCCTGACAAATTGGCTTACCTAGTCGATTTAGTACCTTATCAACCAATGAGTATTGGAAATCGTTTGCGTCGATTAATTGAAGTACGAGATTTTCTCTCAGACTGGACTTTAGCCTGTTGTTTTCATTTAGCTAGAGTAGCTCATATTAGTTTAAAATCCGAAGCCACCCTCATCTGTCTGTGCCATCCCACAGGTTTTGTCAGAGAAGCTGTTTTAGTTTATTTAAAAGTAGCATCCCCTCGTACTTGTGCCGAGTTATTACCCAAAATAAAACAGGATCCCAATCGTCTCGTTGCCGCAATGGCACAGGAGATGATGGGAGATATAGCTAGGGGCTAGGGACTAGGGGCTAGGGACTAGGGGCTAGGGGCTAGGGAAAGACAAAAAAAATTTCCCCTATGTCTCCCATGTCTCCCATGTCTCCCATGTCTCCCTTGTCTCCCTTGCTCCTCCTGTGCAACCACCTCAACTGTCTACACCCCCCATAACCAGAAAGAAACGCTAAGATAAACTATTTTATTAACAGTTACGGAACTGATGAGGATGCCGATGTAGTTATCCATGTCAGGTTTCATCTACATAAAAGTCGAGGAGAGGCATTATGACAAGCCAGCCTATTCAATACCAAAATGATGAGGATACTGTGAGTCAAATACACGGAGAAATACTAGAGGCACTCTTAATCTCACAAGATGATTGTTATCCTTGGAATCCCTCTGAAGCATTAGCATACAGCTATTTTGAAGAAATTGAAGCAGGATGCTGGCGAGACTATGTGCCAGATGAAGAAGAGGTGGCATTTAATTCTCAGGCTTTATTCAATAATTTGCACAAGTGCTTTTCATCTATGGTATCTCCTTCGACAGATAGCTTAAAGTCTTATTTAGCCGAAAGGTTTGCCAATTGTTGCCCAGAAGAATGGCTAAATGCGATTGCGAGGGAGGCTCAAAAAATGGCTCAGAGTAATTTATCCCTGGCAGATAGACTTGTGAGCTGCGTCAAACCTTTGTTACCTAACTGGAGTGAAGATGATTTGCTCATGTTAGCACGTCCTTGGGCCTATGCGATGCGCAGTATGCCAGATACCCCTATCCAAAATCTAGAATTGATTGTCCAACCTGTAGAATGGACAAAGTTATCTGTAGTTGAGCAAGTCCGTTTCAGTTTAGCTGTTGCTCACTCTGCTCTCCTCCAACTGGAAAATCCTCATCCTGAAAATTGAATTTGTCAGGACTTACAAAGAGAGTCGCTTTCAGCCCTAGTCTAAAGACACAGGGCTGAAAGCGCTTCGCAGGAAATATCGCTATAGATAGGGTTTGCTGAGAAAGTCTTC
>DOIX01000087.1 GCA_003511885.1 Cyanobacteria bacterium UBA11153
TCCACCATTAACCACCCGATGTAAAAATCCCATCAATACTAAATGCGGTGCAATTTCCGGATAAGCAGCCCTTTTAAGTAAAGGTTCGCCATGCTGTAACCAGAATTCCAAAAAAGCTTTCAATAAAGCTTGAGTATCTAATTCTCCTGAAGGTGTCAACCAACTCGGTGCGATTTGCGGCAATGAAGCCATGGGCGTTACGGTTAACACGCGAGGTAAAACTTCACGGTAAATTGGATTCGATATAGTTAATCCACCCAGACTATCCATTTTGCATAAACCTAAATCAATTAAAAATTGAATATCGTCATTGGGGACATTTCCCAGCTCCAAACCTGCTAAAATCGGTTCGATAATCGCTTTAACTCTATTTTCTCTTAATCTTTCTGCTAAACTATCTAAATGGGTATCTTGACGTTGAATAATAATTTCTTTGGCTTGTTCGACGTGTTCTACAGTTAGGGTAATTGCCGGATCTTCTGCAATGAATTCCGTCATTTGTCGAGCGATTGCATTAACCAACCAAGGTTGTCCTTGAGTTAGATCGTAGATTCTTTGCAAACTCTCTGGTGTAAAAACTTGACCTGTATCTGAAGTATGTTGATCGCCAAGTTCTACTACTTCATCTAGATTGAAATTTCGTAGTGTTAAAGACTCAACTTTTATATTAAAAGGACTGGAAGTATTAAGTCTGTCACTACCACCAGCCGCCACTTTATAATCGCGCACATCCCGCAAACCGATTAAGCCAACTGATTGAGGGAAAGCTTTGGGACGATTGGGATAACCATCGCGTAATTGGCGTAAGATAGAAATTAAGGCTAAATCTTGTAAGGCATCAATTTCATCAATGAAAATAACTAAAGGGCGAGGTGATGTTTGCGCCCAAAGTTGTAAAGCTGACCGAATTTTCTGTCCTGACTGAGTGACAGGGAAATCTGGAGGTTGCAATTCAGGTGGAAGACGAAAGCTAATATTATTTCGCCAAGCACCAAGAATCGCATCTTCTGCACCAGGAATATCTTGACTGAAAGGTGCGCCCACTTCAACTGACAGCATGACAGCGGTATATTTGCCGCTATCGGTGAGTTGTTGAGCTAAACTGAGCATGGCGGTAGTTTTACCAATTTGTCGGGGTGCGTGAATGACAAAATAGTTTTCCTGAGAAATCAGTCTCTTTAGATTGGGGAGGCGACTGGTAGCTGATACCATGTAGTGGATATCAGGGCGGCAAGGACCAGCAGTATTAAACCAACGTGGCATAATTAATGTGGGATGAAGATGAGGTTGCTTTTAGTTTACTGTGGAGTGGGAATAATGGTATTCTATTGTAAGGTGGGAGTTTGTACCGATTGATCGGGTTGAATGAAAATCTCAGCCGGAATCGTTAACTGACAGGAAAGAAGACAGCTTAAATCCCTTGTGTAGTAATGGATTTAAGCTATCATTGTTAATTTGTATTAAGTAACTTCGGCTTATACACTGAGAATTTGAATTAGTTCATCTGAAAGCCTTTGAGCATTCCCCAAAATCCGTTCGGTCTCAGTCCGAATGTCACTCAATTCGCGACTTTCAGTCTCAGTTTGCACCAAGTCACTTCCCCGCTGGCGGCTCATTTCTAACAAAGTATTTTGGGTGTTATCAAGGAGTGCTTCTACTTCCTGATTAAGAGTCTGCTTAAGGCTGTCGAAAGTTTGAGAAATTTGCTCTTCAACCTGTTGATGGATGGGGTTAGATTTAAGCTGTTTCTCGATTTGCGTGAGAGTAGCTTCTTTATAGTTAGTCTTGAAAGCTTCAATGCGATCGCCGGAGAAAACGAAATCTGTTAGCCATCCTCCTGTAAAAATTGATGCTACTCCAATTGCCAATATTGCAGGCCAAGTAACAGGTAATCCTAACATAGCAATCACTACTCCAGCACCAAAAGATGTGGCTAGACTCCCTGCTCCACCGACAGCAGCACCTTTGAGTCCTGCTTTCTTGTAACCTGACCAGATACCGCCAAAACCAGTAAACACTGAAACAGCAATAGCAATTGCTTCTCCACCACCGCGAAGTTTACGGTTAGCATCAGCATCTACTTCGACAAAATTCATCTCGATTTGTTTCAAGGTTTGATTGACTGATTCACCAAACTCTTTCAAACGATCGATCTCGCGCTCTAACCCATGCTGAATCTCAGATTGAATTTGATTTGCCATCTGTTCCCCAACATGCTGAACACTGTTTGAAACTGCTTTGGCCAGCTTGTTAGTTAGAGCTTTCTTGTTTCGCAGTTCACCCTTCTCAACTGTTGTATTCTCGATAGTTTGTTCTGCGGCTTGTTTGATTTTATCTTCTAGCTGCTTGAGTAATGGTCGGACATTATCTCGAACATTCTCTGTGGCTCGATCGATCAAGATCATCTCCTCTTTTTTCTTTTCCCGAATAGCAGCAATCTCAGCAACTGACTTGTGATAAGCAGCATCAAAATCTTCCTGCTCCATTGCCAATGAGTTTTCCCGGATGTTAATAAAGTTCAAAATTTCATTTCCAGAAGCAATTGCTCGATTTACTGCTACTTGCAGTCCCACAGCTCCGGCTCCAGTTGTCAGGAATTCTTCCAAAGCAGTCTGAAACTCAGCGAAACCACTCTGTACTAATGCTTCTTGATCGCCATTCAGCTTTGCCGCTAATGCTTGTCTTGCTGAAACCCCAAATACTTTAGGTGTACTAATTTTTCTGATATAGACTTTATAGTCTTCTGAGTCTTTACCAAATTGTTCTTCAGCCCGACTTAAGGTATATTTTTTGATACGATTAACTGCATTATTTAACAGGCGTTCTTTCTCTTCTGGACTCTCACAGCGATCGATAGCATTGACCACGAAGATGACTCTTCCTAGGTCGTTAGTCATTAGTTGGTTTTCCAGGAAATCCTTTTCGTTCTGTGCAAACACAACCGGAGCCATCATCACCATCACAGCAGCATCTACCTTGGGGATTACAGAGTATGTTACTGCCGTCATACTATCATCATCATTTAGTCCGGGTGTATCGATGATCTCAACATTGTCGTGACGAATTGGGTAGTAAATCGTAGCCTCCTCAATCGTACTAGCCATTTCTTCTGATTCGTCAGTAAGTTTAGTTACATAATCTTTGAGGCGATCGATTTCCAGTTTTTCCTCACGCCTATCCTTAAACTTAATCTTCAATTGTGGTTTAAGCCCATGAGTTATACGATTCAGCGTGGCAGAGCAAGGTAAAATGTCAGAAGGTAAAATATCAGCTCCTAAAAGAGCATTAATCAATGTACTTTTACCTCGATTAAAATCACCGACAATAGCTACTGAGAAAGATTGTTGCTTGGCACGATTAATCACATCCTCGATGAGTTTAACTGAACTATCCAATTTCAGCTTTTGAGAAAAAGCTTGCAACCTCCCTAAATCAGCGATTAATGTAATAACGACTTGCTTCTGATCGATGAAAGGGGATTTAGTACGAAATTCCATGAGGTAAATTCTCCAAAAGAATGTATTTTGATTTAACAGACTGATGTTGCCATGAGATTAATCCAAAGATCTTAATAACTGATCGGAGTCATTAAGAATTTTTTGGATCTCTGATCTGAGTTGCTCTAACCGTTTTTGTTCGGCTAAAGCTGCTGCATCTCGCTTCCCTTGAAAGGCAGAAATATCTCGTTCAATGTCATCTATTACTATCTCAGTTTGTTCCCTTACTTTATGCGTAGAAGTTTGGATATAACTTGTTGTTGTTAGGACAAACTGATTTATCTTCTGCTGAACATTCTGTGAAGTTAGTTGCGCTTCGATCGCAGACAATACTTTAGGTTTGTAAAATTTTTTGAATCTCTGCTTAAGTCTTCGTCTGCCTAAAATTGCCCCAATTATAGCTCCAATTACAGCACCAAAACCGCCAATAAAGAATCCTACTACTGCCCCGATAATAGTCCAGCCGCCTTTAGCTGGTTCCTGGATAAAAAATAAACTAGAATCGACCGGAAAAATATTAGATAAATAATTTGCCCGAGACTGAATATCAGGATCTGCATTTTAATGCAGATCCTGATATTCAGTCTCGTTGAAAGTCCAATCCATACCTATTTGCCAAGATTGCTCTTGAATTTGACGAATCTGTTTTTTGACAGAATTTATCATATTTTTGAGTTTCAATGATTCCTTTCTAGTTTCTTGATTGATAATCCTTGTTATGTCAGATTCTATGGTTACTATTAGCTCTCTCAAAGCACTTCCCACCTGAGCTGCAAAATGACGAGTAATTCCATTCAGATCGCGAGACATATCAACTGATAGATTATCAATTGTCTGTTCCGCTACTCGTTTAAGAAGATGATCTAAAGGGTGAAAATTTGTCTTGATCTCAGCATCAATATTAGTAATTCCTTGTTCAATATGTTTCAACTTTTCCCGACTCTGCTGCCGCAGTGTTGATACACTTTCAGAAATGCTGAGGGACTGATTGGTAAATGATTGATGTTGTAATTCCAGAGAATTTTGCTGAGTTTCAATTGTATTCAGTATTTGACTAGCACTAGCAATCGCCCCTTCTACTGATATTTCCAGCGAGATCCGTTGACGTTCTTCTGTCAACAGACGATTTAGCGACGTTTCAAACTCTTGAAACCTACTAAGTTTTAGGAGAGACTTATCCCCTGCACGTTTAGCTTGCAAAGCTTGCCGTGAAGACAGTCCATAAATATGAGGGATACCCATCCGTTTGATATAGGCATTATACTCTTGCGTTCCCTCTCCAAACTTGTTATTTGCCCAGTCATGGATATGTTTTTTAATTCGCTGTGTGATGTTTTCAATCACACGAGCGATATCCTCAGTTTGCTCGAATTGGTCAATCCCATTCACCACAAATAGGATATGGTTAATTCCTTGTTCTAGAAGTATTTCAGTCAGAAATATACCTTCTGATTCCCCGAAAGGTGAAATAGCAGAAGTAACCACGATCGCAACTTCTGTACGACGTAAAACGGATAAAGTAATTTCCGTCATTATGTCATCATCACTTAAACCAGGAGTATCGATAATTTCAACTCCATTTCGGCAATAGTGCAAAGGGTAGTGAATCAATGCTTCTTGGACTCTACTTGATATGGTTTCCGCATCTGAAGTTAACTTTGTGACGTAGTTTGCTAGTCGATCTATAGCTATAGATTGAGTTTGACCATCTTTGAAGCGAATAGTAGCGGATGGAGTAGATCCAAATACAACACGATTAATAGTTGCAGTTGTCGGTAGAATGTCAGATGGCAGAACATCTTGACCTAACAGGGCATTAATAAAAGTACTCTTACCCCGCTTAAACTCACCCACCACTACAACAGATAAGGTTTGATTTTCAATCTGATCTAAAGCATCTTCAATATCCCGTGTTGGCAGATCTAAAGTCTTGGCGATCCGATCTAAATCCTTGAGATTTTGAATCAGGTTAAGGACAAACTGTCTATCATCACCGAGAGACGGACTAATTGTTAAAGACTGACCACAATTTGTACAAAATTTTGCATCTTGTCTGTTCTCAGTTTGACATTTCGTACACTTCATAACATCATCTTTTTAATTAGATTGTCATGTCTTCAAAAACCTGGATAAAGATGTAGCTAGCATCAAACCAAGTAATATATATAGTTTGTTTAGTCACTATTATTGGTTGAATAAACAAACTAGCTGTAAAAATATCTTGAATAAGTTATGGTTGATTATACAGTCTTACATCAATTTTGTCAATAGACCTCTCCAAATCTCTTCCTGGTGGGAATCAACAGACCACTCCTCAATCCCTTGTTCAGTCGAAGACGGAGATCGCTATTCCATGACTCATGCTCGAATAACTGTAATTTCTCGCCCCATTGGAGTAGTATGAATTTCCGTTTTCAGTCTCTCTTCCAATTCCGCTGCATTATCTCTGCGATCGAATATCACCAACCACCCAGAATCTTGTCCCAATCGCGCCAAATATCCATCCAACTGTTCCAATCCTTTAGTAATCGGATCGACTTTGCGATTGCGCCAAACCTTCAATTCAATTCCCAATATTACTTCACCATAGCGCAAACATAAATCCATTCTATCCCTGCCAATCGCATATTCTCTTTCTAAGGTTCCTCCACCATTAATCACCCGATGTAAAAATGCCATCAATACTAAATGCGGTGCAATTTCCGGATAAGAAGCACTTTTAAGTAAAGGTTCGCCATGTTGTAACCAGAATTCCAGAAAAGCTTTCAATAATGCTTGAGTATCTAATTTTCCTGAAGGTGTCAACCAACTGGGACTGATAATTGGTAAACTATCTTGGGGTCCTTGAGCTAAAACTCGCGGCAATACTTCTCGATAAATGGGATTGGCGATGACTAAGCCACCAGCCGGATCTCGTTTGAGCAAACCTAAATCTACGAGATATTGGCGATCGTCATTAGAAGATTCTGGTAATTCTTGTCCGGCTAAAATTGGTTCAATAATTGCTTTGACTCGATTTTCTCTGAGTCGTTCTGCTAAACTATCTAAATGGGTATCTTGACGTTGAATGATAATTTCTTTGGCTTGTTCGACGTGTTCGACAGTCAGGGGAATTGCCGGATCTTCTGCGATAAATTCCGTCATTTGTCGAGCGATTGCATTAACCAACCAAGGCTGTCCTTGAGTTAGATCGTAGATTCTTTGCAAACTCTCTGGTGTAAAAATTTGCCCCGTATCTTCAGTATGTTGAGAGCAAAGTTCTACTACTTCCTGTGCATTAAAATTCCGCAGTGTTAAAGACTCAACTTTTATATTAAAAGGACTGGAAGTATTCAGTCTGTCACTACCACCAGCCGCCACTTTATAATCGCGCACATCCCGTAAACCGATTAAGCCAACTGATTGAGGGAAAGCTTTGGGACGATTGGGATAACCATCTCTTAATTGGCGTAAGATAGAAATTAAGGCTAAATCTTGTAAGGCATCAATTTCATCAATAAATATAACTAAAGGGCGAGGTGATGTTTGCGCCCAAAGTTGTAAAGCTGACCGAATTTTTTGTCCCGATTGCAGCGTACTCCAGTCGGGCGGTTGCAATTCGGGAGGAAGGCGGAAAGCAATGTTATCTCGCCAAGCACCAAGAATCGCATCTTCTGCACCAGCAATATCTTGACTGAAAGGTGCGCCTACTTCAACTGACAGCATGACAGCAGTATATTGTCCCCCTTCCGTTAGTTGTTTGGCTAAACTGAGCATGGCGGTAGTTTTACCAATTTGTCGCGGTGCGTGGATAACAAAATAGTTTTCCTGAGCAATCAGTCTCTCTAGGTTGGGGAGGCGACTGGTAGCAGATACCATGTAGTGGATGTCAGGGCGGCAAGGACCAGCAGTATTAAACCAACGCGGCATAATTCAATGTGGGATGAAGATGGTGTTGCTCTCAGTTTACTGTGGTGTGGTCGAAATTGCGTTCTGTGGGGATGAGTTGAAACGTTTCTGCGATGCTTGAAAGACAGCAAGAAACGGGTGGGGTTGAACCTCTGCTATCGATAAATTGAGAAGTGCATGACGGAACAATGATGCAGCCAGTAATATGAATTCCTCGATAGAAACCAGCACATATAATAGCGAAACTTATGAGCGCATAGCCAAAGCGATTGCGTTCATGCGTCAGAATTATTTGTATCAGCCCGACTTAGCAACTGTCGCTCAACAGGTGCATCTGAGTGAGTATCACTTTCAGCGGCTATTCACAAGATGGGCAGGCATCAGCCCCAAGCGTTTCTTGCAATATCTCACAGTAGAATATGCAAAATCAAAAATAGCTGAGACAGCTAGCCTGTTAGATCTCACTGTAGATGTTGGGTTATCCAGTCCAGGGCGTTTACACGATCTGTTTGTGAAGTTGGAAGCCATGTCACCCGGTGAGTTTAAGGCAGGGGGCATCGGGTTACAAATTTGGTATGGCATTCATCAAACCCCTTTTGGTGAATGCCTGATTGCAAGGACTCCACGTGGTATTTGTAATCTTCATTTCCTCGATAAAGTTGGCAAAGACGCTGCTGAACATATTCTCCGCTTGGAGTGGGCAAATGCTGAAATCATACAGGATCGACAAACAACTCAAGATATCCGCGATCGCATTTTCGATCCAATTGCAGCCAACAGCAGCAAACCCTTGGTTCTTTGTGTGAAAGGAACTAATTTCCAAATTCAAGTTTGGCGTGCGCTTTTGAGAGTTCCGTTTGGAGAGATCGCAACTTACCAGGGTTTAGCGAAAGCGATGGATCGCCCAACGGCTGCTAGAGCCGTCGGTAACGCATTAGGGAGTAATCCGGTGGGGTATCTAATTCCTTGCCATCGAGTGATTCGGGAATCTGGTGAGTTGGGTGGTTTCCGATGGGGATGGGAGCGTAAGAGCGTTTTGCTGGGTTGGGAAGCGAGTCGAAATCAGAACAAAGGCAAGAATTGAATTGAGAGGTTTAGAGATTGCTGAACTTTATAATCTTGAGGTTAATTTCCCTTGCTTTCTTTCGTTATATTCAACCACAACGGCATATACAATCCTATAGCAGTGGACAGTTGACAATGGACAGTTGACAATTACTGGATGGAAATCAAACTGTT
>DOIX01000281.1:0-234 GCA_003511885.1 Cyanobacteria bacterium UBA11153
GTCCAGTGTTTAGCGGATAGCACGCTCAAACCGTAACATTTCCAAACTGCGATCGCCATACACTCCCTCGATTTGCTCCTGACAGCACTCTATCGCAAAATCGTTTAAATCTTCCGCTGCTATGCCGTACATCTCATGAAAGACATCTGCCTCCACCCGACAGAAGCGGGGACGGTTGGGATAGATGCGACATTCGCGGGTGATAGGATCGAAGTTGACGCACCATCCCCCTTC
>DOIX01000281.1:543-945 GCA_003511885.1 Cyanobacteria bacterium UBA11153
ACGCGCCACATTGCTTTACACAAAGCCAAGTTGCCATTACTTTAGATAGGGGCGAAAAATTCCCACTATACCTAGTTTAGCGGGTTTTTGCGTCCGATCTAGTTTGTCTCTGTTTTTATTACTTTTTGTATACTTTTGTGAAGTTTTTTAAAAACAGGGGCAATTAGCCAGTAAAATCTAAGCTACAGATTTTCAGTTTACCTATCAATTATTGGGTTAATTCGGGAGGACAAAAGAAAGATGGATTTATTAGCTCTGAGTCTGGGCTTTTTGAGTGACATCAATTGGGTGTTGATTGCTCAGTTAACGATGTTAGCCTTAGTTTTACTTGCAGGTCCGGTGGTTATTTTCGCACTAGCTGCTTTCAAAGGGGATCTTTAATAACCTGAGTTCGGAGTTCGG
>DOIX01000281.1:1305-6759 GCA_003511885.1 Cyanobacteria bacterium UBA11153
AAATGCTGTAAAGCTCTTGTTTACTGGTTTTCAGCTTCGGCTCTTTCGTCGAACTCAGGTTTAATACTTCATTGCTAATGGTTAATGGCTAATGGTTAATGGTTAATGGGCAATTGGTAAGCCTTAGCCCGGAGAAAGGGTAATTTTGGACTTTTCTGTTCCCTTCGCAATTTACAATTAGCCATTAGCTATTGACGATTAGCCATTAGCAATTTCTTTATGCTTTTAAAGCACTAGTTGCCGCTTTAATCAATTGAAAATAGGGAGATTTCGTTACATCAATCTCTTGGGCATCTTCCCTAGAAAACCCTAATAATCCAATTTTCTGTCCTTTTTGAATTGCTAAGACTTTCCCTTCAGGATTTTTTATTCTTAATTCATCTAGAGATTCCCATAAGCTACAGGTGTAGCGACGGTTGTTGTAGTAAAATTCGGCTTTCTTTGGTGGTAAGGGAGCTGCACTACTAGGTCTAATTCCTACTAATTCTAACTCGACATTAATATTACCATTCCAGTTATTTTCCCGCAATTTGTAGGCGATATCTACTCGCGATGGAATGGGGAAGTATTCGCCCCAACGCCAAGCAATGGCTTGGATTTGATTGGGTTGGTTATCTTGACTGAGAGTAAGTTTGAGGTGTCGGTTACCGACAAGTTTTTGATCCACGACTCGCACGTTGGGTGTCCAAAAAATTGGATCTGGATTACCAATGCCGCAGGGGTGAATGGTATCTATTTGTTGATAAAGATGAGAGTTTATTTGAGAAAAATTGGCCTCCACATCGATTTCAATTAGGGGCTTTAGGTGTTCGGTTTCGAGACATTGATGAGCAAATTTACTGAGAGATTCTTGAAATTTACTGAGATTTTCACTAGGTAAAGAGAAGCCACCAGCAGCTTTATGTCCGCCATATTTTTCAAGTAAATCATGACAGAATTGTAAAGCTTCAAAGACATGAAATTCAGGAATACCACGAGCTGAACCTCTTATATGCTGCAAATCTTCACCTTCGTAAGTACCAATAAATACAGGTACGCCATAACGTTCAACTAGACGGGAGGCAACAATACCAATTACTCCGTGATGCCATTCCTGTTCCACTATAACTAATACTCGTTGTTCCTGCCAATTGATTGGAGTATCTTCGATGAGTGCGATCGCGTTTTTTTCGATTTCTTCGCAAAGTTGCTGGCGTGTATGGTTTATCTCTTCGCACTCCATCGCCCTTTCTAAAGCGATACCGGGATCTGTAGTAGTTAGTAATTCTATGACTATTTGCGGATCTGCTAAACGTCCAACTGCATTAATTCTCGGTCCTAATTTAAACCCAATATCATCTGGCTTTAATTCTTTTTGTTCTTCACTAACCCCACTAATTTGAATTAATGCCTGGACTCCAGTTAATTCTGATTTAGGTAGTAGTTTTAAGCCGCGCTTTAGCCAGCGACGATTAATTCCAATTAACGGTGCGAGATCCGCAATAGTTCCTAATGTAAATAATTCTAATAATTGAGTTGTCAATCCCTTAATTTTTCCCATTTCTTGTGCCAATGCGATGGCTAATACATAAGCCACACCCACACCAGCCAAACCTTGGTAAGGAGAAGATTCGGGAATCTGTTTCGGGTTAAGGATAGCATCAGCTTCCGGTAACTGAGGTGGTAAATCGTGATGATCTGTAATAATAATCGTCATCCCTAATTCTACCGCTCTCGATACCGCTTCATGGGCAGAAATACCATTATCAACAGTCAGAATTAGCCCCACCCCTTCATTAGCAAACTCCTCAACAATCCGCTTATTAATCCCATAACCATCCTTCATCCGACTGGGGATAGCATAATCCACATCCGCCCCCAACCACCGCAGTGCCCGGAGTAACAAAGCAGTGCTAGTCATACCATCCGCATCATAATCACCACAGATAGCAATTTTTTCACAATTTGCGATCGCCCCCTTCAGGATATCCACACTAATTGCCAAATCCGGAAACTCCTCAATCGGTGGCGGCATCACCTGAGATTCCGGATTCAAATAGATATTGGCTTCCTCTTGCGTTTCGATACCTCGATTAATCAGGAATTGGGCGAGGAGAGGCGAAAGTCTGTTACTTAAAGCAAGTTTTTTTGCTAACCCAGTCTTGGCAGGGGCAATCCGCCATCGTTGATTTGGCAACTTTGGCGCAGGTTTTGATGGATGAGAATTAGAGCCGCTTTGCACAAGGGTATGATTTCAACAACAATAGGTAATGGTATCAGATATAGACCAGCTAAGAGATAAAATCATTCTGATGAAAACCTTATGGCTCCTCAAACACCGATTTAGTAATCCCCAACATCCTGTTTCTGTTGAGGGAAACACCAGAATGGTAGTTAAGGCAACTGAAAGAAGCCCAGTTTTTCATCATTCTCTTTCCCCCTATTCTCCCTAAACAGAAACAAAAAATGGACGATATCAACAAATCAAAAGAAGAGCTGATTCAGGAATTAGCTTTACTGCGGGAACAAGTAGTTAAACTGAAAATGACTAAACTAGCTTTCGATGCCCAAAGGAAACTATTCAAAACCTTTGCCACCACAATGCAAACCGCCAGCGGTACCCTAATGATCCGAGTTTTATTACAACAAATTGTGGAGATTACCCGCAAGTTAACCAAAGCAGAATCTTGTAGCATGTTTTTACTTGATACTAATGGTATCGTCAGCGAAAGTATTCTAGCTCGCGGTGCAACAATGCGCGGACAAAAACAAAGACTTATTGGAGAAGTCCTCGATAAAGGTTTAGCTGGCTGGGTATATCGCCATCGCCAAATTGGATTAATTAACGATACCATGAAAGACGATCGTTGGTTTACCCTACCCAATCAACCCTACACTGCCCGTTCCGCACTATCCATTCCTATTCTCAAATCCAAAAATGTCTTAGCAATTATCACTCTCACCCATGTAAAAAAGGGATATTTTAAACCAGAATTAGTTCATTTAATAGAAACTATTGCTGAACCCATATCATTAATTCTCGATCATGCTCAACTTTCTAATGAGTACCATTTACACTTAACAAAAACAGGATTATCTTCCCCAGAATTATCCCCCAAAATAACTGAAAAATTATCAAATGAAGGAGAATTATCTTTATTTGGTATGTACATCCTTTTTGGTGAAGGAAACTTTCTTTATGTTAGTCCCATGTTAGCTGATATTTTCGGTTATACTTTCGGGGAACTCATCTCCTTAGAATCAGTCATCGAACTAGTTGCCGCTGACAACCGCAAGATTGTATCTGAGCAAATCAATCTATGTATAACAGGACAAAATAAAAGCCTATCTTCTAGATTCATTGGACAGCGAAAAGATAGTAGTTTAATTAATGTAGAAGTTTACGGTATCCGCACTAAACTTTATGGTAAATTTGTCATCATTGGCTCCTTGAGATTAGTTTGATTTTGTTGAGTTTTTACAAGAAATAGGGAATGAAAAATAGAAAATAGAGAATCGTAGAACCGATCCGAGAAGCATTGAATAGAAAATAAGGAATAGGGAATGAGAAACAAGCAAGAATAAATAATAAATAACCAACAACCAACAACAAATAACTAACAACCAACAACATGACACAACCAGAATCCTTACAAAATCTACTAAAAGCCGTCGCCGATGGGAAAATTAGCCCAGACATAGCATTAGAAAAACTGAAAAACTTAGCATTTGAACCAATCGAAGACTTTGCCAAGATAGATCATCATCGTACCTTAAGAACAGGTTTTCCCGAAGTCATTTGGGGACAAGGAAAAACCCCAGAGCAAATAGCTCAAATTATGACAGCAATGAGGCTACATAATCCCATAGTCATGGCAACCAGAATTGAACCAGAAGTATTTACCAAACTCCTCAAAAAAGTTCCCGGCATTCGCTACTACTCAACAGCCCGAATTTGTGCCATTACTCCTGACATAATTCAACCCAAATATCCTGGAATTATCGGTTTAATCTGTGCTGGCACATCAGACTTACCAATAGCAGAAGAAGCCGCAATTACCGCCGAACTTTGTGGGTTTCAAGTGCAACGTCTTTGGGATGTTGGCGTAGCCGGAATTCATCGCTTACTCAGTCATCGCCATATAATTGCCCAAGCCAATGTTTTAATTGTCGTTGCTGGCATGGAAGGAGCATTACCCAGTGTCGTTGCAGGTTTAGCAGATTGCCCAGTAATTGCTGTTCCTACTAGTATTGGTTATGGTGCTAGTTTTGGTGGACTTGCCCCTCTTTTAACCATGTTAAATTCTTGTGCAGCAGGGATTGGAGTTGTCAATATTGATAATGGTTTTGGCGCAGCAATGTTAGCGGGACAAATTATGAGAGTAGCCCATAAATTCAGTGGACAGTTGACAGTGGACAGTTGACAGTTGATAGGAGAGCGATATCTAACTGTCCATTGTCCATTGTCCATTGTCCATTGTCAATTAATATTATGAGTCAACCCTCTCAACAACAACATCTCAACGTTTACATTCAAGGAAAAGGATACCCCATTCTCTGCTTACACGGACATCCGGGATGTGGTAGAAGTATGTCTGTATTTACTCAACACTTATCTCAACAATTCCAAACCATAGCGCCAGACTTGCGAGGATATGGAAAGAGTAATCATGAGGGAGAATTTGAGATGATCGATCATCTCAACGATATCGAAAATCTCCTCAATCGCCTGGGAATTAACAAATGTTTAGTATTAGGTTGGTCTTTAGGAGGAATATTAGCCATAGAATTAGCCTTAAGATGCCCTGCCAGAGTCAGCGGTTTAATTTTAATCGCCAGTGCAGCCAAACCAAGAGGCAATCATCCGCCCATAACATGGCAAGATAACTTGTATACTGCGATCGCAGCTATTTTAAATCGCCTCAAACCAGGATGGCAGTGGAATATCGAAACCTTCGGAATGCGATCGCTCTTTCGCTATCTCATCCAACAACATACTCCCACAGCCTACCACTATATCGCCAAAGACGCAGTTTCTGCCTACCTGCAAACCTCCCCTCAAGCAACTCGTGCCCTCAACCAAGCCCTCAAAGCCGGGTACAATCGACTTGCCGATTTAGCACAGATTCAATGTCCCTCCCTGATCTTAGCAGGAGAAGCAGATCGTCATATTACAGCAGCATCAAGTCAAGAAACAGCACAACATCTCAAAAATTCCCACTGGCACTGTTATCCAAATACTGCCCATTTATTTCCCTGGGAAATTCCCGATCTCATCCTTAATGATATCGATAATTGGTTGGAGATCGATCTTCCTCATTTTGGCAAAAAATTGAGCAATTTATAGCAGTCGCCAAGGTGGTTACGACACAGAGAGATTCGTAAGGGTGAAGCATACCCTTCGGGAAGGCTTCGCCAACGGGGGATAACTTTGGCAAAAAACCATAAATATTTAGGGTTTGCTGAATAAGTCTT
>DOIX01000199.1:0-2565 GCA_003511885.1 Cyanobacteria bacterium UBA11153
GTCCAGTGTTTAGCGGATAGCCTTCCCGTTCAAATAACATTGTATTATTTAATCACAAATACGCTAAGGATACAAAAGAAGAGACCAGTGGTAGATCGAGACTTTTCCCTTTACCCCCAACCCCTCTCCCTAAAAAAAAGTTTCTTAAGATAACTTAATAAATGAGCGAAGGCTGAAAGTGCTTTAACTCCGTTGAAGTTATTAAAAATAATTATCAAGACTTGACGAGATTGCGTCATTTCAGCTACTATGCGCGGATAATCCAAAGGAGGGCTAATGACCTTTTGTCAATTTTATGGACTATAAAAAGCTACTTCAATATTTGCTCAAATAAATATCGAATCCATGTTAACTTGTAACTTTTATTTAGTACTGTGCGTAAAATTACTCTATTAATTCTGGTTGTCATTGGTTTCTGTTTGAGTTATGTTACTCCAGGAGTTAGCAATCCCAAACCTTCAATAGTGCCAAGTCTAGGGATGGGGGAAAGGATGGAAACTTTGCTCGTCCAAGCAACCGCGAAATTAAACAATAATTTAGTAGAAGAAAAAAGGTTAGATGCGCCAAATTCTCAGGCATTAACTATAACCAAACCGCATCGAGCTGAGTTTTTATCCCAAGAGTTATCCCAAGTTGTAGGGACAGGGACTAAGTTATCTATAAACGATCGGACTATCAACGTACCCTGGGAAGCATTACAGAGACAAAAGTCTCTAAGAATTTGGATTAGCGACATAGAATTATCACAAAATTTAGGGATAAATCTATTAAGTACGAGCCAATCCAACATCCAGCCAATTGAGTGGTTTTCCGATGCCCGAAAGACACCAATTATACTCAATAGCCAACTGAGAGGTAATCTTCGCTATCTGGATATTACAGATTTAGGAAAAAGGGCAGGTTGGCAACTAAAAATAGAAGGAGATACTTTACATCTATCATATCCAGAGACGGAAATTTTAAATATTACTACCAACACTCAAGAATCTGGATCTCAAATAGTAGTAGATTTAGAAAGACCAACTCCCTGGCAAGTTAGCGATAACCGGACAACAGGAATAATTACTATCGATGCGGATGTCAATCAATCTCTGATTGAAAAATTTAGCCCGCCGCCACCACAAGAAATGGAACAAGGAGAAGAAGATGTTGCACCTGTAGCAGTTGTCCAACCCAAAAACCAACCGACAGTCAAAGTAGAAAAGACTGAAAACCAAACTACCATTAAAATAGATATTCCTGAAGGCTTCCGTCTCCAAACATTTAGCGTACCCAATCCCCATCGATTAGTCATCGATCTCCGTCCCGATAATATGCTACAAAAAGATATTATTTGGGCATCCGGTATCGAATGGCATCAACGCTACATCAATTTAGAGAAAGATAAATTTCCCCTAGTCTGGTTAGAAATTAATCCCAGAGCTGCTGGCATAATTTTAAGACCAATGTGGAGCAATCCCACCACCCAAGTAGGGACTGGACCTTTAATCCAAACCGCACAATTATGGAAAGCCGCCGCCGCAATTAACGCAGGCTTCTTCAATCGCAATACCCAAATGCCATTAGGAGCAATTCGGCGGGATAGCTTATGGTTTTCCGGGCCAATATTAAATCGGGGTGCGATCGCGTGGACCGATCGCGGTCAGTTTAAAATAGGTAATCTCAGCCTATCGGAAACTTTACTTACCTCCGATGGCACAAGTCTTCCCATCGTCTATCTCAATAGCGGCTACATCCAAGCCGGAATCTCTCGCTATACTCCCCAATGGGGTAGTAATTATACCACGATGACAGATAACGAGGTAATAATTGCGATCGCGAATAACCAAGTTATATCTCAAGAATCTGCAGGCATCGTGGGTAAAGATTCCTTTTCTATCCCTAGCAATGGCTACCTCCTCGCCTTACGGGGAAATGACACAAAAACCATGGCCAATTCTTTAACCATTGGTACAAGAGTCCAACTTGAAAGTAAAACAATTCCCGCTGACTTTAATAACTACCCTCATATTCTAGGTGCAGGACCACTTTTATTACAAAACCGCCAAATTGTTTTAGATGCCAAAGCCGAAAAATTTAGCGATGCTTTTGCCCAACAACTAGCCAGTCGCTCCACTATCGGTACCACTTCATCCGGCACATTAATTATCGCCGCCATTCACAATCGTGCCGGGGGGAAAGGCCCCAGTTTAACTGAAACTGCTCAATTAATGCAGGAAATTGGTGTAATTGATGCCCTTAACTTTGATGGTGGTAGTTCAACTGGGCTATATTTAGGAGGTTCCCTTTTAGATCGTTCTCCCGCTACTGCTGCTAAAGTTCATAATAGTTTGGGAATTTTCCGTCCTTTATCGGGAATGTAACAGCAGATGGGGATGCCAAGATGGAGAATAGCGAAGAGAATCTGTAGAGGTGAAGCATTTGGACGATTATCTTTGTCAAGAAACAAATAAGCTACTACTCCTTTAAACTATAGCAATCCTAAATCATTTGTGGCAATGCCTGAAAACTGAGATCCTTGCTCTGACTGGGTTTCAATCCGCGCACTTGTTACAACTCATTTAG
>DOIX01000199.1:2766-7775 GCA_003511885.1 Cyanobacteria bacterium UBA11153
CCGCGCACTTGTTACAACTCATTTAGGATTGCTATATATATTTTCCATTTAGGAAAATATAGCTCAAACCCTTAGTAAGGCTATCCTTTATCAGGATATTTCTTAATATTTTTGAGAGCAAGTACTCATGCCTGAAGAATCACCATTCTTTGGTACTTTATTCTCAATAAAACCAAAATTTTATCAAGAACAGTGATGGCTCCCTTGTCAAGTATGCTCCCAAGTACAATCTCTATAATACCTGACAGACAAGGGTTTCAAGATTGTTAAGAAAGATGTTTATCAAGCATAGCTTTGTAAGGGGGGAGCAAGAATCACGACTGTAGCAGGCATTTATAAAATTGGTATAACTTGAAAACCGCTGTAAAAGCGTAGCAGCTTATCTTTACTCTCCCTATTCTCCTGCAAACATCCATTCTTGATTACCAATTCTAATAATATTACCAGAAGTTAACCAAGAAGCTTGATTAGTCACAAGTCGCTGTCCATCAACAAAAGTACCATTAGAACTACCTATATCAATAATTTGATATCGAATTTTCCCCTGAGTATCCCGTTGTTGGATAATTCGGGCATGATTGCGGGAAGATAAACCATCATCGAGGACTAGAGTGTTACTAGGTTCCCTACCAATAGTACAGGGAGTGGCAGATAAAACAAAAATTGCACCAGATGAACGATGGACTAAACGCGCTAAACTAGGATTTGTGTTATCAGCAATTATCGTAGGGGCAAGTATTTGTTGAGATGGTTTAGTTTGAGGGGGTAATTGCCCAGGTGCGACAAGTTTATTGCCTTCTATAATATTACTAATAGGGGGAGGATTGGTCTGAGGGTTTTCACCGGAAATAATATTCACTTGTTGAATGGGAGGCGGTGGGATGACAGGGCGAGAAGCTTCCGCTATTTGCATTTGCAAAGCCGCTTCATATTCCGCCTCTTGACGGGCACTCATCCCTTCCACCTGACGAATTACTCCGCGAGTTTGAGGAAAACTAATATCGCCAATCCGGATATCTTCCAAAGCAAAACCTAAATTATAAGATAATTCAGTACTATCCAAAAGATATTGCCTCAAAAATATTCTACCTCGATCGAGTAACTGTTCCATCCGCATTTGACCAACAGCTATGGCTAGACTATCTTTTATAGCACTAGTTAAAGCCGCAATAGGGTCAGAAAGTTCGATCGCTACCCGTTTAGGATCGACAACTTGGTAGAATACCGTCAGGGAAATATTAATGAGATATTGGTCGCGAGATAAAAAGTCGCCCTGTGAAATAATATCTAAATTACGGATTTTAGTATCGACAAGAATCAGTTGGCATTTTTCCAAAACCGGGAGAGCAAAACTGAAATGACGACCAGGCTGACATTTCCGTACCACTTTACCATTTTTGACAAAAAGACCAGCGTACCCCGCTTCAATAAAATCCATACTCAATCCCAGCCAACGTTCGGGAGTGAGGGTTTGGATCAGAGGAGGAGAGGAACTAGCCATGAGAATCTAGTGTGTGGGGATAATCTGGGGTAATATAGGAAGAGGCTAGGGGTTAGAGGCAGAAAGCTGTCAAATCAATGGTTTGAGGAATTGAGAATATTTTAACCACCCTGGCGGTTGCTATACCAATTTTATTAAATAGTGCTACATTTCTACTCCCCCAACCCCCCTTGCCAAGGGGGGAACAAGAAAAATAGTTATAGCAAGGATTGAGGAAATTGGTATAAGCTGGGGCAGGTGTGCGATTGTCATATTATAAGACAATCCCCGGAAAATCCGCCGCCACCAACAGTTTAAAGGCTCCCGCAGCTTATGTAGTGTTTGCTGAAAAACTCTTTTCGTTAGGGTGTGAGTTTTTTTGTGGGGCAATTTTCCAGTTTAAGTGAAAAAGTGTATGAGTTTTGAGGGGTGTAACTCTGATTCCTGATACTTTTCCCTAACTGCTCAAGCGCTATTCCCTAATTGCCGTCAAGGAGAAAGACTTATACAGCAAGCCCTAGCTATAACTGTCAACTATCAACTGTCAACTGTCAACTGTCAATAGTTAGTGCGGTTAAAGTTAGCATTTCTGAAGTCTGTACTTTTGAGGGTAGCAGATGTGAAATCAGCATCAGTTAAATCAGCATAACGAAAGCTTGTGCCCCCGGTAGCAGCAATCGCGATCGCAATTGTTCTGAGCCAAGCCTCTCGCTCATCACTCACAGCGACACCGATAGCAATACCGACAGTAACGCCAACAGCAATAAAACCTGCGACTAAACCTTTGCGGATAGTGATGAAAAAGAATACTGCTAGCGCTATCAAAGAAACCCAATTAGATATAGTATTAGCTCTATTGCTACTTCCCAAAAGCGACTTTCCCTTAAATATTGTAAGGACTTACGCACAGCCTCTATTAGTAGGGTGCGTTACCTTCGCGTAACCCACCATTCCTACTATATATGGCGTAGTTGCCTAAGTCCTGCTTGTGTAAACCCCTTCACTCCGAGATGTCGGAATCTGGAGTAAACAGTCAAAGCCTTCACCCCCAACCTCTCTCCCTCAAAATTTAATAATTTACATAACGTAACAAATCCTCGCAGGCTGAAAGTGGCTTAACTTCGTTAAATTTATTAAGATTAATTATCAATAGTTGACGAGATTGCGTCGTTTCAGCTATTCTTGGTCGAATAATCCAAAGGAGGGCTAATAACCTTTTTTAAGATTTGCCAGAGAATTGTTATCCTGACTAAGATTTCCGATAACTTCTAAAATAGATAAATATAACTTTGGGAAATTTGCCATGACAGCGATTACCTTACCTTCCCAATCCACTTCTGTTGAACCTACCGAAATCATCTATCCCAGTTCTGACGGAGAACCAGTGGCAGAAACCTACGATCATTTATACGCAATTCTCACCACATTGGAAGTATTAAAGCAGCACCTCCAAAATCAAAGAGCCACAGTACTTGCCAATCAAAACCTATTTTACGCTCAAGGATACCCCAAATTGCGGGTAGTTCCCGATGTTATGGTAATCTATGATGTGGAACCGGGTGGACGAGATAGTTATAAGTTGTGGGAAGAGAAACAAGTGCCTCAAGTTATTTTTGAGATGACATCGAAAAAAACACAAGAGGAAGATCGAACTACCAAAAAAGAGTTATATGAGAGATTGGAAGTAAAAGAATATTGGTTATTCGATCCGAAAGGGGAATGGATACCAGAAAAATTGCGGGGATATCGATTAAGAGGGGAGTGGTATGAACCGATTACAGATAGTCGGAGCCAACCACTAAAACTCCGGCTAACGATTGAAGATAAGCTGATTGGATTCTATTGCGAAGAAACGGGTAAAAAATTGCTTGTGCCTACGGAATTAGCAGGAGCTTTACAGGAGGAAACAGAAGCTAGATTAGAGGCAGAGGCAAGGGCTGAAGCGGAACGGATTCGGGCTGAGGAAGAACATCAACGGGCTGAAGCGGAACGGATTCGGGCTGAGGAAGAACATCAACGGGCTGAAACTGAACGGATTCGGGCTGAGGAAGAACATCAACGGGCTGAAAATGAACGGATTCGGGCTGAAGAATTGGCAGCTTTACTAAATCGGTATCGACAGCAATTTGGTGATTTACCTTAGACTGAGATTTTGGATAATTCCACACAACCGACAGTGGTTAAAACCACTGTCTAATAGCTGAAGTCCGTTAAAACTGATAACTTGCACCAGTTTCAATAACGGTAGGGTGGGCACTCCCCACCCTTCGTAATCATTAGCTTTTCAAGTTTTAATGGGGAGTGCCCACCCTACATGAAACACTCTATTGAGATTGGTGGAAGTTATCAGTTTTAACGGACTGAAATACCCATCCGGAGTCAGTTGAAACCGACTTAAGCGATGAGACAGGGATTAAAATCCCTGGCGGATTTGAGATAATTTATTCCCCCGATTGCCAACCTTCCATCGCCGCAACTGCTACATTAATATACATATTGTCCATTAACTCTTTGAATAGCTCCTTTCCACCTGCTTGTAAAGCCTTAACAAATCTTTGTTTATTGGTTGGGGATATTGCAGCATTCAAAAATGCTTGTTGATCTGCTACAGTGGCAGTAGGATTGGTTTCTGCTAGTTGCTTGAGCAGTTTTTGAATTTCCGTGGCTGCTTCACTTAGGGTTTGTCGCGATTCGGATTTAGTGATAGTTTGATTTCCTGTGACTGTACCAGGATTATCTCCGGTAACGCTTCCTAGAGTTGCACCATCTCCTAGATTAATGCTACCAATATCGGTTTTACGATTTTCGTTCATAGTTTTACTATCCGCTATTGCTTTAACTTCAACATTAATTGGTCTATTTGCCAGTAAGCTGACAATCTCTTTCATATCGGAATTTTGTTGGCGGTAGATGGCAATCTGTTCATCTTTGGCATTTAGTTTAGCTTTGTAGGTTTCTTCTACTGCTTTCAATTTTAATTCATAGATTTCCATGAATTCACTATGAATTTTTTCTTTATCTGCGTCTTCGGAAACATTCAACCGAGCAACAACAACACCATCTCCCTTATTGGCTATGCTTTGTAGGGATAGTTCTGTCCCTTCATTTTTGGCTTGAACAGCGTTTAATGAAAGAACAAAGGCTTTCCAGTCGATACCGTTGCGGAAAATTAAATCAACGGTTGTCAATACTTCTTTAAAGAGTTTGGTAAATTCTCCGGGAGCGAATTCACCACTATTAGGGCGGCGTTCTTTTTGGTGGTTGAGGAGATAAACGTAGTCACAGATAGCACCGTCGAGTTTAGTGGTGCTGTCAATATTCCAAGCTTCTAAACAGGCTCCTGTCAGCTTGGTTTGGTTAAAATTAGTGTTCAGGGCTTGGGCTTTCGTTAGGTTGGCTCGTTCTAACCAGGCTTGTTGCAGATTAGTATTACTAATATCGGCTTCGGTTAAGTCAGCTTCGGTTAAGTCAGCACCGATTAGATTTGCTCCTTTGAGATTGCAGCCGATACAGCGGTTCCCGCTCTTAT
>DOIX01000199.1:8006-16301 GCA_003511885.1 Cyanobacteria bacterium UBA11153
ATTACTGCGGAAACCGCTGTATAAGCTTGTTTAGCACCTCGATGGGTAACTAATAAATCCCGAACTTTGGTATCTATTAAAATTGTGTTGCCGACTCTTGCTAGGTCAAGTTTTTTGGTTTGGTGGAAGTTGGTGTTGGTAAGGGTGGCGTTGCGGAAGTATGTGCTTTTGAGGGTGGCAGAGGTGAAATCAGCGTCGGTTAAGTCAGCATGGCGAAAGCTTGTGCCGCCTGTAGCAGCAAAGGCGCTCGCAATTGTGCGAATCCAGGTATCTTTTTGATCTCCAGTCAAGGCACGCCAACCAACAAAACCACCTAGTAATGCCATCGTACCTGCTACAACACCAGCCATACCTTTAGCTTTAATAGAGTTAACTGCCTTTACAGCACTATCCATCGAGCCTTCAAAATTTCCAAAAGGAGCTAAAAACCCAATTACAATTACAGTTACAGCTACGGTTATTGTAATACCAAAAACAACAACCCCAGCTCTAGCCTCGGCTAAAACGATAGCCACAGCAACAACTCCACTGGCAAATACTGCTAAAGCCATTGCTGTAGCTCCTGTTCCATTCCCCTCAATGGTGCCAACAAAAATACCAAATAATGCTACAACTGTAGTAACAGCAACAGACACATTGACTAAAGCGGATACATATCCCCGTTTGATCGTCAAAACCAAGAAAGACGCTAACGTTATCCAGACAACTATACCAGGACAAATAGAATAATCCTTGAGAGGAGAAGACAAATAGATAGGATCTACCAAACCTGATGTGAGAATACCTACAAGCCCAAGTACCATTCCTGATAATACTGATACAATGAATAGGGCTGCCATCAGTAGAATTTGCAAGTGGTTTGGCAGTCCCGCTTTCGCACTACTGAAGTTAGCACCTATCAGCGTGGCTTTGCTAAAGTTTGCCCCTCGGATGTCAGTCCTGCTGAAATTTGCACCAGAAAGATTTTTTCCTTTAAAGGATTGTCCCCTGAGATTTTCTCCACTGAAATCTCGTCTCCCCGCTGCGTATTGTGTTAGAACTTCAGTTGCCCTCATGTTTGCTAGGGTTTGGGTGTGGCTAGGAGCATTATATGACATGCGCCTAGGCTGTGGTGATGGGAATATTTACAATGTTAATGGACTCTCTTCCGTAAGATTTTATTTTTATTCCCCATTCTAGAATCCCCATGAAAAGTTACTACAAAGACTTGTTAATTCGGGACTGGCAACCGAGCGATCGCAAATCTGCTGCTGAGATAATTCGTACAGTCTTGGCAGATTATGGTATAATATTCGACCCAACGGGAGCCGATATCGATGTTTGGGAGATTGAAACATATTATCAGGCAACTGGGGGCGAATTTTGGGTAATTGAAAAAGATGGTAAGCTAGTAGGTACAGCGGGCTACTATCCGGTTAAACGGGGAGAAAAGTCGGTAGAAATTAGAAAAATGTACTTGTTACCTGGAGTGAGAGGACAAGGATTGGGTAGATATTTATTACAGGAGTTAGAAAAAGCGATCGCAAATCGTGGCTTCCAGGATATTTGGATTGAAACAGCCAGCATCCTGAAAGAAGCAGTTAAACTCTATGAAAGTAGCGGCTATCAACCAACCACAGGGATAGAAACCAAACGGTGCGATCGCATTTATAGCAAGGGACTAGGGGCTAGGGGCTAGGGGCTAGGGAAGAATGCTGTCAAATCAAGGGTTTGAGGACTTGAGAATGCCGGGGCTGCCCTAGTGGTTGCTATATATTAAATCAACGACTCAAAGCATTTAAAAAGTTTTGGAGAGTAGATAGAAATCCCGGTTTTTTCGTCGGTGGAATTTCATTCTTATCGCTGCCACCTGTTGCTTTCAAAACGATTGCCTCAAGAGCTTCTCCCACAGGTTTTTCAGGTAATTCAGCAATCATTTTATAGCCATCATCAGCATCCAGCCAAACTTGCCATAATCCAGGATAAGTCCGCAATATAGCCATACCTTCAAGAGCTTGAAGGTAATAACAAGACTCAATTTTATTCAAAAAACGTTCCCGCACCTGACGTGCAGCATACCCAATTCCAACTATTTTAATATCTTCCATTTGAGGGTTAAGTAACAAACAAGGGCGACTTCCTGCCAAATTAGACAATTCTTCCACTTGAGCCACTTCCACAGCCGAGGGAGAAACCACCAAAAAAGCCTCATCATCCGCGTCTATTCTCGTCTCTATTGGGGATCTACTAGTCCCAATATCAGTAACTTTAAAAGGCACTTCTCCCCAGTCTCGACGAGCGAGAGCCGCCGCACCCGTATCGGGAAATAATACTTTTAATCCAGAGCCGTACTTGGCAAAGAGGGGGATAAAATCCCAAGCAATGGATTGAGCTTGCAGAGCAATTTCTGGCAAAACCAACTCGACTTGTAACAGACGACAACCATCATTAAGGGCAGATTGAGTTGCTTCTTTAGCTTGCGCGATCGCATCTTCTAAGTTATTGGGAAGTTGAGCCATCAGTTCTATATAGTGTGTTAATCCTCTGTTTTTAGTATAATAGTCATTAGTCCTTTGTCATTGGTCATTGGTCTTTAATCCTTTGTCATTAGTCCTTTATCATTAATCCTTAGTCCTTTATCATTAATCCTTAGTCCTTAGTCTTTTGTTTAAAACCAATAACCAATCACCAATCACCAATTAACAATAACCAATCACCAATCACCAATTACCAATAACTAGGCCATACTACTTTCAATCGCCCAACGCGCTAACTCTGTGCGATTTTTCAGACCAGTTTTACCTAACATATTAGACACATGACTTTCAATAGTCCGTTGGCTAACATTCATTTGTTCAGCAATATCTTGATTCTTCATACCCTGAGCGACAAACTGAACCACCTTAAGTTCAGTTGGTGTCAAATCCACATCGAAAGGAACATTAATTTTAGGTGCAGTATCTTTACCCGGTTTACTGCCCGAGTTACTGATGAAGCGATTAGCTTGCTTAATGGAAGATTCCACCTGTGCCACTAACTCTTCTGGCTCAAATGGTTTAACCATATAAACATCTGCACCCTTACTGAGTCCCTTAATTCGATCTTGGCTTTGTCCCTTCGCCGAGAGAAATAGGACTGGAATCCAGCTTGTGCGGGCATCTTGCCTGATTTGTTCCACAAAGGCATAGCCATCCATTTCCGGCATCATCACATCGCAAATCATCATATCGGGAATTTGCCTCTCCAAAATTTCCAAGGCTTCTCGACCATTTTCAGCAGTGATGACATCATACCCCCGAAACTCTAGATAATCTTTGACTAGTAAGATCAAATTAGGGTCGTCATCAATCAGGAGCAGTTGCTTAGTATTTTTGACAGAGTATTCTTTCATCTGTCTTCCTCCTTAGGTAACCCCGCCATTGCTAACTGATGCTGGGTGGCGGATGGAATTGGGGGACTGGTTTGATGGAACATATCAAAAATTTATCAGTAGAGGCAAGGGAAGTGTGAGGCTACTCTTAACAGGAGTGGCAGGCATTCGGGGAAGGGGCGATCCAAACTAGTATGCCTACTAGTATTAGATGTTAGAGAATATCCATCCTCAATTGAACAAATTATTTTTTCTGTATTATCGGATATTATGGGTATCCAAAACTTTGATGTTTTGGAATTAACTAGGAAAGGAGAGGATAGACTCCCGCCTTAATACAGAATATAGCAAAGAAAAGCAAAGCTATGGGGAATTAGTTATCGCGCGATCGCTCAGTCTTGACTGTCTGGTTGCCCTACCATCTCTGAATCTGGAATTGAAGCTTCTGCCTTTTCTGGTAACGGATGAATTAAGAAAGCGTACTCCTCCACAACCTTGTTCCCGATTAGATGTTCCTGAATAATCCGTTCGATCGCATCAGGAGTAACTCTAGAATACCAAACACCATCAGGGTAAACCACCATAATCGGTCCATCGCCGCAAATTTGCAGACAGTTGGCCTTGGTGCGGAAGACACAGGCTCTTCCTTCTGGTGTGGGGAGATTGAGTTTTAACTCTTTAATGCGCTTTTTCAGGTAATTCCAGGATTCTATGCCTGCTTGTTTGGAGCAGCATTGAGGTTTTGTCTGATCCGCGCAGATAAAAACATGTCGCCCAATGCGATCGATTCCGAATTTACCGATCGTAGCCTTGATTGCCTCACTGTTGCCAGTACCATTTACCTGGGATGTCTCAGAATGAGAAGCTTCGACTGATTGCTGATGGGTTTCGTTAACTGTCATTGCAGGGAATGGGAAATGGGGAATGGGGAATAGCACAGCGGATATCAGGCTTGGGAATGGGCACTGGGGGAAATTATCTCGAGCCTTCATCCTTGATTTTTACTGATTGTAACGCAAGCGCTGTAAGGATTATACTGATTTTCACCTTTGTTAGTTCGGGAACCCGTACCATAAAATTTGTTGCGATCGCACTCCTGGAGAGATTACATTAGCACTCAGTAGATGAGAGTGCTAATTTAGCTCGCAGAACCACATTTAGGAGGAATATACATGGCATCTGTATCTCTAAGCGTGTCCACAGTAAAACCATTAGGCGATCGCGTATTCGTTAAGATTAGCGCGGCTGAAGAGAAAACCGCTGGTGGGATTTTTCTTCCCGATAACGCCAAGGAAAAGCCTCAAGTAGGGGAAGTGGCACAAGTTGGCCCTGGCAAGCGCAACGACGATGGGTCTCGCCAAGAAATGGAAGTTAAAGTAGGAGACAGGGTTCTCTATTCTAAATATGCTGGAACCGATATCAAACTAGGAAACGAAGATTACGTCTTACTTTCAGAAAAAGATATCCTTGCTGTTGTTAACTAGGGGTTAGGGGCTAGGGCCTAGAGCTAATCAAAAAATAATCAGTCATTGGCGATTAGCAATTAGCAATTTACACAATAACCATTCCACGCAAATACATAAATCACTGAGCAGAATCCTTATGGCTAAGAGAATCATTTACAACGAAAACGCTCGTCGCGCCCTAGAAAAGGGTATGGACATTTTAGCAGAAGCTGTAGCTGTAACCTTGGGACCAAAAGGTCGCAACGTGGTGTTGGAGAAAAAGTTTGGCGCACCTCAAATTGTGAATGATGGTGTAACTATCGCTAAGGAAATCGAACTGGAAGACCACGTTGAGAATACAGGGGTTTCCTTAATCCGTCAAGCTGCTTCCAAAACTAATGACGCAGCAGGTGATGGTACTACCACCGCGACAGTTTTAGCTCATGCGATGGTTAAGGAAGGCTTGCGCAACGTCGCTGCTGGTGCAAATGCGATCGCACTGAAGCGCGGGATTGACAAAGCTACTGGTTTTCTGGTAAATCAAATTGCCGAACACGCTCGTCAGGTAGAAGATTCTAAATCCATCGCTCAAGTCGGTACTATCTCGGCTGGAAATGATGAGGAAGTGGGCAATATGATTGCTCAAGCCATGGATAAAGTCGGTAAGGAAGGGGTGATTTCCTTAGAAGAAGGGAAATCCATGACTACCGAATTGGAAATTACCGAAGGGATGCGCTTTGACAAAGGCTATACCTCTCCCTACTTTGTCACCGATACAGAAAGGATGGAAGCAGTTTTTGAAGAGCCTTTTATCCTGATTACCGATAAAAAAATTACCCTAGTCCAAGACTTAGTACCAGTACTAGAACAAGTAGCACGGGCTGGTCGTCCTTTGGTAATTATCGCCGAAGATATTGAAAAAGAAGCCCTCGCCACTCTCGTAGTTAACCGCCTGCGGGGTGTTTTGAATGTTGCCGCCGTCAAAGCTCCTGGATTTGGCGATCGCCGCAAGGCTATGCTGGAAGATATCGCTATCTTAACTGGCGGTCAAGTCATTACTGAAGATGCTGGTCTAAAGCTGGACAATACTAAGCTAGATATGCTCGGTAAAGCCCGCCGCATCAACATCACCAAAGACAACACGACAATTGTCGCTGAAGGTAACGAAGCTGGAGTTAAGGCACGTTGCGAACAAATCCGCCGTCAGATGGAAGAAACTGATTCTTCTTATGATAAGGAAAAACTGCAAGAGCGTTTGGCTAAGTTAGCTGGTGGTGTTGCTGTAGTTAAAGTTGGTGCTGCAACCGAAACCGAAATGAAAGACAGAAAGCTCCGTTTAGAAGATGCAATTAATGCTACCAAAGCTGCTGTCGAAGAAGGGATTGTTCCTGGTGGCGGTACAACTTTAGCTCATCTGACACCTCAGTTAGAAACTTGGGCTAATGAGAAACTAGTTGGTGAAGAATTAACTGGTGCTTTAATTGTAGCCCGTGCTTTGGCTGCACCCCTGAAGCGGATTGCCGAAAATGCAGGTCAAAATGGTGCAGTTATCGCTGAAAGAGTTAAAGAAAAGTCCTTTGATGTTGGCTTCAACGCTGCAACTAACGAGTTTGTTAACATGTTTGAAGCGGGTATTGTTGACCCCGCCAAAGTAACTCGTTCCGCGCTGCAAAATGCTGCTTCCATTGCAGGTATGGTGTTAACTACTGAATGTATTGTAGTTGACAAACCTGAACCTAAAGATGGTGCTGCTCCTGCTGGTGGTGGCATGGGTGGCGGCGATTTCGATTACTAATCGCTGGATTTGTAGAGGCAATTCTCAGAATTGCCTCTATAATTAAATTTAATAGTTTATTTTTGATGCCATCTCCAGAGGAGAGGCTATTTTTTTTTAGGATAGATTTCAGATCATGTCTGGTAGCCTCGCACTTGTATAAACTGGTTCGTAGTAAGCACTTTAGTGCCTGACATTATAAGATTTTGAGGCACTGAAGTGCCTACTACGAACAATCAATAATGATATAACTGGAATCTAAATTATGGTTTGGAAAGCGGGAAAGCAGTTAAACGGGAATCGCTATACTATCGAACGAATTTTAGGTAGGGGAAGTTGGGCTATTACTTATTTGGCTTGGGATTCCCAGGGAAATAGATTGGTGATTAAAACATTGAGCGATGAAATATTACTCCAATTACAAGCAACTCCTGATGAAATTAAGAAATTACAAGATAAGTTATTTCAGGAAGCAACTAAACTCGCCCAATGTCAGCATCCTCATGTAGTAAAATGTTTGGGACAACCCTTTCGAGAAAGAGATGGCAATCAAGAATTTGTTTGCGTACCGATGGAATATATTGCGGGAGTTGATTTAGCTAGTTTACCGCAAAGACAGTTATTGGAAGCAGAAGCATTGCGCTATATTCGGCAAATTGGTGAGGCGTTGGTTTGCGTCCACAGTCAAGGACTATTGCACCGCGATGTGAAACCGACTAATATTTTAGTACGACAGGGGAAAGGAGAGGCTGTATTAATTGATTTCGATTTGGCACGAGAAAATAATACACTGATGAGCAGTCGCGGTCATATTTCTGATGGATTTGCACCACCGGAATTATATTTATCTTCTCTCAATATTGATGTCCGGAGTGATATTTATTCCTTAGCAGCGACGCTGTATGTGTTATTAACAGGAGAAATACCACCCAAAGCGGAAAATCGCCAACTCAATCCCCATCAATATCGGTTAATTCCGCCTAAAGAAATTAATCCTCATGTTAGCGATCGCGTTAATGATGCTATCATCCAAGGGATGAGTCTGGAAGCCGATGCACGTCCCGCTGATATCCAGGCTTGGTTGGGGTTGTTGGGAATTTGCGATCGCGGTAATATTTGGCTGGAGCGATTGAAAAGACATTGGCTGGTTGTGGTGGGAATTATTGGATTTTTGGCGGCATTGGCAGGATTTTTGAATGATGGGATGGGTGTTATAGATAGATTCTTTCCACCCCATAATCCACCTCCACCTACAGAATCGGGAAAATAAATTTATTTATTTTGAAAAATCCTATCGTCATCAATACCGCCAGTAAATTACCGTTTGTCATCAAATCTGTAGGGGCGAAGCATTCGGGCGATAACGAATCGGGAAAACTTAAAGATTGATATCCGAATGCTTCGCCCTGTCTGAAAGAGGCGATAACGAATCGGGAAAACCTAAAGATTGATATCCGAATGCTTCGCCCTGGCGAGGCGAGATATTCATAATAGTATCCTCTCAAAATATCCTTCGCTCTAACCGATTGGGGTAGGGTGAAGCATTTGGATATGAATATCTTGGTTTTTCCACTACATTATTCGCCCTAACCGATTGGGGTAGGGTGAAGCATTTGGGTATAAACATCTTGGTTTCTCCACTAGATTATTCGCCCTAACCGATTGGGATAGGGTGAAGCATTTGGGTATAAACATCTTGGTTTCTCCACTAGATTATTCGCCCTAAC
>DOIX01000199.1:16643-36412 GCA_003511885.1 Cyanobacteria bacterium UBA11153
TTTTTCCACTAGATTATTCGCCCAAATGCTTCACCCCTACAACTAAAGAAATGACTCAACTAAATATTGAGAAATACCCGAAACTGTGACTATAACTTTCCCATTATCCGGATAATTAGATTTTATTTTTTCCATTAATTACGGATTCCACCCAATTGAACTTGTAAGATAGAATTAGCAAACACTCCCTATCCTACATCCCGTAATTCATGGACTGGCAACCGGGCGACATGATTGACAACCGATACCGCATCGCATCCCGTTTGGGGATTGGTGGTTTCGGGATTACCTACAAAGCACAAAACGACTTAAATATTCCCTTTGTTCTCAAAACTCCCCGCCCTGACTTAAAATCCGACATTAACTATCCTAAGTTTGTCGCACAATTCCAAGGGGAAGCGCAACACCTCGCCAAGTTTGCGGAGGAACCTCATCCCCATATTGTTAGGATTATTGAATTGCTGAATGTTCCCATCGCAGCGGGAAGTAGAGAAAAGATTCCCTGTTTGGTGATGGATTTTATTAGCGGGGAAAGTTTGTATCAGCGAGTGATGCAGCAGGGTGCGTTAGCAGAAGCGGAAGCGGTGAAGTATATTCGGCAAATTGGGGATGCTTTAACTACTATTCACAAGACAGGTTTAGTCCATTGGGATGCCAACCCGCAAAATATCATGCTCAAGCCCAATGGTATTGCTATATTAATCGATTTTGGGATTGCGGGAAATTGTCCGCCGAGTTCATTTTCTCGGAGTTTTGGGAATAAAGCCTTTGCACCTTACGAACAAACTTTTGGGGAAAGGACTTTTGCTGTAGATTTATATACATTGGCAGCTTCGTTATATTATGCCGTGACGGGTAAGTTACCAATGTCAGCGATGGAACAAAAGTTGCGGAATTGTCGGTTAATCCCGCCACAAGAATATTCTCCTCAACTCAGCAACAGGATTTCGGAGGCAATTTTAGCCGGAATGGAATTGGAAGCCCAAAACCGCCCGGAGTCAGTAGCAGCTTGGTTACAACTACTGGAAACAGAAAAAGAGAATCAACCGCCGATAGATGAGAGAAAATATGGTTTACTACGGGATTTGCTAGCTGTGGGAAATTGGCGAGAAGCGGATGAAGAGACAGCAAGGGTGATGCTAAAAGTAGCCAATCGGGAAAAGGAAGGTTGGTTGAGGTCTGAAGATATTAATAATTTTCCTTGCGAGGATTTGAGAGCGATCGACCATCTCTGGGTAAAATATAGCAATGGTCGTTTCGGCTTCAGCGTGCAAAAGGAAATTTACCAGCAACTCGGCGGTACGCGAAAGTACGACGAGAAGATTTGGTACGCTTTTGGCGATAAGGTGGGATGGCGAAAAGGAGGAAAGTGGTTGTATTACAATGAGCTAATTTTTAGTACCCAAGCACCATTAGCCCACCTCCCTTGGGGTGGTAATTTTGGGGTGGGATCACCATTAGCCCACCTCCTGAGCTTGTTTTGGTGGTTGGTTGTCCCTAATTTTCACCTCCCTGTGGGGAGACTTGTAAACTGTAACATATAAGGCTTACAAATTTTCGTAAAGATTTATTTCCGAGTCATTTTCTACGAAGCCATGCGGGTTGTGGCTTTCCGATACCTGGTACTGGTCATTCTCAAACAAAAGGCTATTTTTTTGTAGTACGATACTGGCAAATCTGGGGTCATAGCAGTTAGCAAAGACAAACTGTTCCGCTACCCTTTCTATATCGGGATGGGTTTCCTGCCATTCGTCCCAAGGTAAGCGCATCTGTCCTGGTGCAGATTTTTTTCTTTTTCCTTTACACTTCATCCCTGTTAGGAGTTTCTCTCCCCAATAATTGCGCTTTTCCAGTTTGGGGTGGGGACGATATTTCTGGCAAAATCCCTTATACTTCTGGGCACACTCTTCCAGAGTTTTCCCCAACGACAAAAACGCGGGATGCCAAGTTGTCAAACCATCATCACTCAACCTATCATGAATGCCATAATTGCTGAAATCGTAGAAAAAGCCTCGTTGCATTCCCGCTGCTTTTGGGTTGGCATGGATATAGCGTAACGTATTTAAGGCACGTTGCTTGTCCGTATTGGCAAATCCCGTACTGTGGTAGCGCTTTTCCCAAAAATGTCCCGTGCGATTTAACATCCGATTAAAGCACATCGCCCCATACCAATTAATCCAGTGCATAATTTTGGGTAAATCTTCCGGTTGTCCAGGTTCTAGGAGATAATGAATATGGTTACTCATAATACAGAGTCCATAGAGCTTAAACTGATATTTGTCCTGGGCTTTTTTCAAGGTATAGAGTAATACGGAACGGCATTCCAGGCGAGTAAAACGGAATTCTCGGTTATTACAGCGAGTAGTAATGTGATAGCAATATCCAGCTTGAAGTTGTCGAGGTTGGCGGGGCATAAATTTTGCTATAATAGCAGATACAGCCTGGATAATGATTCTGCCTTAGCTGATTTTCACACAGCGTTGGGACAATTTTTGAATTACCGTTTAGTTTTAGAAGAAATAGAACCAGAGCGAATCTTATATTTAGCAGTTCCGAATAGCGCCTATCAATCTTTTTTTCAGCGAGAATTACCCAAAGCATCGGTTAAACGACATCAAGTTAAGATAATTGTCTACGATCCAGTGAAGGAGGAGATATGCAAATGGATAAACTAGAGTATTATCGTCAGTCCATTGAAAAGCTGCTATTAGAATATGGTAAAGAACCTCCAGTTAATGGTGAAATAGAAGTAGAAGTAGTTTTTGATAAGGAACGGGATCGCTATCTGATTATCGATATAGGATGGGAGCGAGATTGCCGCATTTATAACTGCTTCATCCACTTAGATATCAAAGATGGGAAAATCTGGATTCAGCGGAATCAAACAGACAAAAGCATTGCCGCAGAATTAGTAGAAATGGGAATTGCCAAAGAAGATATTGTCTTTGGACTTCAACCTGACTATCTGCGAGAGTATACAGGGTTTGGAGTAGCTTAGGCGATAGTTTTTGCGAGTAAAGCAATGAAACAGTTGAGACATTCAACTAGAGGATTTTTTGATCTCTCGATAAATATCAGCAACAGTCATATTGCCAAATAGTTTATTTTTCAACTCAAGGTAATCAACTGATTGAGCCATTGTTTCTCTGAGAAAAAATGCCGCACCAGCCAATCCCATTCGCTCGACAATTACTTTAATCCCTTCTTTTCTAATTTTATCTGTTTTGGGAACTATCAATGTTTTAGCTGTTTTCATTTTCCGATATTTTGACAAAATTGGATTGACGCTCGCATTATATCCGATCGCGTGGCTAGAAGCCAAACTTTATGCTAAAGCAGCACAACAAGGACAAGTTAGAGAGGAAATTGTTTTATGGAAAAACTAGACTATCGAGAATTGATTCAAAAAATTCTCAAAGAACATCAAAAACATCGCACAGTTAACGCTTCCTCTGAAGCACAAGTTATTTGCGATTTAGAAAATGACCATTATTTATTAGTTCATGTAGGTTGGCAGGATGAAACTCCCCTTTATGGTTGTTCGATTCATGTAGATATCAAGGAGGGAAAGTTTTGGATTCATCAAGATTTTACGGAAGATGGAGTGGCGGCTGAGTTACTAGAAATGGGAGTGCCCAAGACGGATATTGTTCTGGCATTTCGTTCTCCTTTTATGCGGCAATTTACTGAATTCGCTGTTTGATCGATTTAGCTTTGGCAATAACGACGGTATTGACGACCCAATTTCATCGCTTCTTTGTAAACCGAATCTTGGGTGAAAGTACCTGCTATTTTTTTCCGCCAAGGTATTACTGGAACTTCTGGACTTACTACTTTCTGTTTCAGAAATACAACTTCCGCTTCTAGGGCGGCTACTCTTTCTTCAATTGACAATGGTGACATAGCAGATTAATTTACAGTTGAGGATAATATTATTAGTATATCACTATAATTGTCAAACGACATCAAGTTAAGATAATTGTCTGCGATTTAATGTAGGCGATATTTTTTACGACTAAAGCCATGAAACATTTCAGACATTCAACTGGAGGATTTTTTAATTTCCTGATAAATATCAGCAACAGTCATATTGCCAAATAGTTGATTTTTCAACTCTAGGTAATCAACTGATTGAGCCATTGTTTCTCTGAGAAAAAATGCCGCACCAGCCAATCCCATTCGCTCGACAATTACTTTAATTCCTTCCTTTCTAATTTCATCTGTTTTAGGAACTATCAAGGTTTTAGCTGTTTTCATTTTCCGATTCCTCTTCTAAAGAATTGATTCCACCCAATTGAACCTGTAAGATAGAGTTAACAAACACTCCATATTCTACATCCGGCAATTCATGGACTGGCAACCGGGCTACATCGTTAATGGTAAATACCGTATCGAATCCATTTTAGGTGCAGGTGGATTCGGTAGCACTTACAAAGTTACTCATAGATGTTACTTTAAACGTTTCCAATTGCCAATAAATTCTCCATTATTGCTGTTCTGAATCTCAATTTTTAATAATTCATTGTGCTTTAAATAAAACGGAGTTGTATTCATTCCATTTACATTACCGTACTCAATAATTGATAATAAACCTCTCATCCATGCGCCATGACTAAAAATCAATATATTTTTGAATTCTTGGTATTTTGTTAAAAATGCCAAGATCCGATTTTCCAAATTTATTAAACTCTCTCCTAACTTAAGATATCGAGGATTTTGGCTCCATTGTTGGTACAAAGGACTTTTTAGTATAGAGTTTGGTTCACCTTCCAAAGTACCAAAATCAAGTTCATCGATTAGAGATTCAATTAAAAAGTTATTAAACTTGTAAAGTTCAGCCGTCTGTTGAGTTCGTTTTAATCTACTTACTAGTACTAGATCAAAGGAAGGTAATTGTCCCAAAATAGTTTGATTTTTCTGTATATTGTCAAGTGTCTCCACATTGGGAGGGAGGATGTCAATATTTTTTCTTCCTTGTAACTTACCTTCTAAATTCCATGGAGTTTTAAGATGTCTGATCGAATAAAGTTTCATTTTTTATTTTCCTCTTATTCTTCTAGATAATAGGATTTAAGCAGTGACACTACTAATAGTGGATGGTGCGTTAACTGACTCATAACGCACCCTACAGATAGATGGTTTGCGTAAGTCCTGGATAATTGATTGTAATTGTGGCAAATTACACGAGATTTTTGACCTTTAAACTACCGATAAAATATTTCAATTTGCCTCCAACTTGCATTAGCATCCCCCTCCTCCTAATAATTCACTATCGGGATAGACTTCGCGTAACCGACGATAAACGACTGCGGCGATATCCTGATGCTTCTCATACTCCAAAGCGATCGCAAGATTTTGATATATTTCAGGATTAGGGTGGGAATTGAATTGTTCTAGTATAGTTATGACCTCATGTAAGCGATTTTGGCTGTCTAGAAGCTTCACTAAGCGATCGTAGTTTGTAGTTTTCACGACATGACATCTGCGATCCCGAGGATAATCTTCGGGAAATGTCTCAATCCCTTTTAAATATACCTGAAGTGCCAAATCCTGTTGTTGTTTTTGTTCGAGTAAGCTGCCCAATGCCACGTAAACCCTCGGTTCTGTTAAACTGAGATCGATGAGTTGTTTGTAAACATCTATTGCCTCAGTCAATTTTCCTGCACTTTCTAGCTTTCTTGCTAGTGCCCAATAAAGGTTTTCGGAGGGTAGTTGGGCAATTGCTTCTCGATAGGCTGCAATCGATTCCTCCGGATCCCCATACACATCAAGTACGTCCAAAAATCCCCACCGAATATTGCGATCCCTAGGATAGCGCATTACCAGTTGACGATAAAGGGCTATTGCTTGTTGTGTCACAGGGAAACTACTTCTTAAAATTAGGTGTTGAAAGTTACTGTAGACAGTGCTACTCACAGCCGCTTTCCCTAATTCGAGCGCGTTTTCGGGTGTAAGGGGACTGCCCAAGTTATCTTCTAGGAATGTTAATCCTTGTGCCAACCGATTTTCCAGGGCTAATCCGATGGCTAAATCTTCATACCCCCAAGGATTGGTGGGATCGTTTTTAATCGCCTTCAATCCTTTGGTAATCCTGTCTTTGGCAGTTTCCTGTATTTCCGCAATCTTATCGATAGCATAACGCCCTCGATCCCGAAAATAGCGATCCTCAAAGGGTGCATCCAGCAATTTCTCAAAAATTGCGATTGCGTCTGGAAATTTTCCCTGTGCCTGAAGATTTTCACCCAAATTGATATGGATAACATAGTACATCCAATCGTTCATCGAATCGGGTTGAGGCGCGGATAAAATTTGGCGATAGAGAATTTCTGCTTCCTGATAGCGCTCCCTATTTTCATAATCTTCAGCCTTCTCAAGCAGGGTTTGCCAATCAGCGGAGTCAGTTTGGATTTGGGAAATCGAAATGGGGACAGACGATATTGCACGATCCGGAATTAGAGGAATGAGGATAATTGCGATCGATGCTATATAGTTTAATAAATGGGAGAATCTAACCATGGGCAGTCGGACAATTCTTAAACTATAGCAACCGCCAGGGCGGTTAAGACATTACAAATGACGAAGGACGAATTCAGCAAGCCCTACTTAATAAATTGGTGATGTTTGCCATACATCTCCTTCTACTACAGTATGAACTTGCCAAGTCTCGGAAGTTTCTGGATAATCGGTACGATAATGTCCGCCGCGACTTTCGGTGCGGAAAGCGGCACTTTTGAGAATTAAATAACCAATATCTAACAGATTAAGTGTTTCTGTTGCTAGTTTTAATTGTGCCTGGGCGGCAACTGATTGAAACTGAATATTTTGGTTGGGAGGTAAATTCAGGATATATTTGCTAATCTCTAAATTAGCTAATTGAGAACGCCAATGGCTAACTTGTACGATTGCTTCTTCTAAGATGGACTGAGTGCGACAAATCCCGGCACTATGCCACATCACGGCTGGCAGTTTTTTTCTAATTAATTCTATCTCTTCTATTTCGCCACTCCAATCTTCAGTTTCTATTGCTAAAGATTCTACCTCAGTAATATTAATTGTTTCGACTTCTAATTTGTGTAATTGGGCAGCAAAAACAATACATTCTAATAAAGAATTGCTGGCTAAACGATTTGCGCCATGGACTCCAGTACTGGCAGTTTCACCAATAGCATATAATCCTTCGATAGAAGTAGCATTCATCAAATCTACTGCAACTCCTCCCATCCAATAATGAGCGGCTGGCGCTACTGGTATGGGCTGCTGAAAAAGATTGATTCCCCACTCCTGACATTTTTGGATAATATTTGGGAAACGATAGCGAATTTTGGCAGTTTCAATTCCTCTTAAGTCTAAATAAACATTAGCATTAGCCGGATTAGGGGCCGTTTTTTCTAAATGACTAAAAATTGCCCGACTAACTACATCTCGCGGTGCTAATTCGCCCTGGGGATGATAGTCAAAAGCAAAACGTCTCCCCTCAATATCCACTAAATGTGCCCCTTCTCCTCTTACTGCTTCGCTAATCAGAAAATGAGGGGCATCAGGTTGACTTAAAGCAGTAGGATGAAATTGTACAAATTCCAAATCTCGCACCACTGCCCCACTCCGCCAAGCTAAGGCTACACCATCTCCAGTACTTACTGAAGGGTTAGTAGTTTTGGCGAAAATTTGTCCGCCGCCACCAGTAGCTAAAACGATAGCATTTGCTCTGAGCCAGATGATTTGATTTTCGTGGAGGATGCTAATACCTTGACAGCGATGAGTTTGGGGATTTAGCCATAAACTTAGGGCTAGGGCTTGAGGCAATACTTGAATGTTGGGCTTTGCCAATACTTTGGCAGTGAGGATATCAACGATCGCGCGTCCCGTGGTATCTTGAGCATGGAGGACTCTAGGGCGCGAGTGGGCAGCTTCTAGGGTTGTGGCTAGTTTATTTTGTTTGCGATCGAAGGCTACTCCTAGTTTTAACAAAGAATCGATCGCGGATGGGGCATTTTCTACCAGAAATTCTACAGCAGCGCGATCGCAAATACCAGCCCCTGCGTGTAAAGTATCTTTGAGATGAAGTTGAGGGGAATCATCGTCTCCTATCGCTGCGGCTATTCCTCCTTGTGCCCATTTACTCGAACCTGTTCTCAGTTTATCTTTACTTACCAGTAAGACGCGATATTTTTCTGGCAGACAGAGGGTAGCATAGAGTCCGGCTGCGCCCGATCCTACTATAATAATGTCAAATTGAGATGGAAGATTTGATGATGAATAATTAGTTGTGTTCAATGTTGTATCCCAATTTCAAAAAAGTGGTTATTCAGGGAAAGATCTCGATCTACTACCATACAACTTGATTATAAATTAACCTATTTCTGAATTATCTCACTGCTCTAACTAAGAATTGTCATATCATTTAACATGGCTGTTTGTAGATAAATGTAGATCTAAAACTTAATAGTATCAGCAATAATAGCACCCCGTTCAGTCATTGTGTATAGTCCGATATGATGAGCTATTTTCTGGGGATGAATCGCCGTTTTCGGTAGCCCTTGCTGCAGTGCCATTTCTGCGGTGATATTGTGGGTAGCACAACCTTTAGCATAGACGACGATATCTTTTAAAGTTGGCGATAAAGCGTGATTCCGAACTGACAACATCGTAGTCACCAAATCCATTACGCAGATATCAGTGCAAATCCCTACCACCACCAAGGCTTCCAGTTTGCGATCGCTAATCCATTCTAACAATAGATTACGTCCGGTATCTATGTCAATTGCGCCAATAAAACCATTTATGCAATCTTTCTCAACTAAGGTAGCTAGGGGGTGATTTTCCAACCATTCTAATTCTGTAACTAGCTTTTCTTCTCCGCTACCCTTCTCGCAATGGGTTGGATAAGGAGGTTCGGGTTTACCGGGTTGATGGGTATCTAAAAATACCATTATGGGCAAACCTTTGGCAACGAAAGATTGTGCTAGTCTATTTGTTTCTGATACCATGGTTGAGATTTGTGCGTCTGGTTGTTGTGGGGCAAAGACATAGCCAATGGTGCAAAAACAATTAACCACATCGACAACGATCAAACCAGTGGGGCGATCTCCTATGATATAGGTTTGTGGCTCAATGGGTAAAGCGGCTTCAATTGCAGCTAAGGTTGAATCTTGTTTAGTTACAGTCGCGGACATAAAGACATCCTTTTGATTTAGTCACAATTGAGAAAGCAATCATTCAACTATTCTATATATTCTAGTGAGATTCCGGCATTGTCTAATTCTTGTTTGAGATCTACTATGGCTCGATCAATTCTCTTCAGTACTTCTTCTGGAAAATTGCTACAGCCAGAAAGAGTTACTTTTAATTTGGTGTCTATCCCAAATCTTTTGGCTCTTGACTTAATATAAACTTGAGGATTATTTTGAGAAACAGCATTTAAAATTGGAGCAATAACTGATTCATCCTTCGTCGCCACCATTACTACTTTCTCTAAATAAAAACTATTGCCAAATTTTTCCTGGAGAATAGGTAGTAAAGACTCTTCAAATATTCCTTTCAGCTCTTCTGGTACACCAGGCAGGTTAATTATTATAGTTTCTTTTACCTTTGAGATTACTGCCGGAGCAGCTCCTACTGGATTAGGGATTGGAATTGAACCTCTGGGTAATATCCCCATTTTTTCTCTTGCTGGTGTCATTTTTGGATCGTCAACATATCCTTTTTCCGCCAATTCTTGATATTTTTGAGTCACCAAATTCATTGCTTCTGGATTTAGTGTTAAAGGCTGATTTATACCTTGGGCTATAGCTGCAAGAGTCAAATCGTCCACTGTTGCACCCATTCCTCCTATTGTGACAATTACCTCAGTTTTTCTTGCCAATACTGCTTGGATTTCTGTGGCAATTGTATCCAAATTATCTGGGAGGATGACACAACGATTAACTTGCCCACCAATACCAGTAATTTTTTTGATAATCCAGTGGGTATTAGTATCAAGTACATCCCCGATTAAAAGTTCGTTGCCGATGGCTAATATTTCTACTGTTACCATATTTTTGTTGGTTTTAGAGAATAATTTTATACGTTTACCTAATAACTTGTCGTAGGAAAGTGGAAAAACCTAACCCCCCAGCCCCCTTCCCTAGTAGGGAAGGGGGAGAGGGAGGGGGAGGCGGAAATCTTCATCTTACTCCCCTCTCCTTTTAGGGGGAGAGGTAGCACATCAGCCCCAACGTTGGGTAACCTCAGCAATCCGTTGTCCAAATCGGAAAGCTGTGAGATAATCCCCTGGATCCAGCTCTAGTTTTCCGTCAACTCCACTTGTAACTGAGCCTTGCCCCATCACTCCTAAGAAAGATCCTAATCGATTAACTCCATCATTTTTGCCCATAAAATGACTGGGTAAATCGCCAACATTAACCCAAATCATACCATGTTGGGCAGCATTAATAGCTAGGTAAAGGAGGGTACTTTGTTTGTCACCACTCAGACAACTAGAATGGGTAAAACCAGCAGCAATTTTATCTTTCCATTCTTGCCTAAACCACACTTCACTAGCAGCATCAATAAACAGTTTAAACTGACCTGCTACACCTCCCATATAAGTTGGGGAACCAAAGACGATTGCATTAGCTTGGTTAAGCTTTGCTAGAATTTCTGCATTTTGCCATACTCCATTAACAATCTGATCTTCTAAAATTCGTAATAATTCAACTTTCACCTCTCCCGCTTGACTAGCTCCTTCAGCTATAGCTTCAGCCATTAAGTGTGTTTTATTAGAGGCTGAAAAATAAACAATCGCCAATTTAGACATAAATTAATTCGCTGAGTGTTTAAAATTTGCTCTTTTTTGATCGACAAGATCATCATAACTTATATGGCGTAAACTGATTCTAACTTCCATTAAGATTTTGCCTAAATAATTATGCCCAGTTCCATCTTTACCACAGCCCCAATAGTAGTCTCCGATATCTTTTTGAATAATCATTTTGTCTCCTGTGGATAGGAGAATTTTGCGAATATCTTCATGAGTCTGAAACTTACGAAAGACAGCTTGGTGCATGACATTATATTTAATTCTTTTCCAGTCGCTGCGGTGAGGAAGGGCGTGACCTAGTTTAGCAGATTCTCCGGGAGTTTTTGCCAATCTAATTATTTCGGCATGAGGTGTACCAGCAAATTTCTGGGCTTGATAATAATGTTCTGATGTTGGCCACCAGAGTCCATCTAGTTCAAAACCATGGAGGGAAAAGTTACAGAAACAACCATAAGGTTTTTCATCAGCAGTGAAGAAATAAATAGTCATAAGTTAGATTGTTAGTGTTCCTAATTAAAAATGAGGGATGAGAAAGGTATTCTTTTTCTATTATGCCAGGAATTACAGAGCAACTCTACTCATAGAGACAATCGTCGGTTATGGGAGAGTAAAGCACCCCAGCTTTAGATGCTTGGTGTAATTTATATATGTGAAATAATCCGGAAAATTAGCCAACTCATTTTCCCCAATTGGAAACCCAGACTTTTAATCTTCTACTACCTTTATCTCTTCTCTGTCAGAGATTGCCAGGTAGATACCTACCAAAATCACTGCAAATCCCAGCAAGTTGAGGGGGTTTAAGGTTTCTGAGAACAAAAACCAACCCATTATAGCAGTAACAACAGGACTTAGGAGAAGAATTGTTGCCATTAAACCTGAAGATAACCATTTGATACTATAGCCGATTAAAATGTGAGCAATAATTGTGTTCATAGCCAGGATTATTAAGGTTAGCCAAGCTGGGAAAGAATTGGGAAATATTTGATCGCCTGTTATCAGTAAAATAGGAAATGACAAAAGAGTACAAGAAAGGGATGCCCAGATCAATATCAATGTCGGGCTTAACCAAGTGCGAAGTTTTTCGATAGACATTAGATATCCAGCCCAAAAGATGGCTGAGAGGAATGCCAACCAATCACCTTCTAAGCTGATACTACTAGACATATCGCTGATGCCAATAGCGATTGTTCCCCCCGTTGCTACTAGCATTCCAGTGAGAAATCTCTTACCAAACTTGTGAGAAAATAGTGCCCACCCAGCCAATGTCGTAAATCCTGGAGTCAGACAGTGTAAAACTTCTGCGTTAGCCACAGTGGTTTGATCGATAGACGAAGCCCATAACAGTTGAGTGCCAATAAAAGCTATAGCTAGTATTATAAAAAATATCAATTTTGTGCCAATCTCAGGAACATTTTTGACGGGAATATTTACTTGTCTAGTTCGTCGGAATATTACCTGCCACAACCCCAAGATGACGGTAGCTATCCAGAAGCGATTAAATATCGTGGCATTAGGACTGAGAAAACTTTCACCAATTCGGATCAAAATGGGCATAAAAGCCAAGAAAAATGCGGCAGCAAAGGTGGTAATAATTGCTATTTTCCCTGATGAACCGACTAAGTGTGTATCTGGCACTTCTGATTTAGATGTCATTCTGTTGTCCGTGTCGAAAAAAAACTAGCTAATTAATGGCTGTATCGCTTAATCGCGTTCTCAAGATATTTTCTCGGATACAACCTCGAAGCGCGGGCTAGGGAGTTGGGTTTTACGAGCCTTGAAGTTAGGCTCACAAAAATTACGAGCCTAACCTTTTTTACCTTGAATTTATATTTGAGACAAGTCTCTTAGAGGGAACAGTAATCTGAAGTTGGTATAATTGAAGTTACTTCAACAACTGAGCCTTTGCGGATAATGTATTCAGACATACCAACCTCTGACTTATCTGGATTCCAGTTATATGTATAGCCTAAATGAGTCCAGGGATAACCGCCAGGAATTTGATAGGAACTTAAAGATGTTTTAGCAAACCAATTCAGATGGCTAGGATCGGTATTTGCAGGAAAAGTTTGTACGCATTCCGTTGCTTGAATATCAGGATTAGGACAAGGACGGAAGATATCAGCAGATTGCACTACCATCTCCACAAACTTAGTCTTGCCATTATTAGGCGGTAAACCCAAAAGTTGTTCCAATCGCAGATTCAAATCCACACCAAAGGTTTGGCATTTTTCCTGTAGCTGCGGGACAATCGTTCCCCAAAGATCAATTCCCAGGGTATTTTGCCCCAGTTGATATCCGGACCAACTTGTCCAAGTGACCATTTTGACTGAATTATCCACGATGGGAGTAAGAGGCTGAATTTCGCCCTCTTCATAAGTTCCTGCATCCAAAATGGCCTGGTTGTAAAGCGAGGTACAAGCTGCTAAGGAATCGCATTGGCTTGCCATACTCGCGGGGGTGTAGAAGAACATAAGCAGGGTGAAAACTAGACCCCAGCAGATTCTTTTCAAAGTATTCCGTGCAAAGTTCATGATTTTTCTATATTGTTCACAAAATGAGTTGGAGTGCAAACAATTTTAGCAGCAAATCAAGTCATTATCATCTTCTCAATAAATAAAATGGTTTGGAGCGAGTAATTGCCGGAAATTGGCAATTGAGTCAACTGAGTAATTAAGTGAGTTTACTGGGGAAACCTTCAACATTAAGTATGCACTCCCTCAAAGAACTAGAGATAAGTAATGTTTAGCTTCAAAACTACAGTCTGAATTCGACTTAAATAGTATAACAATTAGTCCTACTAAGAAATAATTATTTTATAGTACTTTTGGTCAAAAGTACTATAAAAAGACAATTTTACTATTCTACTGTTTTTAATTTTCCCGTGTCAGATATTGCCAGATATATTCCTCCTATAATTATGACAAAGCCGAATAAGTTGAGGATAATTAAAGTTTCTGAAAACAAAAACCACCCCATTATGGCAGTAATAATAGGAGAGAGGAGAAGAATTGTGGTCATTAATCCTGAAGGTAACCATTTTAGGGAATATGCGGCTAAACTTTGACCAGCCATCATGTTTATCGCTGCGGCTGTTAAGGCTATCCACGCCATTTCCGAATTAGGAAATACTGAATCTTCTGCTATTAGCAAAATAGGCAGAGATAAAAGAGAAGCAGAAGCAAATGTGCAAATGACAATGACTGTTGAGCTTAAATAATTGCGGAGTTTTTCCACAGATATTATATGTGCAGCACTAAAAATAGCTGAAAGTAATGCCAGTCCGTCACCTTCTAAGCTAATGCTACTGGAGATATTGCTAAATCCAATCCCAATTGCTCCTACCATTGCTGCGACTATTCCAGTTATTAATCTCCACCCAAATTTGTGCTTAAATAACTTAAACCCAACCAAGGCTGTAAATCCTGGTGTCAGACATTGTAACACTCCTGCATTGGCAACAGTTGTTTTGGCAATAGACCAAACCCAAAACATTTGAGAGGCAAAAAAAGTGAAAATCGTGACTAGCAATGGGATCAAAATTTTTGCCTTTTCTGGCTCCTCTTTTTCACTCATGTTTGTCTGACTATTTTGCCACCAAAATACTTTCCAAAACCCCAAGATGACAGCACCTATCCAAAAGCGGTTAAATATTGTAGTATTAGGACTGATGTAACTTTCGGCAATCCGAATTAAAATAGGCCCTAAACCTAAGAATACTGAAGCGAATAAGGCGGCGGCAATTGCCTTTTTCACTTCAAATTCTGCTAATTTTACCTCTGGTAATTCTAGTTGATATGTCATTTGATCCCAAAAGTCAAAAGTCACATAGAGAAATACTTCCTGTGAATAGATGCTATGGTTTTAGAGGAGTAACTGGTTATAATGAACTAGATTTTTGGCCTAGTATTTGCCAGATCTTAATTCAATTGGTTAACCCGATAGCGATTGTGTTAGCTTGCCCTCCTGCCAAGGAAATCGCAATTGGTAAAATCTTGTGTTCTTGGACTTGAATGCGAGCGTGGAGACTGTCTGGGGTATCATCTGGAAGTACTGGGACAGCAGCTTGGATTAAAATCGGACCGCTGTCTACTTCTGGACGTACTAAATGTACCGTACACCCAGTAATTTTCACCCCAGCAGCTAGGGCTTTTTCTACGGCATTTATTCCCTTAAAACTGGGCAATAAGCTGGGATGAATATTAATAATTTTGTTAGGGAAAGCATCAATTAGGACTGGCGTTACTATCCGCATCCACCCTGCCATGATTACCCAATCTACGTCATATTTTCGCAAAGTTTCGACAATTTCGCCATCTAAAGCTTCGCGGGTTTTGTAGTCTCGATGATCGATCAATACTGAGGGAACAGCCCATTTCTCAGCCCGTTGTACTGCCTTGATACCGGGATTATTGTAAATCATAACTTGGATTTGAGCATTGAGCTGCCCAGAGGCAATCCCTTGGGCGACAGCTTCAAAGTTTGTACCGCTACCAGATGCCATAATTCCCAGTTTCAGGGGCGGAGTATCTGGGATAGATTTGCCAGAAGTTACAGGTGAAATTAGACTAGCAGTAGAATCTATCATAGCGAGATTTGTACTCATTTACGGTTAGAGTTAAATGAAATTTAATTGGGCATATTAAATTATCTTAGCACTGTAGACTTCCAGTCCAAGGATATTCTGTACCTTGAAAGACTCAACGCAGTTAGGCTTCGGCCTAGAGAAGCATTCTCGTAGAATAGCTTTCTGGTGGGGTAATGGTAAACTATCCTGAAGGGTGTAACTTCCCGCAGGAGTAGAATTGGCGGGCTGGAGTTAGGGCTGACGAAGCAATCGCTCTCCCTGCCACAGACGATTGTCAAGCCTGCCACAGGCGATCGCAAGTTAGCCAACAGCTATAGTGGGGAAGGATATCAAAAAGTGGCAAAACTTATCCTCGCCCCAAATTAACACAATTACGGGTGGGGGCTGAGGATTTGGGTTTGAGGTGAGGGTTAATCAAGGTTATCTGTCCATAGCCTAAACATTAAATTATAACATCGATCGACTATGACAGCAATTATGGAACCAGCATAAAAAAAATAGTCTATCATCAAGTGGCATCTAATCCAATTCATTCGTTATCTTGAATGAGAAATACAATTACTGAGAGAATGGGGCGTGGCTTACTTAATTTACGAACCCAATACTCCTAACAAAAGGATTTATGAACTCAAGTTTGGTGTGAATACCATCGGACGTGGGGAGGATAATAATATTGTTGTACTCCACGGGTATCTTTCCCGTCACCATGCCCAAATTGCGATCGCTACTGATAGTATTATCGTCACGGATCTCCAGAGTCTCAATGGTACTTTTGTCAACGAATTCAAAATCGATAGTTCCGAAATAAAAGATGGGGACGTGATTCGGTTTGGTAGCGTATTTTTCAAATTTGTCGATGGCATTTCTACGACTCAAACCCAGTGGTTTAGTGACGTAGATACTGACATATCAATTGTGAAGCAAGTTTCTCCAGAAGAGACTCGCGTCGTTTTCAAAGACTTACTGGAGCGGAATAAAAAAAACCGCTCAATTCTGAATCTACGGCACAGAGATGCCCAGCAAAGAGATGTTGATAAATTGCAACTTTTGCTAGAAGTTAGCAAACAACTATCTTCCCCAGAGGAACCAGACATCCTCCTGCAAAAAATTTTGGATTTGCTGTTAGAAATCATGAAAGTAGATCGAGCAGCAATTCTCATGATTAATGAAGTAACTAGAGATTTGGAGCAAAAAGCATTCAAGGTATCATTAGGAAAAAAACTGGAAACTCCATTTTACAGTAAAAAAATTATCGATGCTGTTCTGGAGGGAGGTAATGCTGTTTTAACTCACGATGCTCGTCTAGATCAACTTTTCAATGATTCAGTGTCGGTAATGAAGCAAGGTATTCACGCAGCTATGTGCGTTCCTTTAAAACCGAGAGATGAAGTAATTGGAGTCTTATATGTTGATAATTTGTCCATGGCAGATATCTATTCCGATGAAGACTTAGAATTCTTAACTTGTCTTGCCAATCAAGCTGCGATTGCAATTGAGAATTCTCGGCTGTACAAAAAGATGCAAGAGGAAGCCGTAATGCGGGATAAGCTGGAGCGTTTCTTTGCCCCCGCCGTAAGTAAAAGGCTGAGGGAAAAAGGTCAATTAGGAATAGTCGAAGCCGAAGTTACTGCTTTATTTTCCGACGTGAGTAACTTCACTAAAATGTCCTCCATTATGGAACCTCGTCAAGTTATTGAAATGCTCCACGAATACTTTGAAATGATGGTAGAAGAGATCGTATTTCCCTACGAAGGAACATTAGAAAAATATATTGGCGATGCTTTATTAGCAGTTTGGGGCGCTCCTTATCAGCAAACAGATGATGCCGATAGAGCAGTCAGAGCAGCCATCCAAATGCAATGGGCAGTACGTCGTCTCAATCAGAAATGGGTAAGAGAAAACAAACGACCAATCCAAATTCATATCGGACTCAATACCGGAAAAGTAGCCGCCGGAAATATTGGCTCAGAAAAACTGATTCAGTATGCCCACATTGGGGATACAACAAATGTAGCAAGTCGGATTTGTAGTCTAGCAAAAGCAGGTGAAATCTTAATTTCTCAAAGCACATTAAAAAAACTCAAAGATCGAAGGTTGCCCCTAGAAAAAATGCCCCTAGTTCGAGTTAAAGGAAAGAGCGAACCCTTACAAGTCTATCGCGTTCACTGGGAGAAATTAAGATCGATTTAGGATGTAAGGTGCGTGACAAGCTGCGGGTGCAGCTAGCACGGGATAATGAAGATTCTCTGAAGGGCTTGCTGTATAAGTCTTTCTCCTTAAAGGCAATGCCGCTTCAAGCACTTTAAGCTGCTACGCATTTAATTTGTATATCCCCACACCCTACACCCCTTTCGATAAATTTACTATCCAATTTAGATGCGCCGCAGCTTAGTAGCTAGGGAAAAGTACCAGGAATAAGAGTTACACCCTTCAAAACTCATACACTTGTTCGCTGAAACCGGAAAATTGTGCCACATCAAAAAACCCACACCCCATCCTCACAATCCGACTTTTTCAGCAAACCCTATTTATACCCACCCAATCACCTCTATGATTTGGGTTCTGGCATTTTCCCAATCAATATGATCTTTAGCTTTATTCAAAGCCGTATCTGGTTTCTTGTACCAATTTTGCGATCGAATACATACCCCGTCGCTTCTCACAGCTTCCCACGAGTAACGAGCGCGATCCACTAAAAGCCAAAGCTGGTAAAATCCGTAATTTTCTTGGGGAAATTTGAGGATACCAATCTCAGCTAGAATACCTAAACGCATTCGTGATTTTTCCAGACGCTTCATCAGTTCCAAAAAATATGAAGCTGCGCGTTTAGCATCTTCGCGAGTGTGATAGCGATAACGATCTCTGAGTTCAAATTGTAAATCCTTACCACTAAGGATAAACCTAAATTTACCTCGCACATCCTCTACGAAGATGACAAGCCAAGGTGTTTTCGGATATTTGACAGTGAAACCCTGTGGTTGGGTGGTTACAGAAACTGGCATTTGGTGTTTTTTGGGTTTTTTGGGGGTCTTAAATAGGGATAGCTTATCGCAATCGCCCAGGCGAGGATAATTAGCTCAAGAAGCGGCAAGGGAGCGCTCTCAATTCCGCTTATATACTTACACTAAAATAGCAGAGGATCGGGAAGAATCAAGATTAAACCTCTTGCGAAAATCGGGCAAAGGGAACTCAAGAGCGGGTAAAAGTGGATCGGAATTGATGCAAACAGTATCATCAATAGGACTTACGCAAACCATCTACCTGTAGGGTGCGTTATGCTCCAGCTAACGTACCATCCACTATTGGTAGCGTGACAGCGTAAGTCCTAATCAAAACACTTTGCCAAGAAGTTTATTAAACCTTTCAGTATTGTTTCATGTCTACCTCATGCGGCTGCAAACTGCTGTAATATGGAGGTAACAATCTCCGAAAACCATGGTATCAGACAAAAAATTCAGCCATGGGCTGAATTTTTAAATAATTAATTGTGTTCAATATTTGAAATAACCAACAATCAGCTCAAAACCAAGTATCCACCAGCAAACTAACGTTGACGGCAAATTCCAAAAACAGAAGTATAACCGTGGAGAAAAGTATCGCTCCCCACCGGACCTATTTCCCCATTACAGAAGAAACCACTCAAATGAACATTCTTTACATAGCGACGGAATAAATAGGAGTCAAAATTAGCCTGCCCATAAAGTCCCTCACCTCTGCCCAAACAAGAAAACATTAACGCACCAGCCACCTCAGAAAGATCTGGCGAATCCTTTTCATATTGTTGGAGCAACAATTCCAAATCTTCCTGAGAAGTGCGGGCATCCCTTAAATGAAACTGAATCCGTTGTCCCGGGCGCACTCTATCGCCAATTGCGATCGCACCCGCCCTAGGATCGACTCCCAATAAATTGCGAATCAGAAAATCTCTTGCACCAAGATGTTGTTTGAATTCATCGCGAGCAATTCCTACAAATAAGGAATGTTGAGCCAGTTGTCTATCTCTCTCACTTAAGGTTTGAATTAAATCTCGCAACACCGTCAGGGGTGGACGAGATTCGCCCTCATTAGTCCCCATCCCACTACTATCTGGTTTGGCTATTTCCAGCAGAATATTCCGCTCTCCTTTTGTTACCTGATAGGTTGGCCCAATCGGACGACAGCCTTGTGCCACAATAGTTTCGATCGCAATATTTCCACTTAAAGCTACCCCAACTGTTCCTTCCCTATACAGCTTACCGACTTCATCCCTCTCTTGAGAGAAATAAAATAAACCATTCTGAACTCCCATGCTACTTGCACTTGCCAATCCCCCTACTTTGATCGACCCTGGATAAGCAAAATCTAAGCCTTGAATTAAATCGTTAACTTTAGAAGAAAAAGGATCTG
>DOIX01000199.1:36628-37224 GCA_003511885.1 Cyanobacteria bacterium UBA11153
AACTTTAGAAGAAAAAGGATCTGCTAACAGAATAAAATCAGGTTTTTCTTGAGGAGAAACACCAATTAAATCCACCCAAGCGCTTGGTGGACTATCCAAATCTGGTATATCATCCCCTGGAATATGAAAAGGACGAACCGAAACATCTGGCAGATGAGCCAAACTAATCGTTAGCGCCGCTTGTCCCTCAACTTCTTGAGGTTCGCCACAGGCATTCATCCCCACAATCCCAGCCCCACCACAGCCAATAATTGCAGGGACAGACAACCTCTCTTGTAACAGAGGCATGAGTCGGGAATACTCGCTAGTGTAGGCAGAGGAAATGAAGACCAAACCCAAATCGGCTGGCATCGGTAATAATTTCTCTAGGCGGTTTACCACTTCGGCGATTGCCGCTTCCAGAGACGGACGGGTTGATAAGGCGTTTGCCCAGTGGATTCGATGTGCCATCTTGAAAAAATGCAGCAAGAGTTGCTTGGGGTTAAATAGCGGTTCCCAGTCATTAATCTTTAATGATACCAACTTAGAGCGCAGGTGGGGGGGAGCAGGGATTCCGGAAAAGGGGGAGAAAAAATTGCTTCCTTGTCCCCCTTGTC
>DOIX01000199.1:37504-55449 GCA_003511885.1 Cyanobacteria bacterium UBA11153
CCCTTGTCTCCCTTGTCCCCCTTCTCCCACTCCCCAAAATCTTAAGAAATCAGGATTGTACTGCCCATAGAGATGGTTGTGTGATATCAGTTGATGTGCAAAAAGTAGTCTACTTCACCCAGCAATTGGTACAATCGTGTAGAATTGTAACAGCACTTGGGGATATTCCGAGTGCTACCAATGGCGAAGTTGCTCTCCTCGCCCGGAAAACAACTTTGAACAATCCCCTCGACTTTAGTCAGGGGAATTCGTCAACCAATATGCACTCGATCGGATATTTCCGAAGGAGTCACAACTTAGAAAAAAAATTTTGTGTACCTCAGTGCGATAATCAACAACAAGGAAATCTATGAGCAACATTCAAGAAAAAATCGATCAAGAGCGTCAACAAGCGAGAACAGTTTGCGATCTTCAAGGTGCAAACTCTAGTGAATGTGCGGCAGCATGGGATGTTGTCGAAGAATTGCAAGCAGAAGCAGCTCATCAAAAGCAAAAAGGTCCAACCAAAAACTCCCTAGAGAAATATTGCGAAGCTAACCCCGACGCTGATGAGTGCCGACTCTATGATGATTAAATGTCTGTGAATCTCTATCTGGATCTAAGTTTAGAGACAAGCTAACAGGGAAAAGGGCAAGGGTAGATTAAACTTCCTTTGCCTTTTTCTTTGAGGTGAGAGGGAGAAGGAAATGTCGATATATTGTTAGCCTGGAAGATGGACGATATCATCCCTAGTGGGATAGCAGTAGCAAAGGCTACCATAAATAAGTAATCACGTTGTCGCAACAAGCTATGTCAGATACAATCCTCCGAGCGATAGTCTGGACAGACTATCGCATAGCAGTTTTATTTGGAGTTTTCATTCCCCTCAGTTTACTAATTTGGGCATTTGTTGAGAAAGCGGATGCGATGCTCCGCCTCATGATTGTCTATTGGCGCGTTGCCAGTCTCTTGGCTTTTAGCGTTTATATTTTAATTGCTTCTTGGCCGATTGGTTTTATATCAGGTATTTTAGCCCGATTCCTGATTCCTGTTTCCTTGTGGTTTTGGGTTGATGTGAATGAAGATATTGACGATCGCCCTGCTAGTCCCTTAAAGTTGACATTGACCGCTTGGCGCTGGGCAATGACCGTTTATTGTACCTTGGGTTTTCTCTGGAGCCTGACTTTTGTCCGGTGTGGCTTTGCCCGGGGTGCGATTCAGGAAAATTCCTGTCAGGTTTGGTTGGAGGCTCCTTCCTTATTCAAAGAATATTTTCATCACAATTCTAAACCGGAATTTCTGGGTTTTCTGGGAATGGTAGGATTAGTAATCTATGTTCTTTATTTGGGCTATTTTGTCCTAATTAGGTTGGGTAAACAGGGGCGTTCCGCTATGGAACAGTAAAATTTATGATTGGTTATTGGTTGTTTGTTATCCAGCGTTGGTTATAATTTATTTGTTTGATAAATTGGGCATAGAGAACAATAAATTAACCACGAAAGAACCAGGACAAACTAACTAATAACCAAGAACAATTAATGAATAAGTAACTACTAATCACAAATGAATGATTCTCTTGAGAGCCGTCTGGAAAAATATACGCTTAAACATCCTCAAGAAGTACTGATTGTAACGGTTAGGATTGGAGAAGAAGAGGATCGAATTGCCATTTTTAAAGGATTTTCTAGCTCCTTGATGCGTCCGACTGCTTTCGATCCAGATGTGCCCCTGTTACCAGAAGATGCGGAAATTATCAGTATAGATCGGGTGGCTAGTCCCTACAACCCGAATAGACCCCGTTATATCGAGCAAGGGCTGAGTGGGGACGCGATCGCAAAATTGTTGTCAGATGCTCGGATCGATTAACGGATCGGAAAAGAAAGTGCTATTCTCCACAATATTGTCTTGTGTGAGGAGAGTTAAATTATGGTGACATCCCCCATCCGGAGTCAAGGATTCAATTCTTTGGATATCCTCCAAAAGGATCGACGCTCGTTATTGACAAATGTCAATATTTTTGGTAAGGGACTGAATTTGCCAGCGACACCTTTGTTTGGTACTGATGGTATTCGAGGCAGAGTCGGAGACTTCCTGACGGCAGACTTGGCATTACAGGTTGGTTTTTGGGCGGGTAAGGTATGGCAAGAAGTGGCCTCTGGTTGCGGTACGGTAATTGTGGGACAAGATTCGCGCAATTCAAGTGATATGTTAGCGATCGCGCTGAGTCAGGGATTAACTGCTGCCGGATTGGAGGTGTGGAATTTGGGATTATGTCCAACTCCGGGAGTTGCTTATCTGACGGGTGCTACTGATGCGGTGGGGGGCGTGATGATTTCTGCCAGTCACAATCCGCCAGAGGACAATGGGATTAAGTTTTTTAGTGCCCAAGGCGCGAAGTTGTCAGGGGCTGTGCAGAAAGGGATTGAAGCTGGCTTAAGAAGTGGTGGGACAAATGCTGGTTTGCTTGGTGCTTGTGGAAAGCATTACGATAGACCAGAGTTGGTGAAGCAATATGTAGAATCTCTACTCCGTCCCCTAACAGGTGTCATAAATTTACAGGGAATGCGGATTGTCCTTGATTTGGCTTGGGGTGCTAGCGTGGGTTTGGCGGGAGAAGTGTTTGCCAAATTGGGGGCAGAAGTAATTTGCTTGCATAATGTAGCAGATGGCGATCGTATTAATGTTAATTGTGGCTCTACTCACTTGGCTGCTTTGCAAAAAGCGGTATTTGAGTATGGGGCGGATATGGGTTTTGCTTTTGATGGGGATGCTGATAGGGTAATGGCAGTAGATGCTCGAGGTAGGGTCGTAGATGGAGATTATATTCTTTATTTATGGGGTCAAAGCTTGCGGAAGTCCGAGCAGTTACCAGGAGATTTGATTATTGCTACAGTGATGGCGAATCTCGGCTTTGAGCAAGCCTGGACAAAGTTGGGTGGTAAGATGGTGCGAACTGCTGTGGGAGATCGATATGTCCAGGCCGAAATGGAGCGCACTGGAGCTATGTTAGGAGGCGAACAATCCGGACATATTCTTTGCCACCACTATGGCATAACTGGTGATGGAATCCTGACTGCTTTACATTTAGCATCTTTGGTGCGACAGTCTGGAGTTTCATTAGCTCAGTTAGTGGATCAAAGCTTTCAGACTTACCCTCAACTATTACGCAATGTTCGAGTCGAAGATCGCGATCGTCGATTAAACTGGCACAATTGCGATCCTCTCACATCTGCGATCGCACAAGCTGAAGCCGAAATGGGCAATCAAGGACGAATTCTGGTGCGCGCTTCTGGTACTGAACCTGCGATCCGCGTTATGGTAGAAGCTGCTAGCCCTGAACTTGCCCACCATTGGGCATCTGAGCTAGTTTTATCTGTGGAGCAACACCTAGCTTGAGTTTGAAGGCTGAAGGCTCAAGGCTCAAGGCTAATTGCCTCTTGTCACTTCCAGCCAAAGTCTAGCGCTATAAGTCCAGCACTGGGCGATACCTAGAGCGGGCATAGCGCCAGACTTAGCCTTCAGCGCTTGTCAATCCAACTGAATGCCCACCAACTAATAAATTGAGCGTAGCGAATCCTGATAATTTTGGAGCGGCTTGCTGTTCGACATACTTCTTGAGCTGCTCAACCGCAACTGGCAACAAAATATGAGAACGTCACATTCAACAAATATAGCAACCGCCAGGGCAGCCCCGACATTATAAATTCCTCAAAGCCTTGATTGGACAGCTTTCTTCCCGATCCAATAGCAAGAGTGCCCCTAGTCCCTCGCTATATAATGGTGGCTAGGCTGTAGTTCCCATAATCTGACAACTTCTCTTCCGCTCAAACCAAAAAACAGCTCCATTGCTGTACCATGCCAAAGTCTAAATCAAAATCTAAGCAAAAATTAAAGAAAGGAAAAAAGAAGTCAAAGCCGTCTGAGAAACCTACTCTCAGTCTCAAAGAGCAGTTAGCTCAAAAGCGCAAGAAACAAAAGGAAATCCAAGAACTAATTAAATGGATCTCTATTAGTCTAGTCCCTGGGATATTACTGGGATTAATCCTTGGTGTAACCAAAGATCCAAAATTGGGTGTAGCACCTGTAGTAGCAATTCCGGCTCTTATTCTCTCCTATAAATATCCTCGCCAAGCCCTTTGGGCGTTTTTGATTTATATGCCCTTTAGTGGCACCGTCGTTTATGCCTTGGGAGGTAACGCACTACTTCAGCTAGCCAAAGATGGCTTTTATATTCCTGCCCTACTTGGCTTAGTTGGAGAATGTAAACGGAAAAGACAACCTATTTTAGTTCCCAAAGCACTGATGCCAACCTTTAGCATTTCACTGGGGTTGTCCATAATGACACTAATTTTTGTTAACTTAGTCCAGCTACAATTAAGCGGGAAGGAGACAGGACAACCCTTTTTACAAGGAATTTTGGGATTAAAAATATTTTTGGGATACGTGCCTCTGATATTTTGCGCTTATTATCTCATAGAAGATAAAAAGCAGTTGCTATTTTTGGCTCGCCTCCATTTAATTCTTGCGATTGCTTGCTGTGCCCTCAGTCTGGTCCAGTACTCAATGCTGCAAAGAGGAATCTGTCGCGGTACAGATCATCTAGCGGGAGATTTATTATTTAAGGCAAGTGTCGAGGCTAAGTGTTTTGTGGGTGGGGCTTTGCTTTACAGTCCTTCTCAGGGTGTAATTCGTTTACCGGGGACATTTGTGTCTCCCTGGCACTGGGGGTGGTTTCTGATTTCCAATAGCGTTTTGACTTTTGCTGTAGCCTTTTGCGATACTTCTCCTTTATGGCGGCTGATGGGCTTGGGTGGTATGGCAATAGTGTTTATCAATTCTGTAATTTGCGGTCAAAGAATTGCCCTTGCTTTAGTACCTGTAGTAACTGTTATTTTATTAGTACTGACTGGTCAAATAGCTAATCTCAAGCGATTTCTCCCGATTGCAGTGGGTATTGGTTTAGTAATTATCATCGCTATGGCAACTAATCCGGAAGTAATTCAGGAAAGAATTGCCAGTTTTCAGGGACGTGCTTCAGCTTCCCCTCCCGATGAATTTATTAAGGATCAATGGCAGTGGGCCCTGGGCAACCAAGATGGATTTCTGGGCAATGGTTTAGGAAGAGGCACTAATTCCACTCGTACTTTTGGTGAAGTGTCACTAATTGAAACTTACTTTCCCAAGGTAATTTTTGAAGTCGGTTTATTGGGATTTGCTGCATATATGATTTTTGCCAGTCATCTGACAGGGTTAACATTCAAGACTTACCGATCTCTTAAAGACAAAAGCTTACGCGATTTTGGCTCCTGTTATTGGGTTTTTGTATTGATAATCAGCTATAACACTTACTGGTATCCCTTGGATACCGATCCAGTAGCAGTATATTACTGGTTTTTGGCAGGGGTAATCTTCGCCTTACCAAAAATAGACAAGCAGGAACAAGAAAAACTCAAATTAGCCCAAGAAGAAAATGTGGAGATATTACCGAAAAAGGGATTAAGCATAAAGTCTAAACAATCGAGGATGCAGGATGGAAATATTAGACTCGATCTTGGCTAGATTATTGTCAATAATTCATCGATCATCTTTCATATTCTAACAAATAGCGATCGTAATATGTCGAATCAAAAGCCTGGAGCAAAAAAACGTTTAGACTGGATAGATCAAACAAAAGGCTTGGCAATTTTAGGGATTATCATATTTCATTTTTTTCAAAACTATCCAGATCGCATTAATTTGGTAAATATTTTAGATAGAAACGGTGCAAGATGGGGATATGCCGCCGTAGATATCTTCTTTGTTATTGCTGGATTTAATACTAGTTATAGTCTGGCATCCTTAATCAAAGGAGGAAAAATCAGTTTAGGGAGAATTGATTGGATTGAATGGCTAAGAAAGCGTATAATTAGACTATACCCTAATTATTGGCTGGCGATAATATTAAGTATTATCCTCTTGGCAGTTTGGGGGAGAGTAAATATCAAATCGTTTCAAGATTTAATATTGATGGGAATTGGTGTACCGGGGTATGAGCGATTCAAAACACTCAATCCGGGGTTCTGGTTTTTCTCAGTTATCCTCCAAGCTTATTTAATTACGCCGCTCATATTTTTTGTTTGCAAATGGAAAGCCCAAAGGATTTTACTACTAGGTATTATCGTTGGTGCGATCGCAAAAATTATGGCTCTAGCCAATACCGAAGATCCCGGCTTTTTCATCTTCCTAGTCCAAAGTAATCTAATTACTAGCTATATATTTCCTTTATGTTTGGGATTATACTGGGGATTTATTTACTGCGAAAACCAGAAATTCAGGAGAATTGACTGGGAAGTTTCTATCGCTGCCTTCGCTATCGGAATCGCTATGTATGGATTCCTTCTTTTAAGTAGAATAGAATTTATATACATGATCGGATTCGATATTCTCTTTACCCCTTTATTCTTGTTATTATTTTACTGGATTTGTCAAACTATTATCCCCAAAATGACACTGGCGGGGAAAGATTTAAACCTATTTTCCCTGATGGGTGTCTATTCATATCAAATATATCTCATCCATCAACCCCTACTTTTTGTAGCCCTGCCCATATTGGGCAAAAGGATTGACTTGCCTTCCTATCCCAGACTTTTCTTGGCTATAATAGCGATCGCAATCCTCATCACCCTATATGTCTTTGTTTTCATCCAGCTAGATAATTTATTGGGCAAACTGATGGAAAAAATCACCCAAAAATCTGCCTAGTCTAGAAATAGAGAAATATCTTAACCCCAATCATCGACTATGACATTACCCTTACTTTCTGTAATTATTCCAACTTACGGCCCCAACGCACCCTCGCGAGATAAACTATTGCGGGATACTCTGGCAAACGTACTCGAACAAGACTATCCATCCTTTGAAATTATTGTAGTCGATCAAACCCCAACCCACGATCCTCAAACACAAGCTTATTTAGAAAAACTGGCTGGAGAAAAAAAAATCGATTGGTATCGAGTTAACTGGGCAAGCTTACCAGGGGCAAGAAACTATGGAGTCAGACGGGCTTCCGGCGAAATTATCGTATTTATTGATGATGATATTATCATGCCCCCAGGCTATTTAGCAGCTCATGCCCGCAATTATAGTAATCCAGAAATTGGGACAGTAGCAGGGCGAGTTTTCGACAAAATGAAACTCTCAGAAACCGGAAACTGGAAAGAAGGAGAAGCAGTCAGAGAAGACTTAGTTAAAAAACTACCCCAACTAAACTTAAAACGCCAAGTAGAAGAATTACCCCCCCAAGCAATGGACCCCGGAATTGCCTGGTATTATATAGATTTAGTCCATACAATCAAACCCCAACAAGTAATTTCCGCCAGAGGATGTAACATGTCATATCGCCGCGAAATCTTTACCAAACATGGAGTATGGTTTGACGAAAGATTTCGCGGCAGCGCCGTCAGAGAAGAATCAGACTTTTGCTTGCGATTGCGGAAAACAGGATACAAAATTTGGTATAGTCCAGAAGCCTATTTAGTACACTTAGCCGAAGAGACAGGTGGTTGTCACGATATCAGTACGCGATCGCTAAAATACCAAACAACCTTCTATCATAACCATTTTCTCATGGCCTTAAAGAATCTCACCATCACCCAACAACTGAGATTATACGCCAAACTGTTTGATTGCCACGTCTTAGGAAACCCCCCCTGTAACAAAAGCGGCTCCCCCATTAAAATCCTGACACGGGGAGGATTCTACGGCTTAGGCTTCATAGATGCGATCGCAACATTAATCAAGTCTAACTGGGATGACGGTCAAAGTTACACTAAACAAGACTTAGCATCTACTAAACAGTAATTAAAAAAACGCAAAGAGCGCAAAGGGAGGCGCAAAGAGGGCAAAGAGTCAATCCGATATCCAAGATAAATAACTAAGATTATTGCGTCACCATTAACTTCCCAATAAACCTTTGCGCCCTTTGCGTTAAACTTTGCGCCCTTTGCGTTAAAAAAAAATATCCCGATACCTAACGATCAAAATTATGAAAATCCTAGTCGCCAGCCATACTTATATAGTAGATCTCAACTGCGAAAAATTTAAAACCCTATCCCAATTAGAACCAAATATTGAAGTAACAATAGTTGTCCCGCGTCGATGGAAACCAGGTGGAGTCCAAAATAAAATAATTGAAAGCCAACCTCGTCAATCGGGATCGTTTCGGGTAGTACCTATTTCTAATTTTAGTGAAAATAATCAGGGATTACTTACCTTTGGCACAGATATTATTTCCCTGTTACGTGAATTTAAACCTCAGATTATTCAGGTTGAACAAGGGGCTAAGGCTTTAGGGTATGCCCAGTTAATTTTCCTCAATCAGCTATTGGGATTGAAAGCTAAAAATGTTTTCTTTACTTGGTGGAATTTGCCCTATCAGGTGAAGTTTCCCCTTTCTGTACTTCATAGCTATAACTTAAAAAATACTCATGGCTTAGTTGCTGGAAATCAAGATGCTGTGGATGTATTGCAAGAGCATGGTTACCATTGTTCCTCGATTGTCATGCCTCAGTTGGGAGTAGATGAAGCTTTATTTCGTCCTCAAGCTCAACCCGAATTGAGAAGTAAATTAGGTATTAAAGCCGATGAGTTTGTCGTAGGGTTTGTGGGAAGGTTTGTGGAAGAGAAAGGAATATTAACTTTAGGGCAAGCCTTGGCTGGATTAAAAGAAATTCCTTGGAAATGGTTATTGTTGGGGCGGGGTGAGTTGCAGTCGGTGTTGCTGGAAAAGGCGGCGGAATGGGGCATTAAAGATAGGATGATTGTGGTGGAAAGCGTCCCTCATAATGAAGTGCCGCGCTATATTAATGTGATGAATACTTTGGTATTGCCATCTGAAACTACTTATAAGTTTAAAACTTTAACTGCGGCAGGTTGGAAGGAGCAGTTTGGTCATGTTTTGATTGAAGCGATGGCGGCTAAAGTTCCTGTAATTGGCTCTGATTCTGGGGAAATTCCTCATGTTATTGCAGATACTGGTATGGTATTTCCGGAAGGGGATGTAATTACTTTGCGGGATTGTTTGCAAGATATGATGCAAAAACCAGATTTAGCTAATAAACTGGGCAATTTGGGTTATCAACGAGCGATGAGTCGATATACTAATAGGGCTTTGGCACAGGAGTTGTTGAATTTTTATAAGGAGTTGATAGCAGTTGACAGTTGACAATTGACAGTTGACAGTTGACAGTTGTCAACTACTCTATAATAGATACAGCAACCGTTAGGGCGGTTAAGAGGTTCTCAATTCCTGAAATAATTGATTTGACGATTTTCTTCCCCAGCCCCTAGCCCCTATTCCCTCGCTATAATATTAACAAACTACTCAGGGGACAAGGCGATGAACCAAAATACAATCACCCTACCTCCTATCCTGGAATTAAGTATCGATTTGACTGACAAGCAGTTTTTTGATCTTTGTCAGAAAAATCGGGATTACCGATTTGAAAGGAGTGCATCTGGAGATTTACTAATTATGCCACCAACAGGAAGTGAGACGGGTAGACGTAACGTTAAAATAACTACCAAACTAGAAATTTGGAACAGTAAGCACAATTTAGGAGTTGTTTTTGACTCGTCTACTGGTTTTAAATTACCTAATGGCGCGGATCGTTCCCCCGATGCTTCTTGGATTAAAAAAGAAAGATGGGAGGCTTTAACTTCTGAAGAAAAAGAAACATTTGCACCTATTTGTCCTGATTTTGTAGTTGAGTTACGATCTAAAAATGACTCGATAAAAGAACTTCAGCAAAAAATGCAGGAGTATATGGATAATGGCGCTCGTTTGGGTTGGTTACTTGACAGAAAAAATAGACAAGTTGCCATTTATCGCCAAGGGCAGGATGTGGAGATTATTCAATCTCCTACTACTTTATCTGGAGAAGATATCCTGCCGGGATTTGTTTTGGATTTAACTGATATTCTGTAGGAGAGTTCAATTTATTAGACAAACGGTGATGAACTATAGCATCAATCCAGTAGAATCATTCTATTTATACGGATTGACTAGCATATTATTGGATATAACTAATGCTATATTAATCCAATTATCAACTCATGAGCAAACCTCTGAAAATCCTCCAAATCGTCCCCTCTATCTCCTTAATATACGGTGGTCCTAGCCAAATGGTAATGGGACTTTCCTCCGCACTAGCTGCTCAAGGTGTGGAAGTGACTATCCTAACCACTGACTCTAATGGCGATTTCGGACAAGCTCCTCTAGATGTACCATTAAATAGACCTGTTCCACAAGATGGGTATGAGGTGCGATATTTCCGCTGTTATCCTTTTCGCCGCTATAAGTTTTCTCTGGATTTGTTACGCTGGCTGTGGGAAAATGCTCGAAATTATGATGTGGCTCATATTCATGCTCTATTTTCTCCTGTAACTTCTGTATCCGCAATGATTGCTAGACGGAAAAAGTTACCTTACATATTACGTCCATTGGGTACGCTAGATCCTGCGGATTTGCAGAAAAAACGGCAATTAAAAAAAATTTATGCTGCACTTTTAGAAAAACCTAATTTAGCGGGTGCAGCAGGTGTTCATTTTACTAGTAAAGAAGAGGCAAAAATTTCCGAAAGATTCGGTACTAATCCTCCAGATATTATAATTCCTTTGGGTGTCAAATCTCCAACAATGCCAGCTCGATGTGAAGCGCGGCGGCGGTGGGGCATTTCTGATGAGAAGCCGTTACTATTATTTATGTCGAGAATCGATCCGAAAAAGGGATTGGATTTATTAATTCCAGCTTTAGAAAGGTTATTGGCATCAGGAGTCAATTTTCATTTTGTCTTGGCAGGAACTAATCCGCAAGATCCGGATTATGAAAAGCAAATTAGCGAACAAGTAAAAACTTCGACACTTTCATCATGTACGACAATTACAGGTTTTGTTACTGGTGAATTGAAGGCAGCTTTATTACAAGATGCGGATTTATTTGTCCTAGCTTCTTACTACGAAAACTTTGGGATTGCGGTAGCAGAAGCGATGGTGGCGGGAACCGCTGTAGTAATTTCAGATGGAGTCCATATTTGGGAAGATGTGAAAGGGGCTGAAGCGGGGTGGGTTTGTGGTTGTGAAGTCGATGCTTTGACTGAAGTTTTACAGGAGGCTTTGGCGGATGTGGGGGAACAAAAGCGACGAGGCAGGAATGCGAGAGAATATGCTTTGACTAATTATAGTTGGGATGCGATCGCAAATCTGATGATTCATGCTTATCAGCAAGTGCTATCACAGGATTTTCATCCTCTCTAGCTTTGGATATTTTGCAAATGAAGCACCTTATTAACCCCATATCCGAGACAAACTCAAAACAAAGCCTGGTAACACCTCTTCACCAGACAACTCCGCAGGATTATCCAACACTTCCACTGCTAACCCTCGTCGATAAATTTCTACTCGTCGATGTTTTGGATCGATTAACCAGCCCAATCTGGTACCATTATCAATATATTCTCTCATCTTATCTTGTAAAGAATTAAGGCTATCTGAACTAGAGCGTAATTCAACCACAAAATCCGGGCAAATATTAGCAAAAGTTCCTTTTTGTTGTGGAGTTAGCGCTTGCCAACTTTCTTGGCTAACCCAAGAAGTATCAGGGCTACGAGTCGCACCATTGGGTAAAATGAAGCCAGTGGAGGAATCAAAAACTTTGCCAGTTTCCCCTCCATTACGCCACCAGAGATACAATTCTCCAGAAATGCTACAATTACGTTCTCCAGTTTCCCAGCCTGTTGGTGGATTCACGATTAATTCTCCTTGAGAAGTTCTTTCCATCCTCAAATCTCGGTTGGCTGCTGCTAGGGCGGCAAACTGTTCTTGGGTAATGTATAATCCAATGGTCTTTGGTAACTCAATTAGTACCGTTTCATTTTCTGATATGGCAGGTGTCTGTACCATCTTAACCTCCTGTGCAACAGGGATTTGCTGAATGATTTTAATCCTTATTTATTATAGTCTTTTGATTCTATCGAGAAGTAATTTTGCGCGTCAAGAAAAGTTGTAGAATTTATTTCTGCAATATAGTAGAGTGGGGAGCATCCCACTTTGGCAAAGATACTCGTTTTTTGACAAAGTTTTTACCCCCCCAGCCCCCCTTGTCAAAGGGGGGATTAATACCAAATCCGCTTTTTAAACCCCCGTTATCATTATGCCATTTTTTTCTCCCCTGCTCCCTTCTCCCTTCTCAAGAGCTTTTTTAGATAAAGGGGGTAATTAACCCGGATTTGGTATAAGAATCAACCTGCATTTCTTCCAAATCGGGATGCGCCAGTAGAGTGTGTTATGTAACACACTCTACTGATGTCTGGTAAATTATTAACCTTATCTTTCTAATCGAAAGCTATTGTTTTCTATCCTGGTATTAACTAGGTTAATTCTATCAAAATTGTTGGTAAATTTAGCAAAATAATTATCTGTAATAATACAGTCTTTTACCAGGATTAAATTATCTTCTTTTAGACCATAAAATTGACTGCTTTGGAGATTAAAAAACAAGTAATCATTTACACTGCCTAAATTACTACTGAAGTTATCAATAAATTCACATTTGATAAATTGTACATTGGACGAGTTGCCAATATTGATTAATTCATAGTCTCTATTTTTAGTCCACTTACAGTTGGTAAACTTAACCTCATTAGAACTTTCAACAGTTAATCCGTGGTAAGTACAGTTAGTAATTTCTGTATTTTGACAAGATAATTGTTGAATTCGGTTAGCAGTTATGCCAATAGTGCCGCTGCCAAAAAGAATACAGCGATTGATGGAGATTCTGTCACTATCGGCAAAATATAAAACTCCACCATGACAATAACCTGGCTCTGGCGAGTGTCCCGCTTCGATATTTTCTATAGTAAGATTATGGCAATTCCGAAACCGAAGCACTTCGGCATAACGAGGTTGGGTAAGGAGGCGGGAAGGAGAATTCCCGACTCCGATAATCTTCAGATTTTCCACATCAGAAATGATTAATTCGTAACCATCGAATACCTTTTCCAACCTCGCGTATTGACTGCGAGTATTAGGATTGAGGTTGGAGAGTCGGTAGGTTATCGGTTCCAGTTTTATAGTACGATTAGGTGCGATTGCACTGAAAAACTCTTCAACTGTACCAACCGTTACTTCTTCTCTATTATCTTCTCTCTTGGCAGCGGCAACATTTCTTTTCTCCAATGCGACGGCGACACTACCGCCCAATAAGGATAACAGACTTAGGGAAAAAGATCTCCGGCTTTGATGGCTTAATAATTTCATGACTCAATCCTACATACCGCTATGCCCTAAAGCTAAATCTGCCACCAACATTCCCAAAACCTAATAGCGATTGGCATATCTTGTTCGTAGTAAGCGATTTATCGCTGATTGAGGCGATTCATCGCCTACTACAAACTTGCTATATACCGCTATGCCCTAAAGCTAAACCTGCTACCAACATTCCCAAAACCTAATAGTGATTGGCATATTTTGTTCGTAGTAAGCGATTTATCGCTGATTGAGGCGATTCATCGCCTACTATAAACTTGCTACATTCCACTATGTCCTAAAGCTAAACCTGCTACCAACATTCCCAAAACTAAAAATGGTTGAGCGCTAGCCTGATATTTAACATCATTCTTTAAAGGATCGCGCAAAAAGTACATATCCTGAAAAGTAATTTGGGGAATAATCAACAACAAGAGAATGGTGGCGTATAAATTCTGATGAATGCTAATTAAATAGCCAGCAATTCCCGCCTGAAAGATATCGATCATCAGTACGCAAATCCAAGCAGCCGTACCAATACCAAACATCACAGGTAACGATTTTAACCCCAATTTGCGATCGCCTTCCACACTCTTGAAGTCATTGACTACGGCAATTCCCAACCCAGCCATACTATAAAATAGGGTAAGAATCACAATCGTCCAATTCAAATGACCAAATAAAGCATGTCCCGCCCACCATGGTAACGCGATATAACTAGAGCCTAGGGCATAATTCCCCAACCACCCATTTTGTTTTAATTTTAATGGTGGTGCAGAATAGATATAAGCTAAAAATCCACCCCCTAAAGCCAAACAAGTCATAATCGGAAAATCATGACCAGCCCAAACATCCAAACCGTAGGCAATCCCAATACCTGCAATTAATAATACCAGAATTTGGGTCACTACTTGAGGAATAGAAATCGCACCCGACGGGATGGGGCGATAGGGTTCGTTGATAGCATCAATTTCGCGATCGTAAAAATCATTTAAAGTTTGAGTATAACCTGCCAGCAAAGGACCAGACATTAACATACAGGTGGCTACTTTTAGCACATCTTCAATTGTCCAAGTATATCCACCACCAGAGGCTGCACCGCAAACCACACCCCAAATTAAGGGAATCCAAGTAATGGGCTTCATTAACTGTAGGCGAATTTTCCAAATCGAAGTTTCACCAGGAGCAGCACCTTTCATCCCTAGAAGTTGTCTAGTTTTAGCGCTTCGTTCATTTGAGGTAGAGTCAGGAGAATCAGACATAGGTTAATTTGTCAATAGGTAATTGTTAATTGCTAATTACTAATTGGACATTATAGCGGTTATTATACTTATAGCAACCGCGAGGACAGCTAGGACATTCTCGATTCCTCAAACCCTTGATTAGACAGCTTTCTTCCCGATCCAATAGTCCCTAGCCCCTAGTCCCTCGCTATATTAGTCAAATAAACTCTAGTCTGTGCGTACCTTTGCGAATTCCTTTGCGCTATGAGCGTTAAAAAAACTGGATTCGCTCAACTTAATTCCAACTTAAGTATCCTTCTCCTGAAAATAATTGATTGTGTTGATGAAACAAACCTCCTGTATCCTTATCTAACGTAAGTACAAATATTGACGGTTCGATCCCCACTATCCCCTCCTTGTTAAGCAGTTTTTTTTTTGCAAATTATACCACAAAAAAAATCAAACTTTTTGCTTGTCAAAACGGTTTCTTAGGGACTCTCAATTCTGTCTATTCAAAGATAGTTTTAATTGCCACTCTTAAGATTAATTGATCGCTTTTCTTTGATTCTTTTTCACGGTAATTAAATAATCATTTTGAGTCTCAATTATTGTGCAAGTAGTTAGTTGATTACTTGTTGATTACTTCGCTTGAGCATAACGCACCCTACAGATAGATGCTTCGCGTAAGTCCTCTGCAAAAACGAAAAAGCTACACAGGGGGGCTTGAGCCAACTGTGTAGCAACAGTTTAGAATCCCTGTGGCTTTAACTCAGGGAGAGGTAAATCATCCTATATTACTCAATTAATTCAGAGACTAGTTGAGTCCGAGCATTTTCCAAAGCTGCCGCTAATTTACTCCCATCTTTTCCTCCAGCTTGAGCAAGATTTGGTCGTCCACCACCTCCGCCGCCGCAGATTTTAGCAATTGCACCGATAAATTTCCCAGCTTGCAATCCTTTAGTATTGACACCTTTACTAAATGCGGCTACCAAACTAACTTTATCAGGGCTAGAAACAGAACCTAATACTACTGCACTTTCGCCTAATTTCTGTTGTAAACGTTCCGCAGCAGTTTTTAGTGCATCTGGATCTATATCATCCAGATTAGCTACCAGAATTTTGAACTCGCCGACTGTTTCTGCTTGGGCTAAAAGTCGATCAGATTTGACTAAAGCTAGTTCTTGTTTGAGGGCTTCTAATTGTTTCTGAGAACCTTTTAGTTCATTTTGCATATTAGTGATTCGTTCCGGTAATTCTTCTGGTTTGGCTTTAAAGCGATCGCAAAATTCTCGGACTACTTTATCTCTCACGTTCAGATAGTCTAGCACTGATTGTCCGGCTACGGCTTCAATGCGGCGGATACCTGATGCAATCCCGGTTTCTGAGATAATTTTAAATACCCCAATTTCGGCAGTATTTTTCACATGAGTACCGCCACACAATTCCATGGAAACGCCTGGAAAATCAATCACTCGCACTTCTGCACCGTACTTTTCACCAAACATGGCAATTGCGCCTTTTTCCTTCGCCTCAGCAATCGGCATTACGGCAATTTCTGCTTCGTGTGCTTCGGCAATCCAAGTATTAATTTGTCCTTCAATTTGTTCTATTTCCTCTCCTGTGAGAGAACGGGTACAATTGAAATCAAAGCGTAAACGATCGAAGGAAACTAAGGAACCCGCTTGAGAAATAGTTGGATCGACAATTTGTTTGAGTGCGGCTTGTAATAGGTGAGTTGCTGAGTGATTGGCTTGGGTACGACGACGACAAGTGCTGTCAATTTGGGCAGTTACAGTTGTGCCTAATTCTAATGTGCCGCGTTCGATTTTACCGAAGTGAACGAAGAAATCCGATTCCTTTTTCACATCAGTAATTTGTACCAAAAGATTATCGCCAGACAAATAACCGCGATCGCCAATTTGTCCGCCAGATTCAGCATAGAATGGAGTTTGGTCTAAAATCACCTGGACTTCCGTACCCGCTGCGGCTGATGCTACTGATTTGCCATCTACTAATAGCACTTCAATTTTTGCCGCTGACTGGGGTTCCGTATAACCCAAAAATTCGGTACTGTGGATATGTTCTGCTAGTTTATCCAAACTACCTTGAACAGTCAGATCGATAGTTTGATGAGCTACTCTAGCACGTTGGCGCTGTTCCTCCATTTCCGCTTCAAAGCCGACTGCATCGACAGTTAAATTGTGTTCTTCAGCAATTTCTTGAGTTAATTCCAAGGGAAAGCCGTAAGTATCAAATAATTTGAAAGCATCCTTACCAGAAATTTGCTGAGGCTTCTTAGCGATAATTTCAGCCACTAACTTCTCGCCCCGTTCCAATGTTTTCAGGAATTGAGATTCTTCTCGTTGCAATTCAGCCTTAATCGATTTTTCCAGTTCCCGGACATTAGGATAAGTATCTTCAGAAAGCGCGATCGCAGTTTCAGCTACTTGAGTAGTAAATTCCCCAGAAATACCAACTAACCGCCCATGTCTGACCACACGACGAATTAACCGCCGCAGGATATAACCTCGACCAATATTAGAAGCAGTAATCCCATCAGCAATCATGTGAATCACGGCGCGAACATGATCGCCAATTACTTTCAGAGAAACCTTAGTTTTCTCATCACTATTGGCATAATCCAGTCCTGCAATCTCTGCTGCTGTCTTAACGATTGGGAAAATCAAATCCGTCTCGTAATTATTAGGAACCTTCTGAAGAATTTGCGCCATTCTCTCCAATCCCATCCCCGTATCAATATTTTTGTTTTGCAGGGGAGTCCGGTTTCCATCCGCATCCTGGTTATACTGCATGAAAACCAGATTGTAGAATTCAATAAAGCGACTATCATCCTCTAAATCGATATTTTCATCCCCCTTTTCCGGGTGAAAATCATAATAGATTTCCGAACAAGGACCGCAAGGACCAGTCGGTCCCGATGTCCAGAAATTATCCTTCTCACCCATCCGCTGAATTCGATGGGCTGGGATACCAATTTTATCCCGCCAAATCGCAAAAGCCTCATCATCATTTTCAAATACACTTACCACCAATCTTTCCGGTGGTAAACCGAAAACTTCCGTCGAAAGTTCCCACGCCCAGGCGATAGCTTGGGCTTTAAAATAATCGCCAAAACTGAAATTTCCCAGCATTTCAAAAAAAGTATGATGCCGCGCTGTCCGTCCCACATTTTCAATATCATTAGTACGGATACATTTTTGGGAAGTAGTAGCGCGAGGAAATTCCGACTGGCGTTGTCCGAGAAATATCGGTTTAAAGGGTAGCATCCCCGCGATAGTCAGGAGTACCGTGGGATCTTCCGGCACGAGGGAAGCGCTGGGGAGTACCTTATGTTGTCTTTCTTGGTAGAAGTTGAGGAACTTCTGGCGAATTTGGTTACCGCTGAGATTTTGGGGAGATTTGGGCATGGTTTTTTGTAGGGGCTAGGGGCTGGGGGCTGGG
>DOIX01000198.1:0-9692 GCA_003511885.1 Cyanobacteria bacterium UBA11153
TAATCTTGAAAACAATTAGGTTCGAGTGCTGTCTTCAGTTGGTAAAAGTACCAGGAATAAGAGTTATAGCACCACGCATTAAGGTTAGGACATATTCTCAAACTACGTTGTTCTTAATTCAGGATTGAAGTTAAAACAACGTCCTAACGTGTCTTGGTAGTGCTATATTGGTTCGCAGAAATCAAGTCGCTATTGCCCTTGAGAATTTTATTTTCCTCTCCATCAGGGTAGGTACTGACTTCTTGAGTTCGATCGGAGTCAGATTCAACTCGATTGTCTGAAGTGTTTGTCTTGTCAGGATCGAGCGATCGCATATCAAAACTTGCCCTTTCTGTGTTGAATTCTAGTTTAACTGGAAAGGCGGCAGGATCGGACGCATCAACGGCTGGATCGATCGCACTAATGGTAAACTTAGAAACTCCTTCACCATTAACTAGCAAATCGCCCAATATGTCTTTATAATCGGCAAAATTCAGAGTCTCACCAGGCCCAAACTCACCAAGTACTTTTCCGCCAACTGATACTGTAAAGCGATTATCGGCATCAATATCTTTGGGGAAACCACTAATCTTGGTAAATAGCGAATCTGATGTCATTTCATATTCATAACCAGATGCTAATGGTGGATCGAACCAGTTTCCAGAAGGAACATTGGGAAATTGGAATATGCCAATGACAATTACCACTGGCAAAATGGGATTCTGTTGAGATCTACCACGTTGCCCGTTTGAGTTTTCTGTGGGTTGCGGCACTATTTCAGATCGATCGGAAGGCTGAGTTGATGCAACTACAACCACATCCCCAATCCCTGGAAAAACTCTACTCGGTGGCCCAACTTGTATCACCTGAGTTGTACTGGAATTCCGTATCTGCGGCAGACTGACTGTAATAGTACGAACGTTAGTATTGCCACCTGTAGTTCCAGTATTGCCACCTGTGTTTCCGGTATTGCCACCTGTGTTTCCGGTATTGCCACCTGTGTTTCCGGTACCGCCACCTAATCCTGGTGTCGGGCTACCATTTCCCACCAAACTCGGTGGTGGGATAACTGGTGCAGGGATAAAAATCCCATCGTTACTGAGGTCAGCCGTATTCAAACTAGGATCGGGGACAATACCTGTGAAGCTGCTAGTCGTAAAGGCAAATGTGCCAAAAATATCAAAGCTGACTCTTGAGTCACTACTCGATCCCCTAATAAAGTGGCCAAGGTCGTCTTGAAAGAAAAACTCAGTATCACTATACTTACTTCTGAATTGTTGAGGTGAGAAATTAGTAGCAGAACCACTGCCATTGCCAATTACGCTAAAATTAACAGGACCAACAAAACCAGTAAAGCAGCCGCAAGGATCGCTACTGAATATACCTAATGAGTTGCTAATAGCAATAGTTGCGCCGGATCTCCCACTGCCTTCAATTTTGAGCGGAGTTCCTTGAATATCAATACGGAAATCTACTACAGCATCAAGGCTATCGTAGAATATATCACCAGTGGTTGGGTTGATGAATGATTTAGCTGTTGGTGTACCCCTACCAGAAATTGCAAAGTTAGTGAGTGGATCTGTCAGCCTTACAGTATCTGGAAAATCAAATTCCGTCACATTATCAGGAGTGCCAAATCGTATAGTTCGGGGTAGATTAATTAAACCGCTAGGCAGATTGGCATCGAAAGAACCCCCATATATAGTGCCATTGTTGGCATCAAAGGAAATATCTGATGCGGGACTTAATGTTGCGCCTAATACTGGTAAAAATATAGGTGAAGCAGTACCAGGTACCGTAGGAGTAATTAAAGTTCCTTCTAAAAATCCGATGTCAGGAGTAAAAGAATTAACAGTAAAGTTCAGGGTTGTTGGTACGCCTGAAAAAGGGACTGGATTCCCTGCTGAATCGAACCCTCTACCTGAGAGAAACCCTCCCAAAGAACCTCGATCTCCAGCAACTGGAAGGCGATTGCCAATAGGATTGAGTACACCTACCGTGGGGATAAACCTAGAATCAACAGTTACGCCATTTGGGGTTTCTAGTCTTAGGGTGCGAGTAGCAGCATCAAAGAGAGTTGTATTCCCACTGTCGGGGACAAAGAATCCCGCATCGCCTGTAATTCGACCACCTGTGACAGGAATCTGGGCAAATACTCCAGGTGCGATCGCAAGGCTGCCTATAATACTAAGGCAAAGTGCGTATTGAGTGGATTGAATAACTTTCATAAAATTCTCCTGTTTAAATAGAGGAAACAGTTGAAATTCAGAAACTAGAAGGTAAAAGTAGTGCGGATTGCACCAACTGCAATCGTGTCACTATTAGGGGTATTCGCTGGATCGAAAATCAAGACAAATCCCGGTGTAATACTGATATTTTCTGAGACTCGGAAACGGTAAAAAATTTCCAGATGGGTTGTCGTACCTGGTTGATCTCCAGACACCCCAATACCACCAGCTAAAAAGTCAGGGACATTCCGTCCCACTGGGAGATCGCTACTAGTAATTCTGGGAGGTTGACCAACATAAATTCCGCCTAAATTTCCCTCACCTAATAAATCTGGTAAATTGATAAATGCCATCCAGTTAATTGTTTCAACATTTCCAGATCTTCCTGGTATTTTAGAATTGGTATATCCCACCCAACCGCCCAGAGTTAATTTGGGATTAACTCGCCAGGAAATAGTTGTTCCTATGGCATTAGTTTGCAATGGTGCCCTTAAAATACCTCCTAAGCCGAAATTCGGTTCTGGCACAGCTACAAAATCATCTCCAACTTGGCTTCCCAATCTGCCGAAGGGGGAATAAGCATTGAGGTAGTGGAAGGCAATATCTAAACTATTGATGGGAGAAACAATTAACTGAACTCCAGCTACAGTTTCGCCATTTGTGCCACCAAATATACCTCCAAAACCTGGATTTTCGGGCGCACCAGCCGCATAAACTCCCTGCAAACTAATCCTCGGATTAACTTGCCAATCAAAACCAATACCACCTGTCCCGCCACCCATATTAATAATTGGGTTCCTTTGGGCAAATAGGGAAATTGGTCCAAATCCTGCACTTTCTACTCGATTAGTTCCTCTGAAAACATTAACCGGATTAATTCCAGCAGTCCCCACAATCAGACCAAAATTCTTACCGAAGCGATGGCGATAGGTTAAGTCACTCAGAACTAGATCGCCACCTGTATTTCCCTCATATCCTAATCGCAAGTTGTTTGTTAAAAATGGAGTACTGTCACCATTCCCTGCCTGCAATCCTGTTAGTAAAATACTATTAGGACTAAACTGAGTGAAGAGGCTTAACTGGGCATTACTAATCAGGTTAATATTCGTACCCGGATCTTTTGTATCCTTAATACCATCCACAGGGAAGAAATCTGCTGTATTTTCCGTCCTTCCCTGAATACCGATAACTACCTGTCCAAATAATTTAGTAGTAGGAGAAAACTGATGGTCTTCTAAAAATGCAGTCCGAAATTCTAAATTATCCACTCGCGATGCTAGGGTAGCAAGTTCCGGTTTAAACTCCTCAGTTAATCGTTGTAATGCTTCTAAATCTCCATCGGGGACACCTGATTTTACTCCAGTCATTAAACGTTCCACTTGTTGCAAACAAGCATTTAATCCTGCGGCAAATTCATACCGAGACATGGCACGATTTCCCCGGAATGTACCATCAGGATATCCTGCAATACAGCCATAACGTTCGACAAGATTGCGCAATGCCTCGTAAGCCCAATCCCCTGGTGAAACATCCCGTAACTGCGATACATTAGTTACTTGACCCATTGGATTGGCTTCAGTTTCATCCAACTCAAAAGATCCTAAATTGCTGTCAGGAGGCACAGCTTGCGCCAAGACTGACACAGACGTAATTTTCTCCTCAATACCAGAATCAATCTCAGATCCTGAGTTAGCCAAATTCTCTGAAGATATAACAGAATTCGCCTGTAAAGTCTCTATTTTGTTCGTAGTAGGCAATTTATTGCCATCTAATCTATCGCTAGAATCGATTTCCGAGGGGACTTCAGCTTCCAGATTGACACGATTATCCCTTACCGGATGAGGAAACGCGATAGCAGAAATTACTGGAATATTATCCAATATAGTCGAATCTTCTACGGCTGGGCTTTCTTCCTTGCCCAAATTTTCTATCTTACCTGAAGTAGTCTTATCATCCGCTACAGTTTCCGATTCAGTTGTTTGAGCTTCTGCTGGTGCTGCTAGCAAACCTGCCATGAGCAAACCTGTGTAAAGCCATAAGGTTGCATTTTGCCTCTGTACCCTTGGTAGACGCTGATTCATCTGTTCCCATCCTCACTGTTTTACCAATTACTCTTGGGATCGAATTCTAGAACTTGATTTTTTTTCCTTATCTCCACTCTATCTCTAAATAGTCAACTAGAAGGTTACGAAAAGTGACCATAATTGGGGAGATTGCAAAAAAAATTAACAGAGTGTAACAATATATAAGTTAAGATTAACTTTATAAATCAGTAATTTTTGCTCGATTCCTTTACATTTTATGTCAGCTCTCTCGCCCATATATGTCAGTTTTCTACCAACTCGATTGCCGAAAACTGCAAAGTAAATATAACTTTTTGTAAAGAATTTTCAGAAAAATAACTGACGGGGCGACAACTATGGCTAAAACCATTGCACAGTCTGGCTTGTAGCCCGTTGATTTGTCAAAAAATTGAGTCCATTTTTGCGCATTATTGACACTATTTTCACATACGGGCAGCTACAAGTATTATGGTTTCGTCCTTCACCACCAGATTTCCTGGCTAATTTTCCCTAATGTGGGTGGTTTTTTTCCGGATTGGCATGGCTTCAAAAGCATAGCCTGTCAAGGTTTCAACCATAGTTGTCGCCCCGTCAGGTGTTATGCGTAAGCTAACGCACTCTAAAGAAAGTATTCCTCCCCACCCTTGACAGGATGGGGAGGAAAATTCTTTGATAAATCAATTATCCATTAAACTGAGTTTAACAGCGAGCCTACATACCGGAACCAAGTCCAACATAAGCACCGTAGAAGAAAATACCGACAACTACCAGAACACCAGTACCAGCGACGGTAGCAACTAACCACAAAGGAATTCTTCCACTTTCAGACACAGCTTTTACCTCCTAATTGCAACGAAAACTAATTACACCGATTTACTTAAATCGAGCCAGTTAATTAAAGAAATAACTGGAAAAGAGAATACCGAGAACAAAAATCAGCAACAAACCTAAATAAAGAGAAGTCCGATTTAGTTCAACTGGCTGACTATTGGGATTGGGTGCTTTTTCTGGCATAATTATTTCTCCTATCGTTGAATAAACTGCATAGCGGCGATCGCACCTAAGAAAAAGACAGTCGGGACTGCTAGAGTATGAACAGCCAACCATCTAACCGTAAAAATCGGGTAGGAAACGGGTTGATTCGGACTATTAGTTGCCATGATTTTCTTACCTTTTGTCCCAAAAACTTACTTGATAAATTCTTCGATTTGTTGTTTGGCGTTGAAACGATCCGTGACAATCGGGATTTCTTGCCGATCTTGAGTATAGTACTCGTTAGGACGGGGTGTACCAAAAGCATCATAAGCCAAACCTGTCTGGACAAACAGCCATCCAGCAAGAAACAAAGCGGGAATGGTGATGCTGTGAATTACCCAGTAACGAATACTGGTGATAATGTCCGAAAATGGACGTTCTCCTGTGCTACCTGACATTGATGATTCCTCCTTCCAACAATTGATTATCTATCGATCGCAGCGCTTAAAGCTGCTCAGTAGCGTTTCATCCCTAACCTTGAGGTACAGGTTTTCGACACTTTCCGTCTTTTTTATTATGATACGAAAATGGATCGGATCTATACAAGCACCTATGGGGTTTGAGATGGTAACTTTTGAGTTTTCGGGAGCGATCGCCCCAAACCTAATACCCAATAGATTTTAACCCGCTGTAGCGGATTGGTCATACTTTAGCAAAACACCATTGTTGCCAAGGATAAATCCCTTTTCTGGTGTGAGAAAGACAATTTTGTACAAGTTAGCAGGTATATTCTCAGCCTCCATATCTTTCTGCCATGTATTTCCGCCATCCAAACTACAAAGCAAACTACCGCTACCTCCTGCGATCCAAACTTCCTCTGGGGTGCGATAGGCTAGATCTAGCAGTCCCAAATTAGTTCTCCGATCTGGATATAAAGGATCTTGCCAAGATTCCAAATCCTCACCGTCTGTAAATTGAATCACGCCTCCCCTACCCAGCAACCAAAGACCCCCATTTTGGGTAAATCCCATACTTTGAAGGCGTTTGGAACTAGTACGGTTGTGCTGAACCCAAGCTGTTTGTCCCGGCTCCCAGGTGGAGTAGAAACTGCCATTAGAGGAAACTGCGACGTATTCGCCACTAAGGGAACGGGAAATATTTCGCACTACCCCCACCGCTTCTTGGACTAGAGCTTTCCAGGTTTTACCCCCATCATTAGTCTGATAAATAGCACCAACTGTAGTGCTGATTTCCGCAGATTGAGGACCTAGAGCTAAAATCCGATTGGGATCGCCCGGTAATCTAGAACTTAACTGAATGCGAGACCAAGAGGTGCCACCATCATTAGTATGAAGCAAAATCGCAGGTGCGCCGACAATCCAGCCTTCATCACCGGAAAAGCTCACTGAGGTAAAGCGATAATTTAATCCATCCAACTCAATGCCTCTTTCCTGCCAAGTCTCGCCGCCATCGGTTGTTTCCAAGAGGGTGAGATTGCTCCCCACCATCCAGCCATGATTCGAGTCTCCTGTGAAAGCAATATCCTGTAGGGTAGCCTCAGTAGGTAGAGGAACCACCTTCCAGGGGTTATAGCCCAAACCTGGTGCCGATTTACAGCTAATACACAAGAAAGCGATCGCCAATAATATTACAATTCTTTGCAGTATTTTCATCTTTTGACCAACCCGATACCAATACATCAGTTCAAACCGTAAAGACTCAAAAAGAACAGAAATGCCAAGGCTAAAGCACCAAAAATGACAATATTCTTCTGTCCCGGTGTCAACCGATTCACCCCTAATCCATAGTTCAGGTTTTCCTCAAACCCAGACGGAGCATTCTTTGCGCCAATATTGGTAAAAGCCGACTTCTTAGCGCTACAGACAGGGCAACGCCAGTCAGCGGCTAAATCTTCAAAAGGGGTTCCAGGTGGAACATTCCTCGTGTTATCTCCCCTCATCGGCTCATAAACATACCCACAAGCACGACACTCGTAACTTGCGGGGGCAATTTCAGCCAGGGTTTGCTCTTTGGCGCGATCGCTCATTCCTTAGAAGCTTTGGAAGCAATTATTAAAATGTATGTTAAAAAATTTATCACATAACGGGATTCTTGGGTAGGAGGTCAGGGGAGTGGATGATGGGAGCAGGGAGTAAGGGACAGTTTTTGGGAGGGTGGTGGGGGACAAGGCAGGAGACACCCTGAATTTTGAGAATATCGCTAGCTCCGTATCGAGCATACTAGAGCAATCTATATATGGATACCATTAGCTTTCGCTATGAACCTCTTGAGCTTCTTAAAATAGGACAGCAGAAAGCGACACCGTATAATAAGGTAGTAATGTAAAGAAGTAATAACCTAATATCTTCGCGTCTGTAACCATTGTGTTTGTTCTTAGCGGCTACGAATATCTCTTAGGCTTCTTGCTGGCTGCCAGCTCTGTCCCCTTTCTGGCACTGTCTGCCTCTAAGCTCCTGCGGCCCACTAGTCGCGGTGGTGAAAGGCGTACCACCTACGAATCCGGTATGGAACCCATCGGTGGTGCATGGATTCAGTTTAATATCCGTTACTACATGTTTGCTCTCGTCTTCGTAATTTTTGATGTAGAAACGGTATTCCTCTATCCTTGGGCAGTCGCTTTCAATCAACTGGGATTACTGGCTTTTATTGAAGCTTTGATCTTTATCGCAATTCTTGTCATTGCCCTAGTTTACGCTTGGCGCAAAGGAGCCTTGGAATGGTCATAAATACTAACACGACAACAGATAATGCTGCGTTAGGACAGTTCTCGCTAGAGAAAATTATTAATCCAATTGAGCGACCTACCGTTACTCAAGATCTGTCGGAGAATGTCATTTTAACTACTGTAGATGACTTGTACAATTGGGCACGACTTTCTAGTTTGTGGCCTTTAATGTATGGTACGGCTTGCTGCTTTATCGAATTTGCGGCGATGATTGGTTCGCGGTTTGATTTTGACCGTTTTGGTTTGGTTCCTCGTTGCAGTCCCCGTCAAGCGGATTTGATTATTACCGCAGGAACGATTACGATGAAAATGGCTCCGGCGCTGGTGCGTTTATACGAACAAATGCCCGAACCAAAGTATGTTATCGCTATGGGTGCTTGCACGATTACGGGTGGCATGTTTAGTATGGATTCTCCTACGGCGGTACGGGGTGTGGATAAGTTAATTCCAGTGGATGTCTATATTCCCGGTTGTCCGCCGCGTCCAGAAGCAGTTATGGATGCTATTGTTAAGCTGCGCAAAAAAGTCTCTACTGATTCGATCCAGGAAAGAGGTAAATTGCGTCAGACGCACCGTTACTACAGCACTACTCACAACATGAAGGCTGTTCCAGATATTTTAACTGGAAAGTATTTACAGTCAGAAACTCGTTATACTCCACCCAAGGAATTAACAGAAGCGATGGGAATTCCTGTACCACCCGCATTGCAATCTTCTCAAAAACAGGAGGTAAATCGTGGCTGAAGAATCTCAAGAAACCTCCCAGATAGTAGCATCAGGTAATGTTTCTGGTTGGCTGACCGAAAATGGCTTTCAACATGAGTTAATCGAGGCAGATCATCTTGGAGTTGAGGTAATTAAAGTTGATGCTGAGGTGTTAATTCCTGTAGCAACTGCCCTCTATGCTTATGGGTTTAATTACCTGCAATGCCAAGGGGGTTATGATGTGGGAGCTGGTGAAGAATTGGTCAGTTTTTATCACTTAATTAAAGTAAGCGATAATGCCGATAAGCCAGAAGAATTGCGATTGAAAGTATTCGTGCCTCGAGATAATCCGATCGTTCCCTCGGTTTACTGGATTTGGAAAGCCGCTGACTGGCAAGAAAGGGAAACCTACGATATGTATGGTATTGTCTACACAGGACATCCTAACTTGAAGCGGATTTTGATGCCAGAAGATTGGGTAGGTTGGCCTTTGCGTAAGGATTATATCTCCCCAGACTTTTACGAGTTGCAGGATGCTTACTAAGGCAAGTTACTAGTTAGGGTTTGCTGAAAAAGTCGGATCGTGAGGATGAGGTGTGGGGTATGAGATGTGGGGTATGGTTTTTTTGTGTGACACAATTTTCCAGTTTAAGTGAAAAAGTGTGTGTGTTTTATAGTGTGTATGTTTTGAGGGGTGTAGCTCTTATTACTGGTACTTTTCCCTAACTGAATCAGCGCTCGAATCTAATTGCCCTCAAGAATAAAGACTTATACAGCAAGCCCTAGTTAGGGGAGAAAAATCCCCCTTCATCAAGGATAAATCTTCCTGGAAAGTACCCCTAGTGAAGGCTGTTTTAAGAAGAAAATTTGAGATATAAAAATTATAATGGGATGGACTTTAAATTCTTAAATTATCACTGACTGAGGGATAATGAGAGGGTGAAAATAACCTGTCACGCTTTTAAATCTTAAATCAGATCTTTCATCAGTTTCAAT
>DOIX01000198.1:9937-11729 GCA_003511885.1 Cyanobacteria bacterium UBA11153
ATTGAAACTGATGAAAGATCTGAGTTTTAAGAAACTCTGTTTTGAGAGAAGGGGAGCAGGGGAGCTTCTTGAGAGGGTTTAAGCGATTTTTTCCTAAATGGAAAATATACAGTTTAAATGCGCAGCCGCTTACTTAACCCTTTGTGACAATATAAAGTTTAGTGGTGGTACTGGTGCTAGAGGATGCGGGGCTAATTGGGATTGATATTATTGATTGAATCTGCGATCGCTAAAAATGGGAATCTGAGATTACTCAATGAGTCGATTGCTGACTTAACAAGTTCATAAACATGAATCAATATCCAATATCGCTCCCCATAATATATACAGCTTAACAAACTTGTAGGCTAGCTCTCAATTCAGGATTTGTTAAACAACTAAGTGAATAATGGGTTTTATCCCTAATACCCAACACCCATCCTTATCCAGCCAAACTCATGACTCACTCTCACCCTAAATCCCATCCCTGGTGGAAATCCATCCCACTCTACCTGCAAATAGTCATTGCCCTGCCTTTTGCTGTCGTCTTGGGGCTATTCCTGGGAAGCATTAACGCTGACACAGAATTAGTTAAACACTTAGCTATCCCTTGCGACTTAGTACTTAAAGCCCTCCGTGCCCTTGCCACACCACTAATTCTACTAGCGGTAGTCCATTCCTTCCTCACAGCCAATATACCCGGTAAATCTGGTCGCCGTCTGGGATTTCTCCTCATTACTAATACCCTAGCCGCGATTTTCATTGGTTTGTCTGTCGCCAACATCCTCCAACCGGGAAAATGGGGTAACATTAAATCATCGACAAGTACAGCCGCCGCAGTAAACAAAACCCTGGATCCCTGGGCACTTCTCCAAGATATGGTACCCGAAGCTGTCCTCAAGCCTCTGGTAGATAACAACGTCATTCAACTTATCTTAATTGCCCTCACTTTTGGCATTGTCCTCCGTGCCATTAAAGCCGAACAAATTGGACATGGCAAGAAAGACTATGAGAGCATTGAGCAGGTTGTTACCATATTATTTGAGGCCATTATTCGCATCCTTCACTGGGTAATTGCCCTTGTACCGATCGCAGTTTTTGGTATTGTAGCGAGAACCGTTGCTCTTCAAGGCTTTGAACCTTTTAAATCCCTGGGCGCATTTATCGTCGCAGTCTTGATTGCCCTCTTCTTGCAAGCCTGCTATTATCTAACGCGAGTCACCTTCAGTTCATGGGTAACTCCGGTACGCTTCTTACAAGGTGGTTCAGATGCCCTCCTGACAGCATTTTCCACCGCTTCATCCACTGCCACCATGCCTGTGACATTTGAAGCGTTAATCGAAAAAATTGGTTTGCGAGAATCTTCAGCATCTCTAGGGGCATTAGTGGGGAGTAACTTTAACAATGATGGCACAGCTCTCTACGAAGCTATGTCTGCCCTCTTTGTCGCCCAAGTATTGAATATCCATCTTAGTCTGCCGCAACAGCTAATCGTTGTCCTCACCTCCATTTTTGCTTCAGTGGGTGCAGCAGGGATTCCCGAAGCCGGATTAGTCACCATGACACTAGTCTTTACCGCCGTTGGGTTGCCCACACAGTATATCGCCCTCCTAGTAACAGTAGACTGGTTTCTCGATCGCTGTCGCACTGCTATGAATGTGATGGGAGACATGACAGTTAGCGCTATCCTTGACGGCAAGCGACGCAAAACCAAGGTAGAAATGGAAATTTTTGAGGCAGAGGGAGATTCAGATGCCAGCCTGACAGATGTCTTATAGCACTTGACAATTAATTACAGCGGTTCCCGCTCTTA
>DOIX01000198.1:12076-14625 GCA_003511885.1 Cyanobacteria bacterium UBA11153
TACAGTACATTTGATCTAAAAATTTGGCGATCGCGCATCCATCATTTAATCTGTAACTATACCAGCGAGTAGTGCTATATAGCGCCATCCCCCAGTCTATCCACTCATTAGATATGGATAATAGATCTGCTTGGTTCCTTTATGGAAACTCAAGGAAAAGACAATTAACGATCGCTTCGGCTTGCCCCCACCTCGATAGGAGTGAATCCGCCTCACGTTTGTTCAACGATCGCGCTTTCGGATAAGATGAGAAAATGCAGTAGCAGTAAGTGGCATCGCTTGCTGAAATTCTCGCGACTCCACCCCCCCCCGACGGGCAGTCACTCCAGAATTGGGGTTCCCCCTATCTGACACAAGTGCCATCAGTCCCGTTTCCCCCACCACTTAGAAAAATAGTGGTTTCCACGGTTCCTTGAGGTTTTAGATGAACGAAGCGATTTTTGAGAAAGTAAAAAAAATAGTTGTAGAACAACTGGATGTGGACGAAGCTGATGTAAAGCCAGAAGCAAGCTTTGCTAACGATTTAAACGCCGACTCCCTAGATGTGGTTGAACTGGTGATGGCTTTAGAAGAAGAGTTTGAAGTAGAAATTCCCGATGAAGCAGCTGAAGGAATTTCCACCGTCAAAGCCGCTGTAGACTACATCAGCAAAGAACTAGAAGCTGCTGCTTAAATCGCTCCGATTATATAGGCTTAACCAAAAGAGGCAAGAGGCAAAAGGCAAGAGGACTTTTGACTTTTGGCTTTTGACTTTTGACTTTATTCTGGGGGCACTGCCCTGTGGTACTGGCATCATGACAAACTTGGAAAAAAAACGTGTTGTTGTTACAGGTCTCGGCGCGATTACGCCAATAGGGAAAAATCTAGCTGAGTACTGGGATGGGTTAAAAAACGGACGGAATGGAATCGAGCGGATTACCTTTTTCGATCCGTCGCGACACGCCTGTCAGATTGCAGGCGAAGTGAAGGGATTTAACCCTCACGATTATATGGAACGTAAAGAAGCAAAGCGGATGGATCGTTTTGCGCAGTTTGCGGTTGTTGCCAGCAAGGAAGCCCTCGCTGATGCCAAGTTTGTCATTAATGAACTGAATGCCGAACAGGTGGGAATCATCATCGGGACTGGAATTGGCGGGCTGAAAATCTTGGAAGAACAGCAGGAGATATACCTGACTAAGGGTCCAGCAAAATGTAGCCCCTTTATGATTCCCTTGATGATTGCGAATATGGCAGCAGGCTTGGTGGCAATTCAGACAGGTGCCAAGGGACCGAATTCCTGTACTGTCACCGCCTGTGCCTCCGGATCTCATGCGATTGGTGATGCCTTTCGTTTAATTCAGGGAGGGTATGCTCAAGCGATGATCTGTGGTGGTACGGAAGCAGCAGTTACCCCTTTGGGATTGGCAGGTTTTGCCGCAGCCAAAGCGCTTTCTACCCGCAATCATGACCCACAACATGCCTCTCGTCCCTTCGATCGCGATCGCGATGGCTTTGTCATGGGTGAAGGTGCTGGCATCTTACTCCTGGAAGAATTAGACCACGCCCTCAGTCGCGGTGCGAAAATCTATGCTGAAGTGGTAGGCTATGGCATGACCTGCGATGCCTATCACATGACGGCACCTACTCCAGGAGGGGCAGGCGCAATTAGAGCCATGCAGTTGGCCATGAAAGATGGGGACTTACAACCAGAAGATGTGAGTTATATTAATGCTCACGGGACTAGTACCCCGATCAACGATCCCAATGAAACCGCAGCCATTAAAAAAGTTTTAGGCGAACATGCTTATAAAATTGCTGTCAGTTCAACTAAATCGATGACCGGACATTTGTTAGGAGGTTCCGGTGGGATTGAGTCTGTAGCTTGTGCCTTGGCGATCGCTGATGATGTAATTCCGCCTACGATTAATTTAGAAAATCCTGACCCAAATTGCGACCTTGATTATGTACCTAATGTTAGCCGTGAGGCGACAGTTGATGTGGTGCTATCCAATTCCTTTGGGTTTGGAGGTCATAATGTGACGTTGGCTTTTCGGAAGTATAAATAGTAGGAATTAGGAGGGACAGGGGAAAGGAGGAAGGGCATTATTTATGTCCAATCCTCCAAAACCAGTCCCGGTACTTGTGAGAAATCTCGTTGATTTCGAGTCACTAAAATTGAGTTATTTACTAAAGCAATGGCAGCAATTCGTAAATCCTGTGTCCCAATCCTTATCCCCTGACCGCGCAATGCCATATATTGGTTATAAGCTGACTCGTTGAAATCGAGAATGATAAAATCGTTGAAAAACTTAACAGTCTCACGCAAACCAACATAAGCCCAGGTTAATCGTTTTTGCTGCCCACATTGAGAAGCTTGACGAATCGCATTAAACCAACCCTGAATCACTTCCTCAACACCGATCCCAGTAACGGCAACCTCACTAGGATTAAGTTCTTTGAAGAACCCCGCGCATGAATGCGGGGGATTCTGACCTTCATCGCTGAAGATCCATGCTCTCTAACAAATCCCACAAGGATAATTGCTGAATTTGCCGAGGCTTCCCAGGCTC
>DOIX01000137.1:0-21447 GCA_003511885.1 Cyanobacteria bacterium UBA11153
TTTTTCCCTAACTTGAAAATATCGGGTTTAAATGCGCAGCAGCTTATCAGTGACAGATTTGGCGGAAGTACTGAATTAAAGAGGAGATGGGCAAGAGGGGAGCGGGGGTGGGTTATTAAATGGGGAAATTTCAATCAGGAGATGTCCAATGGTAGAGACAATTGGCATTGGATAAAATATTAAAAGTTTGCAGGATTTACAGGCTCAATCATGAAACTCATCAAACGCACTACTCTTTTTTATCAAGAAGGCTCTTCTGATAAAGTTTACGAGGTGGATTTGTGTCAAACGATATCAGATATGTATGTGGTAAATTTCCGCTATGGCAGGCGTGGTAAATCTTTGAAGGAGGGAGTGAAGACAAGTCAAGCTGTGCCATTAAGTCAAGCACAGAAAGTTTTTGACCAATTGGTTGCTTCCAAAGTCCAGAAAGGTTATCGTGAAGTTACAGAGGGATCTGGCGATCGCGCGATTGCCTCTCCATCTCCTCAACCTCTGGAATCGGCGAATTTGACGACAAATCCTCATTATCAAGCGATTCTCAATCGTCTGGCGGGTGGTGGTAATGAAAAATGGCCTTTAGACAGGGCTATTTGGCGGGCGGGGGAACTGAAGATTAAGGAGGCTACTCCTTTTTTGATGAAATTAATGGGAACGGATACGCCTTTACGAGATTATTGTATTGTTTGGGCTTTGGGTTGGTGCGGAGATGAAAGTACGATTTCATTTTTAAAGTTATTCGATAATACTTTAAATCCGGATTTTGTGCGGCGGATTACTTGGGAGGCTCAGTTGAAACTGTCTAATGAGGCAACTAGGGCAGAAATGCGATCGCAAAAAATTCTCCAACTACCCAATGAGTTGCGGAATTTAGCTATAAATGGTACTTCGGAAACATTTACTACGGCGTTACATACTTATTTGGATGGTAAGGATTTTCAGGCTTTTAGTGTTTTGGATACTATTTATCAAATTGATAACGATAAAGTACGTCCAGCTTTACTGAATATTTTACGGAATGCGCCGCTGGAACCGAATTATTTTAAATATATCCGTCATATTTTTAAGGCGGCAGAATATCGTCAAGATGGGGAAGTATTTGGGATTATTGCCTATCGGTTTGAGTTAGGAAAAGCGATGTTTCGTCATAACTATTGGGGTGTTTATCATCCGAAAGTTGGCTATTTACACAAATTTGATAGTCGCTACAATAGTGAAACTCGTCGCTATGAACATATTGAAACTAGTCAATTTATAGAGGAAATGAGGAGTCCTAATGCCAGATTAAGCTGCGGGAATAAAACTCATCAATATCTGAAGCAAAGAGTATGGCGTACTCTGAAACAATTAGGGGAAGATGGCAATATTCAATATGTAGATATGGCAGTGGAAATTCTCCTCAATTATACGGATAGTCATGCCAGAGAAGTGAAAAAATCTAGCTATAATCGATATGAGAGAGTCAATGGTCGATATCAGCGGCGTACTTGGGAAGTTACTTGGGATAGTTTCGCCCATTATCTGACATTTAATCATATCCTTTATGAAAATAGTCCCCGCTATATTTTCAAACCAAATACTCAAGCATGGCGGTGTCGGGAAGGTTACAAACCGGGAGATGCCGAACCGACTGTAAGGGAAGAAGCCTTTCCACAACTTTGGGAACAAAAACCGGAAGCATTGCTGAGGTTACTATTAGAAAGTAATTGTCATCCCGTCCATCAATTCGCGGTAAAAGTACTGCGAGCTTGTCAGGAGTTTTTAGCAGGAATTGAGATTGGTAAAATCATCCAATTATTGAATAAACCTTACGAAGTAACAGCAGAATTTGGATTTGGATTAATTTGCGATCGCTATAATCCCAACCAGCCTAACATAGAATTGCTGGTAGCCCTAGCCAACTGTGCCTTTTCAGCCGGAAGAATCCAGGCATATCAATGGATTGAAGCCCAAAAACAGGTATTTTTAGCAGAGAGTCACGGGATGCCTGCGGCGGGCTTCGCCATCGCAATTTTAGTCACTAGCATACATAGCGATACTCGTACCTTTATCCGCAGACTCTTAACTTCGGCTATTGTCAGTGACAATACTGCGAAATTAACCATTGGGCGAATTATTGCCACTATGTTAGCTTTTCAGGCTACAGAAGGAGAAATAGCGCGAGATATTAGCGAAACTTTGCTTATCTGTTTTGCCCCACAACTGCGAACATTGGGTATGGAAGTAATTCTGGATTTACTACGACATCCCATGGTAGAAATTCAGGAATTAGGGGCAAGGATTCTCCTCAATCATCAAACTCCTCCGGCTCAATTACCACCAGAGTTAATTGAATCGTTAATTGTCTCATCTCATCAATCATTGCGAGTTATCGGTATCCAGATTTTCAGTCAATTACCCGATAGTCGATTACTGGAAGAATACGAATTATTGCGAGGAATGATAACTCATGAATTACCAGATATCCGCAATAGTATTCGTCCCGCAATTCGGCGCTTAGGTACAGGCAATCCCGAATTTGCTAGTAAATTAGCAGCAGAATTGATTACTATATTAACGAGAAAAGAAAAACACCAAGGCATTCACAAAGATATCATTACTTTGCTGCGAGATGACTTGCCATCCTGGATGTCTAGTATTTCTCAAGAAACAGTCATGGGGTTAATAAACAGTCAATATCCAGCAGCCCAAGAATTAGGCGGGATAGTCTTGAGAGGAAATACCGCATTTTGGGCAGATTTCGATACCACAAATATCGTCAAACTAGCTAACCATGAAATTTTCTCCATTCGCGAAGCAGCTAGGGCGATGTTTTCTCAAAGTTTAAATCGCATTCGTAGCCATAATTCAGAAAAGTTAGCAGCCGTCAGACTATTAGAGTCGAAGTGGGATGATTCACGAGAATTTGCCCGGAAAATTTTTACTACCGAATTTACCGATGAAGATTGGACACCAGCAGTCATGGTGAGTATTTGCGACAGCATTCGCGATGATGTGCGCCAATTTGGGCGAGATTTAGTCACACGGTATTTCCAGGAAAGTTATGGACAAGATTACTTACGGAAATTTAGCGAACATCCATCAGCGGATATGCAGCTATTTGCTACTAATTACCTGGAAAGTTATGCTGGGAATAATCCGGAGAAATTAGAGGAATTAATCCCATATTTTGTCACAGTATTATGTCAGGTAAATCGAGGGCGAATAGCCAAGCAAAGATTGTTTAGCTTTTTGGAGGCAGAAGCCCAAAAAAGCGAAGCCTCGGCGCGAGTTGTGGCAGATATTTTGACGCGGCAATCTGTCACGATGGCGATTGGGGATAAAGCGATGGCAATTCAGATGATGTTGAAGATTTCTCAACGGTATCCGGGGATTGAATTACCGATTTTGGTGAAAGATGTGGTGGAGGTGAGGAGGTAGTTGGGATTTTTGGTTGGTTTTTTTAACGCAGAGGGGCACAGAGGTTTTACAGAGGTACGCGGAGGTTTTCATGGTGGGAGGTGTTGGGGTAGGATAATAGACGGTATGACCACAATTTTTATGAGAAGGGAATTATGCCTGGTTATTTGGAAGAATTCTATATTCCTGGTATCAGGCAGGTTATTCAGTTATTGATTGATGGATTTAGGGAACGTAATTTTATTTTATGTTATCTGGGGACGGATGATTATGGCTTATTGAATCGGAGGTTTTTGGCATATTTCTGTGTTTGGAAATATGTCTGGTGGTTTGAAAAGGAAAGAAGTATTTCCATTGAGGAGTTGAAAAGTGAGGTATTTGGCAACCATTGGTGGGATGAGTCATGGCATGAAGTATTACTGCTAATTGCGGGATTAATCGATGCCAAGTTTGTTGGAGAAATTATCGAATATTTGAGGTTCTTCAGGACATCTTATGCTAAACTATTAGTTAACGTGCCTAAGTGTAATCTTTACCCCTTTTGCTTCCATTCGCTCATATTCTGTATCGATGTTAAGCCCTGTATAAATAACATCGCCTTATCAACCAACTCGGCCCCCGCTTTTTCGGGCGATCCGGTATCAAATGGCGGGGCGGGATTGTACTCTATCAATAGTTGAGTAATCTTGGCGATTTCCTCACCATAAAGGATCCTGGCGATCGTCAGAGCAAAATCAATACCTGCTGTCACACCTCCACCTGTAATTCGATTGCGGTCGATTACGACACGTTCGGTTCCAACCTCAACGCCCAATCCAGCGAGTTGTTCTCGCATCGCCCAGTGAGTCGCGGCTCGATAGCCTTGGAGCAGTCCTGCTTTCGCCAAAAAATGCGATCCACCGCAGACAGAAGCGATAAATTTGGCAGTATTACCTTGTTTACGAAGAAATGCTAACATATCGGGATCGTCTTCTAACAGCCCTTGTCCCAAGCCACCTCCGATACAAATCAGATCCAAACATGGGCAATTTGCGAAAGTGGTGTCAGGCAAAACTATCATCCCATTATCGGTTTTAACTGGATCTAGCGTTTTCCAGATCCGATGAATTTGGACATTAGGCAGCCCCCCAAAAACTTCCTGTGGTCCCACAATATCAAGTGCCGTCATACCGGGATAAAAGACCAAACCAATGATGTGCTTTTGTGAGTCAGTCATGAATTTATCTCCTTATGGTAATTGCGATTAAATCTGTCCTTATACTAGAAGTAGCAACTGACCTTGCATAGTCCTCGATCGAGTACTCTTTTGACCACCATGAGCATTTCTTGGCAGCTGTTATTTGAAGAAATTCATCAGGCAAAGGATGACAATGGCTTACGATCGCACCTCGTACCCAAGATTGGCGAGTATTTTGCCGCCAAGCGATCGGGAATCTTCTTTTTCGACCGGATTTTAGCTGATAAAAATCTTCAGAAAGTCCTAAAAGTCGCCTTATCTGTTGAACATAATCCTGTTGCACGTTACTTAACAGAGCGCCATACGCCTGTCCATGAAGGAATGGTTACATCACCCAAAGCGTGGGCGATCGTTTGTCCCCGTCCCGATCATTGGCATGTGATGGCGGGACCGATTATCAGTCATGGTCAATTAGTCGGTGCAGTCGGCTGCACCCGTGAAAAGTCAATGCCTGCCTTTAATACACAAAACCTAGCTGATTTGAGTGGAATTTGTCTGCACTTATCTGTTTGGGCTTCAACGGTGAGATCTCAACCTCAATCGTTCAAAACAGATTGTTTAACGTCTCGTGAATTGCAAATTGCCGAATTAGTTGCTTTGGGGCAAACTAACGCAGAAATTGGGACTAAACTTTGGATTACCGAGAATTCTGTAAAGCAAGCTCTAAAGCGAATGTTCCGTAAGCTTGAGGTTTCGTCTCGTGCCCAGATGGTTGCACAGCTTTCCACAACAAAATACCATTTACCAAAAAACGAGAAGTCTTAAGGAGCGGACTTGTCGGTAAAAGTCTCCACCGATTTTATAAGATAGCGTCTTGAAGTATCTAGCCACCGGGAAAAGCTCGAAGCCCGCCTTTTCGTAAGTGTGGCGTGCTGGAGCATCACCGGGATCGCCTGCCGTCTCAACCATCGCATTTTAAAGAACTCCAGAAGGAATTCCTTCAAAACTGGGAATGCCCTCATCGGGCTGACACCAACTTGCTTTTGATTCAGTATTTACATGTGCAACTGGCTTTAAATTCGTTGGAGTATCTACAGTTGCTAACGCGATGCTTAGATAGATATTTTTATCGTGCGCATAATTCATAAGCCGTGAACCGCAATTGACACAAAAAGCTCTGTACCCACCGATTGCATTTTTATGTTCTTTTAACGAACCTGATTCGTTGAAAATTTTCAATGTACTTGCTTTGGCAAGAGCCATGGTGACATAGGCTGCTCCGTGTGCTTTTCTGCAAAACTTGCAATGGCAATTAAATATTTTTCCTGGAATTAACTCCACCTCATACTTAACTGAACCACAGAGGCAACTTCCTTCAATCATCTCGATCTCCTCCACGTATAACGTTTCGCTTCACCTGCCGCAGACTGATTTTGCGATCGCTCGATCGTACCATGTCTGTCTGGTGCAAGCGAATGGTTATGGTAGGCATTTCCTGAAATTTTCCTCAAGATTTGAATCGTAGCGAGCTGCCCATCAAAAATCTTGAAGGACGCTCGCACTTCCCAAAAATAAGCTGGAAATGAACTACCGAGATATAATTACAATATTATCCAATCCTATTTATAGCCAGTACAATAAAGACAGAAAATCTATATTGATACTAACCCAGCCATGACAGCCCTCACCACCAAACGCTTTACCATAGAAGAATATCACCGCCTAGGGGAACTAGGCTTCTTCTCTCCAGAAGAGAGAGTGGAATTAATTCGAGGAGAAATCATCAAAATGCCTACCACAAAGACACCACACTCCTTTTGCAATACTCGTTTGTGGCAGGAATTATTCAAACTATTGGGAGAAAGTGCTACCCTGCGAGTACAAGAACCCATTATATTATCAGCAGACAGCGAACCACAACCAGATTTTGCCATTGTGCGGAATCAAGATGATAACTATCTATCATCTCACCCCATGCCCGATGACATATTCCTAGTCATAGAAATATCCAATCCCACCTTAAAATTCGATCAAACCACCAAACTATCTCTCTACGCCGAAGATAACATCCCCCATTACTGGATATTCAACCTCATTGATAACCACCTGGAAATATACAGCCAACCCTACCAAGACTTACGAGGAAAATTTAACTATCGACACAAACAAATAGCCCTCCCCAACGAAACAATTCCCCTCCCCCACTTCCCCGAAATATCCCTCAACCTCTCCCGAATATTTCCCCCCTAACCAACAAAACAACAAAAACCCTCTGCGCACCTCCGTGTAAACCTCTGTGTTAAAAAAAATACCCCAAAAAACACCATGGAATTCAACTACACCTACCAAGGCAACACCGCCGTCAACCAAAACGGCGCAAACACCCAAATGTCATTCTCCCCCGACATCAAGCGCCCTCCCACATATTTTATCGGCGAATTACGCCAAAATGTCGCCTTTCGCGAAGCAATCAGCGCCCTCCATGATGTCGTAATTTCTGATTTAAGATACCAACCCAAAGACAAAACCGCGTACAAAGAATGGCGTGCCCAACAAGAAGAAATTGACTGGCAACTCGTCGCCTCCCAACGGGTAGAATTAGCTGCAAAAATTAAACCATTACAAGATGAATTAAATCAATTAAATCAGAATAGTTACCAACGATTAGCCCCCTATTACAAAGCTAGATCTGAATTCCAAAACTACGTTTGGCAAAAACAACTGGATTTCTATTTTGTTTTCGATCCGGTAATTACTGTCCATCCCGATGAGGTATTTTTTGAGTGTTTCAGTGTCGATGAATCTAGTTATGGGCGATTGGGTGCAAGTTATGAAGTATTTAAAAATATTAATGAATTCGCTTGCGGTACGACTAATGTAGATTATTCGGCTGCTCTTTACGATGAATTTCAGAAAATACGCAGCTATAAAACTACCCAATTTCAAGTGGATCCTTCGGGATTTGAAGTCCAAACAACTAATGAGGAAGCTTATAAAGAAGTTAAAATAGATTTACCGGATAGTTGGGTAAGAGGTTTCCTCCAAGTTAGTTCGGCTATGTCTTTACCTGCGACGCAGTTTGACTTGCATCCGATGGATATTCATAATATTTGTTTTGTCCTGCGGCGGCATAAAGAAAAAAAGGGTCCCCGGAGTATGCGCTATCATTTGAAACCGGGGAAACCAGTCCGGATATTATTCGATCCTTGGGGGACGGAAGTTATTTGTTCTCGTTCCATTTATACTGGTTCCCAAGAACAAGAAATTAGGGTTTGGGGCAGGCGGAGAATTCATATTTTGGAACGGTTAATCCCGGTAGCGAAAAAGTTTACGGTTCATTTATTGGGGACGGGAATGCCATCATTTTATGTGGCTGATTTAGGGGATATGTCTTTTACTTTAGGATTATCGGGATGGACGGCTAATGATTGGTCACAATCTGGTAATTTTGATTTAATGGCTCCTCGTGCCGATGTGGATGAATGGACGCAGAAACTAATTTTTGATGCTTTGCGAGAAAATTGGTTGGAAAGTCCAGATAGTTTAGCCCAACGTTTGAATTTAAGTCGGACAGCGGTATTGGGGGCTTTGGGGGCTTATACTCAAGCTGGTAAGGCAATTTACGACTTGAACAAGCATGTTTATCGGGTGCGAGAATTGAGTCGGGAACCTTTACCAATGGAAAGGTTACGGTTTGCTAATGAAAGGGAAGAAAAGGCAAATCGGTTATTGGGTAAGAATGGCGTACAGGTAACTGATGTTACTACTGATACCACAGGCGCAATTGCTCTACAAGGTTCGGTTTACGATCCATATATTACTTATAATCCATCCTTGACGGTTGATGCTGATGAGCGTATCATTCAAGCTACCTGTACCTGTAATTGGCATCAGCAAAATAAATTATATAAGGGACCTTGCGAGCATATTTTAGCCCTGCGAATGCAGTTTGCTCGTCAATCTCAGTAAATTGAGTCATAAATTCCAGAAACCGGGTTTCTTCAAGAAACTCAGAAACCCAGTTTCTATTCTTTACTTCATAAACGCAGCACTTCGCTATCGTACCCTTCGCCTCATCCCCTGGCAAAAGCCTCTCCCCATCAGAAGGAGAAGCGTCAGGAAAGGAAAATAGCGATACAGAAGCACTCCTATAGCATCGCAAAACTTAACTTTTATCTTTTATCTTTTGCCTTTCCTCAGCCTCTAATATTACCCACTCCCTCTTTAGGAATTTCTTGACACTTTCAGCAATGACAAGCTAAAATTTCAAAAGAATGTCTAATGAAACATTCTGGCACAGTGAAAGCAATACGCTTGTCATTGTAAATCAATTACGCGCAGCGGTATTCGTTGGTAAACAGCCTTGCAATTCGGATGGTGGATCGCCATTCATGCGCATAGCCAAAGCACGCATCACTAGCCTGCTCTTTACTGTGCCTACCCCACTACTACCTGGTATTCCGGTTGGACTTTCTTAAAGTGAATAAACCAGGTAGTAGTGGGGTAGGCTGGAGTTGAGCAATCTAGTCCAGAGGGGTTTACGAAGGGGCAACCAACGAATAGCTGTGCGTTATTTTTTTATTCTAATTTTTAGATATTTATTTGATTACTAATGACTAATGACTAATGGCGAATGGCTAATGGCTAATAAGCTGCGAAGCTTTTAATTTGTATATCCCCACACTACACCCCATACCCTTTCTCACAAATTTAATATCCAATTTAGATGCGCCGCAGCTTATGATATCCAATTGATTAACTATAATAAAATCTGTCGCTGGGCGGGTTTTGATTCTTGACATATCTATAATTTGCCATAACTTGTCGCTAAACCCGCCCCTAAAAATGTCTTTATACTACTGATAACTTGCAAGTCGCTATAACTCCATTCCCAAAATAACTTTTTTACTTCATCCCTATTCTATATGTCATTAAAAAATAACCCATTACCTTCATTAATTACTTTATTAATTCTCCTGGCAGCCAATCCTGTGTGGGCTACTAGGCAGCCTCATACCAAGTTCCATTCAAACGCAGTAGATAGCCCCGATAAAAAGGACAACGGAGAAAAAATACTATGTATGAACGCAACTTCCTCCAACTCTCAATTCATCAGTCAGAATCCAAATCAATCCTCTTTCCATAACCAATCTTTTTCAGACTCCATTACTAATATCAAAACCTATTCCGGAGGATCCAGACTTAGCAGAAATATAGGCAATATTCTTACTTCCCCATTTCACAAGCAGCGCTGGGGGGGTGAAAACTGTGGCAAAAAACAAGTATCCTTGGCAAAAAAATATCCTGCCCAGTATTCTGCTCCATCTTATCCCCACCCCAACTCCAAAATCTGGGAAATTAGAGCAACTGAATTTACCTTATCCCAAAACAATGAAAATCAAAAAAACTTTATCTTTTATCGATATCGAATTGATGATTCATCTCTTGGGCGGTATTCAATTGTTTCAGATCCAGAAATAGAAATTCCCATTGAATTTACAGATCCCAGACAAATATCAGCCCAACTATTAGCAAAAACAGCACTCAATTATGCCAGAATTAGACAAACAGACGTAGCAGAAGAGATATTCTCAAAAGCAATATCCTTAGTTCAAACAATTAAAGTTGATGACAGTAAAACGTGGGCTTTGCGAGATATTGCCATTAATTTAGCCAAAGTAGGTAAACTGTCAGATGCCTTAAAACTAGTCGAAAGTTTCACCTTTCCTCCTAACTTCGATCTCTCCTGGTTATTGGGTGAAATGGCGGTGGCGTTGACAGAAGAAAGAGACTTGTCAGAGGTATTGGAAGTCGTGGCAAAAATACCAGATACTTCTCAAAAAAATAGCGTATTAAACCAAATTGCTTACCAATTAACAGAAGCAGAGAAATTATCCGAAGCTTTATCGGTAGTAAAACTGCTCGAATCTAACTCAGATGGACTGCAAGGAATTGCAGATAAGTATGCCGATATGGGACAATTTGCCCAAGCGCTGCAAATCGCCGAAATGATTCAAGCTAGAGATAGCAAAGCTAGGGCATTAAGTAATATCGCCATCAGCTATGGAGAAGCAGGAAAATTTACTGATGCTTTGCAAATAGCACAGAAGATTGAGGATGGCTATTTCAAAGACTTGGCATTAGGTAGTATTGCGGTTTATTTAGCAGAAGCTGGAAGACTGTCAGATAGTTTGCAACTAATGGCAACTCTGGACGAGTATTCACAAAAAATAACTCTAGTGGACATCACGGTTAGATTGGCAGAATCCGGACAATTCCCAGAAGCTTTACCCATCGATGACATAGTTAGAGATTCTGATGAAAAAGGCGCTCTCTTAGCCACTGTTGCTGGTAAATTAGCCAGGAGAGGCAAGTTAGAAGATGCCAGAAAAATTGCCCAAACTATTGAGTATAAATATTTTCAATGTGTCGCCTTAGCTGAAGTGGCAATTTATTACAATAGAAATGAAAAAAAGGAATTAGCCAAAGATATTTTAGCCCAAGGATTAGAGATTGCCGAAACAATCAGCACTGCTAAACAAAAATCAGAAGCTTTGAGTTTAATTGCGGCTAAATATACAGAAACTGGAGCAGGAGAGTTAGGGAAATCTATTTTCGCCCGCTCCCTAGAGATTGCTCAGAATATTTCCGATCCTCAAGAGAAAGAATCATCATTATTTTTGATAATCAGCAGATTGACGGAAGTGGGTGCAGTTTCAGAAGCATTGGGGATTGCTAATCGCTTTAAAGATGAGGTGAAACAGTTAGCAATTTCTCAGATAGCTTTTAAATTAATCGAAATAAAGGATTACAGTCAAGCCTTAGACTTGGTGAGTAATCCAGAGACGGAGCATCTCAAACGAGAGGTAATGATTCAGATTGGTTACAATCTATTGAATTCAGATGATGAGAGAAAATTCGATCGACTGTTAGAATTGGCTGGCACTTTAGAGAATGATGTGTTTAAAGAGTGGGGATTAGCGAATATTGCGGTAGAATTAGCTATAGCAGGAGAGAGGAATCGCGGCTTGGAGATAGTCCAAACTCTCTCGAATCAGGAAATGAAAGGCTCGGCGTTACTGAAAATTGCTGAAAGTTATCGTAAAACAGGAGAAAATGAGCGAGTGCCTGGAATATTGACAGAAGTTTTGGAGCTAGTTGAATCGACACTAAGAATAACAGAAATTAGCGAAAAATCAGCAGCAAAAGCTGAGATAATGGGAAAAATTGCCGTCCAGTTTGCTGCCGCCGGAGAAATGAAAAAAAGTCAGGAACTTTTGCACTAGCTAAAACTCTTTTAGAGCCTTCTGCTCAAATGGCAGTAAAACAATTTATGGTTTGTTCAATTGGCTTAAAGCATTAGGATTGACGCTGACAGTTGTGGTTGATGAAGATGCTCGATAGCCAATCGAAAATATAGCCAAGGCTTCTGAAGTAAAAGTATAGTGAAAATTGGGTAAATTGGGGGCAATCGCAAATTATCCTAAATGAAGGATGAAGTATTTCTCATCGCCTGAAATCAACTCTATCCTGAGATACCCGACTTATTAAAGAAGTCGGGTATCTGAAAACAAAAAAACAGTCAAAACAAAAATGCACAAACTCCTAGAATTTCGCAACGAAAAGCTCCTGAGACAAGCCCTAACCCACCGTTCCTACGTCAACGAAAATCCTGAACTTGGTGGAGATAATAACGAAAGATTAGAATTCTTAGGTGATGCTTTGCTAACTTTTTTAAGTGGTGAATATCTCTATCAGCGTTATCCCCAAATGGAAGAAGATGAAATGACGAGGAGGCGTTCCGCATTAGTAGACGAAAAACAACTAGCTAGATTTGGTACAGAGATAGGTGTAGATTTAAAAATGCGCTTAGGTAAAGGCGCAATCAGAGAAGGAGGTTTCACTAATCCTAACTTGATTAGTAGCACCTTTGAAGCAGTTGTTGGTGCTTACTATCTCGACAACAATTCCGATATTAATTTACTCCGCCCTCATCTCCACGCACTATTTAATTCCGTACCTGATAATATTGTGGTATCTCGCTCTGATGTGGACGCGAAAAATCGATTTCAACAATGGGTACTAGCAAATACAGGCAAAACTCCCCCGAAATATGTCACAATTCAATCCGGAGGATCTTCTCACGCCCCAGAATTTCTAGCAAGAGTATTCGTGGGGGATAAAGAATACGGAGAAGGCAGGGGGCATAGCAAAAAAGAGGCAGAGAAACTTGCCGCTGTTGATGCCCTAGCCAAACTGAAAAAATCCGGGCTAGAGTAGAGATGCCAAAAAAGAAAAATGGGGAATGACAAGCTAAAGCGCAGCTAAATTGGATATTTACTCTTACCTCTTACCTCATCAGAGTCATCACTATCCAAGGGGAGATGATCCCACAGCTTATTAATTAAACCTCGATTAAAAATCAACCATTCCCCATTCCCTATTCCCCATTTCCCATTCCCCATTTCCCATTCCTTATGTCAGATCAACCACGTACCCGCCAAGAATTATACGATCGCATCCGCCAAATCGGTAGGGAGGAATTCATCCTCGAAGAGATGATACGCTATGGGTTTTGGCCTGCGCAAGGGACAATACCAGAAGATCCCGCTGATGAAATTCGCCGTCGCGGGGAATTGCAACGGGAATTAGGCAAACTCCGTGAGGAAAGCCGCATCCTCCACAACGAGGAAGCATTGCGCAAGCGGTTACTTCAAGAAAGACTAGCCGAATCCCGACGCAAACGTCAGGAAACTAAAGAAAGACGAGAAAAAGAAAGACAACAACGCGCTGATGCTTGGCGAGAGAAAAAAGCCCAAGAAATTACCTATCTCGGTGAAGGTGTATCGGGAGGATTAAATAATACTGATGGCGATGAAGAAAGGTTACAAAGTTACGGATTACCAATTTGTGGCAAAACCGCACAAATTGCCACGGCAATGGGAATTACAGTCGGAGAATTGCGTTTTTTAGCATTTTCCCGCCAAACCTCCACAATTACCCACTATATCCGATTTAAAATACCCAAAAAGACAGGTGGCGAAAGATTAATTTCTGCACCCATGCCTCGATTAAAAAATGCCCAACATTGGATTCTGAACAATATATTAGAAAAACTAGAACTCCACGATACAGCACACGGATTTCGGCACAATCGCTCCATAGTAAGTAACGCTCAACCTCATGTCGGTAGCGATGTTATTATCAACTTTGACTTAAAAGACTTTTTTCCTTCCATTTCCTATAAAAGAGTCAAAGGATTATTCCATTCCTTCGGTTATTCAGAAGCCGCTGCCACTATTTTCGGATTACTATGTACTGAACCAGAAATAGCCGCAGTCGAACTAGATGGGAAAACCTACTATGTCGCACTAACACATCGCCATCTCCCCCAAGGTTCCCCCGCTAGCCCCGCCATTACTAACTTACTCTGTCGCCGCCTAGATCGCAGATTATCCGAAATGGCAGAAAATCTCGGCTTTGTTTACACCCGTTACGCCGATGACTTGACATTTTCCGCCTCTGGCGATAGTCTGAGGCATATCTGTAATATTCTCAGACGTACTGAGTCAATTGTCACCCACGAAGGATTTGCGATTAATCCAGAAAAAACCAGAATTCTCCGGAAAAATCGCCAACAAGAAGTTACCGGAATTGTAGTTAACGAAAAACCCACTATTGCCAAAAAAGAATTAAAACGCTTCCGCGCTACCCTTTATCAGATTGAGAAAGATGGTATCGCAGGCAAACAATGGGGAAATTCTGACGATGTGATGGCATCAATTCAAGGCTATGCTAATTTTGTCGCCATGGTAAATCCAGAAAAAGGGGCTGAATTTCAGGAAAAAGTGAGGAGGATTAAAGAGAGATATGGAGCCAATAGTTAATTAATTAGACAGGAAGGTTCAAATAAATGAGATAATCTTTTTTTTAACGCAAAGGTAAGCGCAAAGAGCGCAGAGAAGATAGGCTTGGAGTTATCGTACTGAATAAGTTTGAGGAGGAATCAGATAGCGATGAGTTACTTAGAACAGATTCAAAAAGAAATTACCCAAATTTTAGATGGTTACGATCCCACAGTTTTTCCCGCTTTTCATGAAACTGTGCAACATCATTTTCCAGGTACTTTGCGGATGAAAGAGTACATGAAAAAGACATATCAGTGTCTTAGCGATCGTGGATTTAATGATGATAATACGATGGGGATGGTAGCGATATGTCGTGACGAAATCACAGATCCACTATTCGAGCAAGCAATCAAATATTGGGGTAAAACTTTTAATTGTTGCAGCCTAGCTGGATTTGTAATGATGGGAAAAACCGGATTAGCAGCGGCAACGGATCATACCCCTATTTTTGAAGGTGTACGTCGCTTTACTTTCTATGCTATGCCCCATATCGCTATTTCCAGATATGGAGATATTGGCAAGGTTTACCGAGAAGGTATCGAAAAACCTTCTCATGCTTGTGGAGCATTAGAAGTCATTGTGAAAGAATTAGAGTCAGGATATCTTAATCTGGAAACTGACATGCAAGATATCGAACAAACGATTATCCGCCAGAAAGTTTTATCGGCGATTAAGTATGGAGATAAACCGGATTTAGTAGAGATAACTAAGTTGGCTGCGCAGATTATTTCTCATGATGTGGAGAAGTTATTGAGTACATTGGATACTAAGATATTTCAATATGCAGTCATGACAGGTATTCAAATTCATGGCCCCTTAGAAACTCAGTGGATTTATCCTCAAGATTTTTATATAGTGGGTAATAATATTCCTGAAGGAAAAGAAAATATTGACGTTTTTAAAGTTTAAAGCCACACCACCTTATCACTGTTGGGTTTCACTTGTAGGCTAGGCTCTAGGCAGAATATACCAAGGGATAAGGGAAGCTATCCATTAATTCAGCAGCTTATGGATATTTCTGATACTTGATATTGTTTCAATTGAAATGGTAAGAATATATTTTTTAACGCAAAGGAGGGCGAAATTCTATTGCTCTTGTTGAAGCGGAATTATAATTCTAAATTCGCTACCTTCTCCTACTTCTGAAAAGCATTCTAATGAACCATGATGTTTTTCGGCTATAATCTGTTGGCTAATCGCTAATCCTATCCCTGTTCCCGTGCCTGAAGATTTAGTGGTAAAGAAGGGTTCAAATATCTTTTTTTGAATATCTTTTGGTATGCCTAAGCCATTATCTGAGATAGAAATTATGACAAAATTACTATCTATAACTTCTGTCTTAATGATGATGAATGGAGTGAATATTTTTTGACTATTAATTGCTTGTTCTAATCCATCAATAGCATTAGTTAAAATGTTCATAAAAACCTGATTTAGCCGCCCAATGTAGCACTCTACCAAAGGTAGATTTCCATAGTTTTTGATAATTGAAATTTCCTGGCGATCCTTGTTAGCTTTGAGTCGATGTCCTAGAATCATTAAGGTGCTATCGATTCCCTGATGAATATCAACTGGTTTCATTTGAGTATCATCAGTGCGAGAGAAGATACGCAAAGATAGGACAATTTCTTGCAGGCGTTGAACTCCCACTTCCATTGAGTGGAGGAGTTTCGGTAAGTCATCGCGCAAATAATCTAGCTCAATCTCTTGAATTTCTTCGCTAATTTCTGGGACGGGATTGGGATAGTATTCTTGATATAGTTTGATTAGTTTGAGTAAATTTTTAGTATATTCGCTGGCATGGATAATATTGCCACCGATGAAGTTGACAGGATTATTGATTTCGTGGGCGACACCAGAAACAAGTTCACCCAAGGCAGACATTTTTTCACTTTGGATTAACTGAGTTTGAGTTTTTTGTAACTCATTAATTGTTTGCTGAAGCCTCATCTCTGCTTCTAGATGTTCAGTGACTTCATTCTTTAATTCAATTTGGGTATTCCTCAGTGCTAAATGAACCTTGACGCGGGCTAAAACTTCTTCAACTTGAATTGGTTTGGTGATGTAATCTACCGCGCCAATTTGTAAACCTTTGACTTTGCTTTCTACGTCGGAGAGGACAGTCATGAAAATTACTGGGATGTCTTTGCTACTTGGATCTGTTTTCAGTCTTCGGCAAGTTTCAAATCCATCTATTCCCGGCATCATTACATCAAGTAAGATTAAGTCTGGCTGAATTAATGATAATTTTTCTAGTGCTAATTCACCACTTTTGACAACGGAAACATTGAAGCCAACAGAGCGCAATACATCAAATAGCACCCGGATATTGTTGGGAGTATCATCAACAACGAGAATAGAATTTTTTTGAGGAGTTACCATCGTTTATTTGCTCGAAATATAGGGTTGGATAAATTTTGCGATCGCATCTACTTCAAACTCGTCGGCAAGTGCCAATAATCGATCGGCAAATTCTGTATACTTCGGGTTCAATTGTTTGATACGGTAACTTTCGGCCTGAATATCTGTAAAATCACAACGTAGCACCGCTTGATACAGGGAAACGAGTTGGGAGTCAGGAGGAATTACCATTTCAACCTTGGCAGGAGATGTGTCTTGATGCTGAATTGTTAATTCTTCCTTCGTCTGATAAATCCATCTTAACTGTAAATGGTGTTGTAATTGCCTCAGTAATTCCTCGGATTGTATGGGTTTGGGCAAGAAATCATGACAGCCAGCATCTAGGGCTTGGTGACGATGCCAATCAAACACGCTGGCTGAGGAGGCAATAATAATTGTATCTTGTAAATTGGCAGACTGACGTAGCTCTTGAGTCATGGCAAACCCATCCATCACAGGCATCACCAAGTCAGTGATAATTAAATCTGGCTGCACCTCCATGGCTTTCTCTAACCCCTCCTCACCGTTGCTAGCCTCAAACACCTGAAAGCCTAATGGCTCCAGTAAATTCACGACTACTGAGCGATTTTCCCACCGATCGTCTACAATCAATATTTTCAATGGTTTCCCCTCAAAACCAATAATGTTTCCTTGGTGAGGAATACTATAGGTTTCTTTCCAGTCTGTGGCTTCCGGTAATTCTAATTCAAACCAGAAGATACTCCCTACTCCCGGCTGACTTTGTATTTGAATAGTGCCACCCATCATCGCTATAATTTTTTGGCTAATTGTTAAACCTAAACCTGTCCCTTCTGCCCGTGCATAGCTGTTACCAACTTGCTCGAATGGCAGAAAAATTTTATCTACATCTTCTCTAGTTATTCCCACTCCTGTGTCTTCAATTTGGAAGTGAATTTTGGCGGCGGATGGGTTGTTTGTTTGGGGTAAAGATGATTTATTTGTTTTTTCGGTGATTTTATGACTAGTACTTGATGACTGCTCGCTCGTGATACTGACTTTGAAAGTCACCCTACCTTTGTTTGTGAATTTGATGGCATTACCTAGGAGGTTAAGTAAGACTTGCCGCAGGCGTTTTTCATCCCCATGAATGCTGTTAGGAAGTGCTTTATTCGGTTGATAGTTAAATAAAATTCCCTTATTATAAGCCCGAATTTTACTGATTTCGACTACTCCTTCTAGAAAGGAGGGCAAATGAAAATCTGTGGGCTGCAATTCCATTTTTCCGGCTTCTATTTTAGAAAGATCGAGGATATCATTAATTAAGGTAAGGAGGTGGGAACCACATTGATAAATGATGTCGATTCCCTTGTGTTCTTTCTCGGTTAATGTTTGGGAAACTTGCAAGATTTGGGCGTAGCCAAGAATACCGTTGAGGGGAGTACGGAGTTCATGACTCATATTAGCTAAAAATTCGCTTTTGGCTTGGTTGGCTTTGTCTGCTGCTAGTTTGGCTTCTTGGAGTTGGGCTGTCCTTTCGTACACTCTTTCTTCCAATTCATCATTGGCTTTAATGAGCTTAATTTGACCTGTTTTATTTTCGTTAATTACACCTGATAAAACAAAGGTAGTTAGGGCAACAACACCAATAAATGATTGCAATAATAATAAAGACTCTTGGACAGATTTTCTCACGAATGAACCAAAACCATGAGTCGTACCAAAAACTGCGATTGCGCTCACCAGTACAACCAGTAGAGTTGATTCCCTCAGACTGAATCGAAAGGCAGACCAAATTAACAGAGGAATCATCATATATTCCACAGGATACCTACCCCAGAAAGCAATCCAACTAATTGCGATGAGGAAGAATAGCAGGAAGGCAAACTCTAGCACTTTTGAGAGCCGATATCTGGTTTGGTACTTGGCTGCTTGGAACCATGCTAGTATTGCTGGAGCCACGATAATTTCACCAGCTATGGTTGAGGCAAACCAACTCCACCAAGCCTCTCCATATTCTGTCCAGGGGGTGTTACCACTGAAAGCTAAAATAGTAATCGAAAGGGTAGTATTGATTACCAGAGTGGGCACGAGTAACACCACAAATTTAAAAACATCTCCAGATTTATCTAGTAAAGGGCAATGTTTGATAAAGCGATTAATCAGGAAACTTGTCACTACTGGATCCAGCATAGTGATTACGGCATGGCTGCTACTCACTACAATATTTGAATAAAAAAGTAATGAATTAGCGATAAATTCACTTAGCAAAATAGCAGGCCAAATTCGATATCCCAATAGCAAGACAGCCGCTAAATAAACACCAGATGAAGGCCAAATAGATGATGTCCCATCATGAAAATATAATGCTTTGCATAAAATTGCAAGACAGAAGTGAATTGCAGGTATAATTAATATAGCAATTCCTACTTTTCGATGAGGAATAATTGATAATTTATTTTTCATCAACTCATCTTCACTAATAGCTAATGGCTAATTGTTAATAGATAATGGCTATTCCCTATTCCCCCTAGGCATCTGCTGTTCTAATCCCCTCAAGTCTCTGGCGGATAATACTTTCCTTTTCGATACACCCATCCTGTAAGTTGCTGTAAGTATTCTTGGGAAGATAAACCCCTTACCTTGGCATTTCTGACAATGTTAATTGGGTTAATTCCAAATTCTTCACACAATGATTTCTGTGTTAATCCTTTGAAGTTATCTAGATTTTTATCGCTATCTATATCTATATCTATATCTATATCTATATCTATATCTGGATCGTCATTTTCTATATTTACCTCTGGCTTTTTATTTATCTCTGGCTTTTTAGATATTTCCTCTTGGATAGGGACAACTTCTACATCAATAAATTTAGCTGGCTGAGATTTTACCGTTTTCGATCGATCGGGATTACTCTCGGCTTTTTCTAGACGTTTATTTAGGTCTTTTATGGTATTCTGTAGTTGATTTAACTTAGTTCCAAAACTCGCCACCTTTTGCTCAACTGCTTCTTCAATTCGAGTGTCTAGAGTTCGCATCAATTCTGCTTCTAAATCGGCTGCTAGTTCGATTTCTAATGGTCTATCTCCGGCAAGATAGCTTTCAATAAAAGCAGCTAAGGTAGCAGAAGCACTTCTCCCCTCTGCCTTGGCCATTTTTTGGAAGTCTTGCCATTTTTCGTAGGGAACAATAAAGGTTGCTAATACTAGATCCCCTGGGTTTCTCTTTCTCGCCTTCTTGGGCATTGTATCTTTTCTTAGTTGTTGGTTTTTGGTTATTTTTTATTAGTCATTGCTTATTGGTCATTAGTCATTAGTCATTGGTCATTAGTCATTAGTTATTGGTCATTAGTCATTAGTTATTGATCGTTATTTAAAACTTCTCCTCCACTCTCTAGCCCCTAGCCCCTAGCCCCTAGCCCCTAGCCCCTATTCCCCATACCGGGAATTGATTTCAAACAAGACGCATCGACTAAACCAGCGGGGTTGATTGGGGGCAATGTCTTGTGGGGAAGCTTTACCTGCAACGGCTTGGATCCGACGGCGATCGATCCCGCGATCCTCTAGAATATTTTGTATGGTTTGCGCTCTTTCCAGTGCTAAAGTTTCCCGATTGTATTCGGTGCTATGACTGTAACCGACGATTTTGAGTTGAAGATTTGGGTATCTTTGCATCAGTTGCTTGATAGGTAAAATTTTCACATCTGTATCAACGGATCTTAGCCGATCTGAGTTTTGATTAAAATAAATACGGGATGCGAGTGAGCCAGGATCGATCTGAATCTGATTTGATACGACTTCGACTCCAGCAATTTCGGAAAATGCGCGATCGATTTTCTCTATATTTGTAAATGGGAGTGCGCTTCCCTCTAAGGTGACTTTTCCTCCGTCAAAAGTAGCGGAAATGGAAATCCCGTCGATTTGATTGATTCCTGTCACTACCTGTTGTACTTTCGCGGCTACTTCTACTGGATCCGGGGCTTGTTCGACAACTATAATGTTATTTTCTAATTGGAAACCAGGTGCTTTGGATTGAGCAATTGACTCTGCTTCATGGCGTAGCCGAGGATTGGGTAATCTTCCGGTTAGTTTTAATTGTTTTCGCCAAACATCGGCTTCTAAACGATAAACGGCTAAGTCTGGAGTGGAAGCTAATGCTTGCGTGACTTTTTGCTCGATACGACCTTCAGTTTGACTGAAATACTGATAAATGGCAAATGGTATGCCAATCAAACCTAAAATTACTAACCCGATACTTAAGAGGGAAAGGGATAGTTTTTTGGCATTAGGCTTGGAGGGTGTCGGGAAAGAATGTAACTCCTCTTGTGTGGGAGTTAATGTGGGGATGTCAAAATTTTCATCCTGAGTATGAGTTTGGGCATCTGCTAGAGATGGGTTTTCGGGCAATTGGTTATCTGTGGATGCTTGGTTATCTGTGGATGCTTGGTTATCTGTAAATGCGATCGCTCCTGATTTTACTCCCAATTCCAAACCCGCCACGACAGGAGAATCTGTTCGATAAGGTGGTGAATGTTTTTCCTCCAGTCTGTTGGGATTTCCCCAAGACTTCTCCAACACCCTCTCTCCCTTGTCTCCCTTGTCT
>DOIX01000137.1:21678-26250 GCA_003511885.1 Cyanobacteria bacterium UBA11153
TGTTGGGATTTCCCCAAGACTTCTCCAACACCCTCTCTCCCTTGTCCCCCTTGTCCCCACTTTTCCCCTCTCCCCCTCTCCCCCTATCCTCTGCCTGTTGGATGTGGAGGATTAACTGAAATATCGCTTTGAGGAGTTCATCTGCTTGTGCCCCGGAAGCATCAAGTTTTGCTTCTAATCTGGTTAGTTTTTGGGTGAGTTGGGCATTGATTTCCCGAAGCTCAGATAATTCCACCTCATCGACTGACTTAGCTGTCGTTTCTATGGGAGCTTCATCCTCGAGCAAGGCAAATAAGCCTTCTAATGCTACCACTGTTTCTGGCTCGGTGCGATCGGGTTCCAGTCTATCTAACCATCCCTCTATTTTAAGTCCACTTCCCTCATTTTTATCCTCCATTTTTGATGGTGGCTCTCCTATTTCTGGCGCTGATTGAGTTAAAAACTCGCTCTTGGCTCTCCTGAAAATCTGGTTTTTTGAACCCGATTTTTCAGTTGGCTGAGTGGCTTTCTCTTCAGGTAAAGGATCTCCCTTGATGGCTGTAGTTAAATGAGCGAAAAAATTTTCCAGTTGTCTTTCTGCTTCAAGAGATGGATTCGGGGATTGAGATCTTAAATTATCTCGATTAGAAGCCATCGCTGGATTTTCTGAGAATGAAGCCATATTTGACTCTACTTGGCTATGTGGCAGATGCTCTTTTCAAAGTCAAAAATCAAAATTCAGAGAAATTGCGATTGCCTTCGGCAGGAGCGAAGGGGATCGCAATTCTGCTTTCTTCCAGGCTGTTTATAAATAAAATAGGATCCCTCTCAATCCCCCTTACAATAAGATCCCCCTCAATCCCCTTTAACCAGGGGGAGGCAATAGATTTTACTTCTCCCCCTTTTGACTTTTGACTTTTAAATTTTGACTTTTAACTTACTCTCGGCTTTGAGCTTCTTCAGGTAATAGATAGTTAGTTCCCTGAGATTCTCCACCTTGTTGTAATGGAGGAACCAATTCACTGCCCTTGAGTTTTAAGAATAACTCAAAGAACATTTCCGCCATATCTTTTCTGGCGATTTTGTCTGTCGCGAGGAGATCCACGCGCTTGTCTAATTCCTCGAATATTCTGTCTCGCAAATCTAGCAAATCTGACTGTAATTTTTTGTGGCTAGACAGCAAATCGTCGCGGAGAGATCTGGTTTGTTTGTCAATCGCTTCATCCAGGGTTGCGACATTGCTCGACAACCGCTTACTTAGGCGATCGATATTTTGACGGATTTCGTTTTTCTCTTCGTTATCTTTAAGGTTCATCGATTTGATTTCGTCTCCCATTGCCTCGATAGCAGACTGAAATCCAGAAGTAAGAATCTGTTTGAGATCTTCTAAGCGTCTAATATTATCCTCCTGTAGCGCCTTGATCCGATCGTCAGTTAAGTCTCTTAGCTCCTTGAGCGAACTTTCTACACTTTCTAAGCGATTGGTGTACTCCTTTATCTGCGCTCCGAAGAGAATATCTCGGATTTGTCCAATGTCACCAAATCTGGCTCCTAGATCTCTTTCGTCATTCATGTTGGTGGCTCTATGATGTGAACGTCTATCTCAATGAGATGAAAATATACCATCAAATTAATTGCCAATATATGATATCACTAAATTCTTGAAGCGGATAGCTTTTCTCCTTAACTCTCTAAAGGATCTACGTCTGGCTTGGGTTCTGGGGTTCTTGTTGTTTAGGTTCTGTCGGATCCTGAGCGTGAGAGGCTTTACCATTTTGAGTACCTGCTGCCCATTTTAGATCGATCTGGAAAAGGTTGCCCAGGGGATTAAGGTTAAACCCTCCTGCGGTGTAGTCTTTGGGGAGGTAATTGTCTGGGATAGTACTCTTATTACCATCTCGGATAACTGAGTAATCTGGGGAGATAATTTCAATTCCGGCTTCATTGCATTTATCCCGAATATTTTTGTGAAGTTCCGACCAAATTGTAAATTCTTTTTGGGGATTATCTGTATAGACTTCTAACTGATAAGTTACCGATGAATCATTCAGATATCTCTGATAAACACCCGGAGGTTTATCTGGTAATACATAAGGAGTCATCCTCGCTGCATTAGTGAGTATTTCATAAACTGTTTGCCATGGCAAATTATAGGGAAAGTTAACTCTGGTAGCGATAATAACAGGTCGATTGCTATCTCGCTGGGAAGCACTATAATTTTTGATATTACTGGCTAATAAGCTAGCATTAGGCATAGTAACAATAATATTTAATCCGGTGCGAATTCTCGTTACTAATAGCGATTTTTCTTCAACATCTCCCTTAATACTTTCCCTCACCCCAGTAATTTCAACGCGATCCCCAATTTGAAACGCACGAGTATAAATCAAAATAATCCCAGCCACAGCATTAGAAACCGCCGCCGAAGATCCCAGGGAAACGAGGACACCTAGAAAAATAGAGATTCCCTGAAATGAAGCGGAACCAAATCCAGGGAAGTAAGGAAAACTAATTACTCCTGCTAGGGCGATAATCATGAAACTCAGGAGTCTGTAGGTGGGTTCCGCCCATTCTGGATAAAATCCAGGAAAAGAAATCGTTCCTTTGCCCAATTCTCTAAATATTGGCTTGAAAAATCGGAGTATGTAGTGGGTAATAACAATAATTATCGTCAGGCTAAATAAATTAGGGAGATAGGCGACGAATTTATCCCATCCACCATTAATAGCTGAAAGCAAATTTTGCCAAATTGTCCCACCTAAGCGTTTTGTCCAGGGAAAAAGATTTAAGATTAAGACTAAATAAATACTGATAAATGCCAGGGTAAGGCATAACCTAATCCATTGAGTTATCTGAATAATAATTTCATTTATACGATCGGAAACAAAAGGAATATAGGGAATTCTCATTAAGGGAATTCTCTGCTCCACACGAGAGGTTAAATAAGTGGATATTCCAGTAAAAAGTCGATTCAGGCTCATCAGGATCGCTAGGATAACAATTGTAGCAATCAGGGTATAAAAAATAGCATTGGTGTAACTTAATTGGTTGTTCTGAATCGTCAGTGATGAAATAAAATCTAAGGATCGCTCCAGAAGACTGCCCTCAGCTACACTACCAGTTAAACGATACTTTTGCCTGTATTGAATAACCGCATTTTTCAGGTTTTCCAGATAACTAGTTGCTAATTCTCGCGGGGTGGTGTTGGCAGCACGAGCATCAGAGGAGGTAATTTTGACAATCACTAAATCGCCAGAAAAAATAACTGCACTCCCATTTTGATCCCCAATCAAAAGCGAATCAATTGGCAGGGATGCTGTTTTGGCAAATTTCTCCACTTGAGCAGTTGTTTCTTGCGATCGCGCTTCGGGAGAAATTTCCCCTAATGCTTCTGGAATCGAGAAGAGAGTCTTACCATCTAAGACGACACTATGCTCCTGATTATTAGCACCACTGGGACTATTTTCCTGACTATAAGATAAGGTGGGACTGACAACAATCAAACATGTTACTAAAACTAATGCTATTAGCGAGTGCCAAGATTTTTTCATCTTTTTTTTCATCTCTCTTTGTCAGCTTACACTCGTGAGTATCTAGTCAAAAAATGGGGAACTCCTCGCAATCAAGCAAAAGTAAAAAGTTGGAGCAGTTGACAGTTGTCTCTTGGGGAATTAAACCCTTTACCCAGGAAGGGAAAAAGCCTCTATTCATGACGTTATTTCGCCTAATCCCGATGTGGCGGTTGCTGTAAAAGTCAAAATGTCAATCCTGCCTCTGAATTGTTTTTGCTATTTGAGGATGTCTTCACTACCTTGGCGACTGCGATCGAGCTAATTGGATCGTATTCTACTAGAAGGTGGCAAAAATTTAAAGCTTGACAGCCCTTATTACATAGATTCAGTCATCAAGCCAGACTCAGCGATTCAAAGACAGAACTGATTTAGAATTGATTGCTATAATTTAGTTTAAACTGTCTTTAGAGATGGGACAGCCTTGCCAATATGACTTATCGTAAAACACAATGACTCAATCAGGCGATCGCAATTCAAAGCCGTTAAATAACTTAGAAGATATCTTATTAGAGACGTTTAACACTCAAAACGACGGCGGAGGGGATGAATTCAGTCGTTTACAAGAATTGTTAGTCAAGCCAGATATCCTCAAGATGCGGCAACAAATTGCCCAACTGGAAGGGAAATTTCCCGAAATCGACAATATTCGCGATCGCGTTAGTAAACTAGAAGAGGAATTGCCAGAGATAGTCAATCTGGGTAAGCGAGTTACCAATTTGGAAAAAGAGGTTGTGGATTTGGACAGTCAAATTGATGAAAGGAACGAACTGATTAAGATTGTACTCTCTTTAATCTCTGAACTATTGAATCGTAAGTTAGGCAAATTAAAAACGGAATTATTGTCAGAAATTGTACCTCTCATTGAAAAACAATTACAGCAAGAGCAAACCCTATCGATTCGCGTCAGTGGCATAAATAGAGATCCAGACTAGTGTAGGTAGGCAGAAATAACCCATCATTTGTGAGCAGGGAAGCAGGGAAGCAGGGAAGCAGGGAAGCAGGCAGGGCTGTTTCATTCTCC
>DOIX01000137.1:26440-26667 GCA_003511885.1 Cyanobacteria bacterium UBA11153
GGGCTGTTTCATTCTCCATTGAGAAATTGGGGAGAAGGGGAGCAGGGGGCAGGGGAGAAGGGGGAGAGAAGCGTTTTTAGTAATAATTAATCCCTAATTTTATTTGAGTAGGATTTATCACCTGAAAATCTCGCCCAGTCTGCTTTCTAGCTCTATCAAATTTCCTTATTGAAACAGCTCTGGGGAAGCAGGGGGCAGGGGGCAGGGAGAAAAAATCAGTATCAATG
>DOIX01000137.1:26890-29000 GCA_003511885.1 Cyanobacteria bacterium UBA11153
ACCAGTATCAATGAAACTGGTGAGAAACTTCTGCCGCGCTGCACTAGACAGATGGTTATTGAGACTCATTGAGTGTTGAAAAATACTGAATTTTAATTAAAATATTTCAATCTCAAAGCCGTAACCATAATCAAATGCACAAAAATAACGGTTCTTCCGTACATACTATCCTAAACTATCAGTTTGAATAGCTCAAAAGCCATCATACCTATATTTCAGTCAAGAGAGCCATAAAATCATTGAGAATGCTAGTCATAATCATTACTGGGCAATACTTTTGCTAATTTAATGCTAATAATTTAGCCTGGTATGTCTGAAGAACCAGGTTTACAAGCTGCTGCGGACAAACTTCGATTTGATGAAGATGATTGGTAAGCCATGTTTGTAGCAGGCACTTTAGTGCCTTAAAAGCCGATTATTTCAGGCACTAAAGTACTTACTACGAACCTATTTATACCGCTGTAACTGTCAATTATCAATTGTCAACTTTCAACAGCTACAACTAACTTTTTAATTTCCCCATAAGCCCGATAGAAACCGCCACGAGAAGACTCCCGTACTTCCTCCACCAAATAACGCACTCCTTCCTCCCGAATATCTTTAGGAAACTGCACCTTCCACTGAGAATTATATCCATCAGAAACCACTCTCATTCTCAGTTGACTACCCTCTCGGAAACACTCAACAATCGCACCACTACTTGCATCTGAAGTCGTTGGCAAAGCCGTCGAAACAGATGTGGGAACAACTGGCGGTGCATTAATAGTAATAGCAGTAGGAACATTCCCAGCTTCGGCTGCTTTAATTGCCGTATCGCTAGCATTAATACAAGCCAAAGAACCATCAGTTGTCACTATATAAAGGCACTCTCCTAAAAACTGCATCGAAAGTGCGGAACCACATCCCGTGCCCAATTTCCAAAGTCGTTCTCCCGACTCATTAAAACAGTAAATCGAAGAAGAATTATCCCCAGCAAACAAAAATTTACCATCTTCTGCGGCAGCACAAGAATAAACTGCTGCATCACACTGATAAATACTGCCTAACTCACCCTTCTTAGAAAAAGCATAGACTTTGCGACTGCTAGTACCAGCATAAACAATCGCCTCTTCCTGCCAACCAAATAATACCGAACCATCCGTATGTTGCTGCCAAATTTTCCTGCCATCTTCCCAATCATACATAGTAACACCTTGACTGTGACCGTGATAAATCCCAATCTCATCACAGCGCACCATCCAGCCACTATCACCGCTACTCTTTTTCAGCCATTGCGATTCATCCTCATGATTAATGACAGCTACCGTACCACCTGCATCAGAAACACCGAGAATCCCATCCTGAATATCCAGCCAAAAAATATCCACATTTTCGGCAATTTCATAACTAACGCGAGGAACTTTCCCTGTTAAATCGTAAACCTTTCCATCATCGCAACCCGCATAAAGCCAATCTTCATCTGCCACTATACATTTAACCCCATCTGGTAACTTAAATTGATTGATAACTTTGCCATTGTGGTTAAGAGCAAAAATTTGACCATTTTGATTTCCCACCCAACAACGTTCCTTATCAATAAAAATACCAAATGCGGCTGCACCGGAAGCAAATTGCCAGATAACAGGCGCTTGTTTCGCTGTCGATACGCTACTAGTAGTTTGGCGGCGAGTTACCGGACGTTTCTGACGGACACCCATCACCGCATGTTCGTAACCTTTGCGTAACTTTTCATTAATCTTTTTCTGGGCATCCGCTTTTGCTTTTTCTGGTGTGGGGTAGGTTTTGGTTTGACTTTGCCCTTTATCCCCAATTCGACCATATCTGATTGAGACTTGGGTGTCATTGACAATTACTTCATAAAACTTATGGGAAACTTCTTCCGATAACTCTAGGTAAGTCTTTTCTTCTGCCATAATCGTCCTTTGATTGGTGTAATTCTGTTTTAGCCTTTCGGGGTAGGGATTAGGCTAGTGCAGCACGGCAGAAGTTTCTCACCAGTTTCATTGATATAGAACTACCAAGACACGTTAGGACGTTGTTTTAACTTCAATCCTGAATTAAGAACAACGTAGTTTGAGAATATGTCCTAACCTTAATGCGTAGCGCTATA
>DOIX01000137.1:29169-34272 GCA_003511885.1 Cyanobacteria bacterium UBA11153
AACCTTAATGCGTAGCGCTATACTGGTTTTTTCTCCCCTGCCCCCTGCTCCCCTGCTCCCCTGCTCGCAACTGATGGGTTATTTCTGCCCACCTGCACTAGCAGGGGAGCAGAAAGTAGGCTGGGAAAAACCCGATTTTTCGACAAAACTTGGTTTTGATAAACTTATGTTAACAAATTGATCTAAACGATTCACTTTCTTGTACACTTTCGGTAAAGTTAACTACAGATAAAAATCTGTTCTTTCTGTTCATCTTTCTTAGTGCCTAAAGCATTTTTTATTAAGTACAAATACTTATTAAACTTGCCATCCAGTCACATGGGATGGGATTAGCTTCGAGTAGTGCCTTGATGGAATATTGAAGTTTATTCGCCCTTAATTTTTGTGTGTTGTGAGGATTATCTATCAATGTCTCGACTGAGATAAGTCGATTCCTTGTCATAGCCATGGGATTTTCAGACGATAACTCAGTCGCAGTTAACGTCACATTTAGGAAACATTGAGATATGAAAACCCAAGAACTTTTAAATCGATATGCTGCAAGAGAAGTAGATTTTCGCGAAGCAAATCTAGCTGAGGCTATCCTAAATAGCGTCAACCTAAGTCGAGCAGATTTAAGTCGAGCAGATTTAAGTCGAGCAGATTTGAGTGGTGCTGACTTAAGCGGTACTTGTTTCCAACAAGCTAACCTCACCAATGCTGACATGATTGGTGCTGACTTAACCGGGGCAAACTTAACAGAAGTTAACCTAATTGGCAGCGACTTGACTGGGGCAAACCTCAGTGGTGCTGACTTAAGTGGTGCCGATTTACGTTGCGCTAACCTTCATCAAGCGAATCTAACTGGGGCAAACCTGACGAATGCGGATATGAGTGGTGCGGATATGAGTGGTGCTTCCCTCAAAGATGCTATTTTACATGGTACTTCTTTGAGCGGTGCAGATTTAATGGGTGTTGATTTGAATATCACCAATCTGACTGAAAACCAAATGGATACAGCCCAAGGTATTTCCCATCATTGGGTAAGCTGGAATGGTAGTTGCGCTATCCGCTAAACACTGGACAACAGTGGACAAGATAGCCAGTCTCAGTCAGAAATGACTACGTTAGCTAGGTCATGACACCTACAGGTGCTTTCCAGCTTGTAGCTCTGTCGTCAAAGATTAAACATCCGATCGCTAAATAGTAATTGACGTACTTCCCCGGTTGAAACACGAGGGATTCTGAAAAGTCGGAGTTCGGAGGAGAGGAGTATGCGCTTCGCGCAGGCTACGCCAACGAAGGAAGGGAAAACACCGAACACCGAACACCGAACTCAGGTTAGTTAGTAGTCCAGTATGTTTAAGGATGGATCCAGAATTAGCCCAAGAATTAAAATCCGTTCCTGATTGGCAAGAACGGCTAAGGCTAGCGTTGCCTGAATTAATAAAAACCTGGAAGGCACACTAAAGTCTGGAAAGCGCTTTCATCGCTAGTCTAAAGACACAGGACTGAAAGCGACTCTCTTTATAAGCCAATTTTTGCGATCGCGACACAGGCTTCCCCAAGACGTAAAGCAAAGTTCCACATCTGATCGGACAGAGGGTGAAAAGGGATTTTCAAGGCTGATTAAGCTAAATTTTTTCTGATGCTATCCTTGATCGGGATCTTTCTTAATATTTTTAAGAGCAAGTACTCATGCCTGAAGAATCCCCATTCTTTGGTACTTTATTCTCAATAAAACCCAAATTTTCTCAAGAACAGCAATGGCTCCCTTGTCAAGTATGCTACCAATTACAATCTCTATAATGCCTGACAGACAAGGGTTTCAAGATTGTTAAGAAAGATATTTATCAAGGATAGTGTAAAAGACGGGAGCTTTCAACTTCGATCTCTGTAAAAAGGTCTCAAATCCTCGTTATATCGGCTATTCCATTCCCCATTCCCCACCCCAAAGGCGTAATAACCGAACCAACCAGAAGTTAGCACTCATCCACTAGGAGTGCTAAATTGACTAATGGAGTCATAACTACAGACCAAAATCTTATGGCAAAAATAGTTTCCTTTAAAGAAGAATCGCGACGGTCATTGGAAAAGGGTATCAATGCCCTGGCAGATGCAGTGCGGATTACCCTGGGACCGAAAGGGCGCAACGTCCTCCTGGAAAAGCAGTATGGCGCACCTCAGATTGTTAATGATGGTATCACCGTTGCCAAAGAAATTGAATTAGAAGATCCTTTAGAAAATACAGGGGCAAGATTAATTCAAGAGGTAGCCTCCAAAACGAAAGATGTTGCTGGAGACGGTACTACCACAGCGACTATTCTTGCCCAAGCAATGATTCGGGAAGGTTTAAAAAATGTCGCAGCAGGTGCAAACCCGATCGCAGTAAGGCGCGGGATGGATAAAACCATTGCTCATCTGGTAGAAGAAATTGGGGCAATGGCACAACCAGTCCAAGGAAGTGCGATCGCCCAAGTGGCTACTGTTTCGGCTGGTAACGATGAGGCAGTGGGGGCAATGATTGCCGAAGCGATGGAAAAAGTTACCAAAGATGGCGTAATTACAGTAGAAGAGTCTAAATCTCTAACCACGGAACTTGACGTAGTAGAAGGGATGCAGATCGATCGCGGTTATATTTCTCCTTACTTCGTTACTAACAACGAACGGATGACGGTGGAGTTTGATAATCCCCGCATTCTGATTACCGATAAAAAGATTAGCTCGATTCAGGATTTAGTGCCAGTTTTAGAGAAAGTTGCTCGTGCAGGTCAACCCCTCCTGATTATTGCTGAAGATGTGGAAGGAGAAGCTTTAGCGACTTTAGTAGTAAATAAAGCGCGAGGCGTTTTAAACGTTGCAGCCATTAAAGCTCCTGGATTTGGCGATCGTCGTAAGGCGATGTTACAGGATATTGCCATCCTCACAGGTGGTCAACTGGTTTCCGAGGAAATCGGTTTGAGTCTGGATACTATATCTATGGAGGCTTTGGGCACTGCCGTTAAAGTTACCATTGAAAAAGATAACACTACGATTGTGGCAGGTGGGGACAATAGCGCTGACGTACAAAAGCGAATTTCTCAAATTCGTCAGCAGTTAGCCGAAACTGATTCTGAATACGATAAGGAAAAACTTCAGGAACGAATTGCGAAACTGGCTGGTGGTGTTGCTGTGATTAAAGTGGGTGCGGCAACTGAAACCGAACTTAAGGATCGAAAGTTACGGATTGAAGATGCTCTCAATGCTACTAAAGCCGCAGTCGATGAAGGAATTATCCCCGGTGGCGGGACAATGCTGATTCGTCTCATCAGTAAAATTACTGAAATTAAAGGTAATTTAGATCCTGAAGAGCAAATCGGTGCCGATATCGTTGCCAAAGCTTTGGAAGCTCCCTTACGTCAGCTAGCGGATAATGCAGGCGTTGAAGGTTCTGTAATTGTGGAAAAAGTCCGGACTAGTGAAGGTAATATTGGTTACAATGCAGCAACTAATACTTTTGAAGATTTAATTGCTGCTGGTATTATCGATCCAGCTAAGGTAGTACGCTCGTCTTTGCAAAATGCTGGTTCTATTGCTGGTATGGTCTTAACTACTGAAGCTTTAGTAGTTGAGAAGCCTGAGAAAAAAGCTCCAGCTCCCGATATGGGCGGCATGGGCGGTATGGGCGGCATGGGCGGCATGGGCGGTATGGGCGGCATGGGCGGCATGGGCATGATGTAATCGTAACTATTGCTGATTACTCCCTTCCTCCTGGGAAAAAATTTATTTAACCACAAAGACACCAAGGTATAGAGTAGTCTTTGGCCGGGATGGGAGTAATTAGCGATTAAAAAAAAACCTCTCCGTACCTCTGCGCCATTCTCTGTTCCCTCTGCGTTAAAAAAAAGATCTCATCGAAAATTTCAAACACACATTTTGCCATTCTTGTCAACTACAGTCATCGCCTCTTCATTTAACTTAATCATTTTGCGAGTGCTAGGAGGCATTTTTTACAAAAATACATGTCATAGCACGCTTGTTTGTGGCTTCAGAAAATTAGATGGGGATGCTTTTTTTAACGCTATTTCAATGGTTTTCAGAAACAGACACATAAAAAAGTCAATAAAAACCCAATTGTTAAATTATAGCACAGGGCTGAAACAACGTAAAATCGTTCCCAAAAATCTCATAAGTCATGATTCCTTGACTCTATTAAGTTTTATGAGATTGAAATATTAAAACGAATCGATAATTTATCTAAGTCTATCTTATAAAGTAGGTTGAAGTTGGATCGGGTACGCTCGATAGAGCCAAAGATATTTTTGGAAACGCAAAGGGCGCAAATGTGGGCGCAAAGGGCGCAAAGGGGGAAAAAGCTAAGGAACTTTGCGGTAACATAAGCAATGTAGAATTGAGTGAAGCCAAGATTGTCAGAATCGACTCTTACCAATAAAACAGCAGTAAGCAAAGATAAGGACTCTTCGATCCAAAGTTATTGGGAAAACCCTGTAACTTCAGAAGAGATTGTAGCAATGCGCAAAGCAACCGTTAGACGTACCACAGGAGAAACGGATGTAGAAGTTAGCCTAAATTTAGATGGAACAGGGATTTGTCGCGCTACCACTGGCATCCCGTTTTTGGATCACATGTTAAATCAGATATCTTCCCATGGACTAATAGATTTAGAAGTAAGGGCGACTGGAGATATAGAAATTGACGACCATCATACTAATGAAGATGTTGGTATTACACTGGGACAAGCATTAAGCAAAGGATTAGGCGATCGCAAAGGTATCGTTCGTTTTGGTCATTTCCTAGCCCCATTGGATGAAGCCTTGGTTGAGGTTAGTTTAGATTTTTCTGGTCGTCCTCATTTAAGCTATGGTTTAGAGATTCCGACTCAGCGAGTGGGGACTTACGATACTCAATTAGTCAGGGAGTTTTTTGTCGCAGTGGTCAATCACTCTCAGATGACATTACATATCCGCCAATTGGCTGGAATTAATTCTCACCATATTATTGAAGCAACTTTTAAGGCATTTGCACGGGGTGTCCGGATGGCAGTGGAAATAGATCCCCGTCGGGCTGGGACTATTCCCAGTTCTAAGGGAGTTTTATAGCTAGGGACTAGAGGCTATTGGCTCT
>DOIX01000137.1:34520-40761 GCA_003511885.1 Cyanobacteria bacterium UBA11153
AAAATCAAGGGTTTGAGGAATTGAGAATTTCCTAACTGTCCTGGCGGTTGCTATATAATGCGGTTTTTAGATCGTTATAATTTTAACTAGGGATAGCTGAATTAAAGAGAAACTCTTCTGGTTCAATGGTTTGAGGGCTTTTTTTCCCAAAAAAAGTGCCAGGGATAGCTGACGGGCTGACTCAAAATTCTGGTGTTTTGAGAGAAATAATCCAGCTCAAGAAACCAAAACCGTTTCCCGTTCCTCGTTCCCTGCCCTCACCACAAGATTTTTTCAGCAAACCCTAAGTATAGAAAGCGACTTGGGAGAATACAGATTATGTCGGGGCGAGTTTAGCGAAGATCCTTGTGCTTTTACCAAAAAGTTATCTTTCCCACCCACCCCAATCCTGTATCTATCTATAGTGCTACTCGCTGGCGTATTTACAGCCAATACCTGGAAGCATTGCTGGCAGCGATCGTCCAGATCAAAAAAATTGTAACTGCACCAGTGGGTACTGCTATAACTGAGTCGCCCAATGCTATTAAATCTCGTTTGACAGGATTTCTAGGCTTTTACAGATCGTAATGTCAGAACAATCACCAAGATCAGCCCAACTGCCACCAAGCAATCAAATCCAAACTCATTATCTCGCTGCTACTACCGAACACTGGTTTGAATATCATGTCAGAGCTTATCCTCACCACACGGATTATAGTGGTGTTGTCTGGCATGGTGCATACCTCACTTGGATGGAAGAAGCACGAGTTGAATGTCTCCACTCAATTGGGATTAATTATGCCGATTTAGTGGCCTTGGGATGCGAATTACCAGTGGTAGAACTTTCCTTACGCTATCACCATCCGCTTCAGATGGGTGTAGCAGCAATAGTCAAAACTCGCATGACTCAGATGGAAGGGGTACGAATTAATTGGGATTATCAAATTCAAGCTCCGGATGGAGAGGAACTCTATTTAACTGGTAGGGTGACATTAGTAGCAGTTGACCGGGAAAAAGGCAAAATTATGCGACAACTTCCACCCAGGATTAAAGATGCGTTAGTGAAGCTTTCGACTTAATTCATTTGACATCTCCAGAAACTTCCAAACCCTTACGCTATTTAGATTAAAACCTAGTTTCGGGAGATGTCTATTTGTGCCATTGCTGCAATCGTTATATATAGGGTTGTACGAGTCGTATATTAAACTTATGATTTGCGAATTGTGTGAAAGAGATATAGAATGTTTAACTGTCCATCACCTCATTCCCAAACAAAAGGCGAAAAACAGAAAAGCTGATACTATTCCCACAGCAAATATTTGTTCAGCCTGTCACCGACAGATTCATTCCCTATTTAACAATACTCAGTTATCCCAGGAGCTAAATTCTTTAGAGAAACTGAAAAACGAACCGAAGATGGAGAAATTTATCTCCTGGGTGAAGAAACAAAATCCATCCCGACATGTTCGAGTTTATCGTTAAAACTAATTGGGGTTTGCTAAAAAAGTCGGATCGTGAGGATGGTTTTTTTGTTTGTTTTGTGTGGCACAATTTTCCAGTTTCAGTGAAAAATTGTATGAGTTTTGAGGAGTATAACTATTATTCCTGATACTTTTCCCTGGCTGCTATAGCGCTCGAATCTATAGCAAGGGACTAGGGGATTGGGGCTAGGGAATAGGGAAGAAAGTCGTAAAATCAATGGTTTCAGGAATCGAGAACGCCTTAACCGCCCTGGCGGTTGCTATAATTGCAGTCAAGGAGAAAGATTTATACAGCAAGCCCTAGTTGATGTCTTAATCGATGTGTTTGCTCAAATCCTTCCCCATTCCCCACTTACGATTTCTCATATCCAAAACCGCAATCTTCTATCTTTCATATTCCACATAGTCAATTTGCCTTTCTTCTAGATCGGGTGACATCACCTCAGTCCGTCGTCTGGGTGGCAGGGAATGAGTCATACTGTTATAAGGGTGGGGCATGACTACTGTGGTTCGGGCAGGACGCTGTTGTCGGGACATAACAGCCAGTAACCCGACAACGACAACCCCACCACTAATGGTTACCGCCATACCTCCTAGTCCCCAAACTAGACCAGAAATTATAGAGTTTTGTTGGGGATTGCCGTTTGGGGGTGGTGCAGCGGCAATTTGAGAGGGGACGCTACCATCAGTTTGTCCGGTGAGATTTTCGATAATTGCCTGCTGTTTTTGGACTTGGGCTTTGAGCTGTTCGGTTTCAGCGCGTTGCTTATCCACCATAGCTCTCAAACTATCCATAGTCACTAACCCCGATTCATTGCCTGGTGAAGCTGGTGCTGTTGGAGTTGGGGAGGGGAAGTTATTGTTGTATGGATATTGGCTATATGGATTGGTTGGTGAGATTTGTGGGGGTTGATTGGCAGGTAAACCGACCACACCCAAACCATTTCCTCCTCTCATCATAAAGAGAACTGCTACTCCGGCAACGGCTGCACCCGTTAGAAATGCCATACCATCACTCATCTTTTACCTCCTAACTCAAACTGGATCTTAATTTCTGCACTACTAATTCTCATCAGAATAAAATTCTCTGTATTTAGGGATCAACAAAATTTAGTTAAATCTCAGCATAAGTTTCTAAGATTGGTTGTTTGATGATTTTAGCTCAGATTCTACTCTCTTAAGTGTCACGCTATGGATTTGGGGGGATGGGGAACAGGAAAACTGCTTTTCTGGAGTAAGTTGTTCTAATTAGACATCTCCAGAAACTAGGTTTTCATCTAGACAGGGTAAGGGTTTGACATTATTTTTTGGAGATGTCTATTGAATACATCCGCTTGATAGCTCCGCCTGGATCCGCTATCCAAATATTTAAGTGGATTTAAACTATTCTGTCAAACGGGGATCGACTAGGTGGGGGAAGAGAGTTTTGCAGCTGTTTTCAGTACATCGATTTTCCTGCCTGCCCGATCCTGAGTGACCGTTGATTAGCCCCTTCTTAGCGCAATACATCTTCCTGACCAAGACCCGAGCAAAGTCTTTGGCAGTCTGTAATTCCGAACCAATGAGATCCTGATGAAAATGATTCTACCAAGACCTCATGGAAGCTCTTCGCCTCGGTCTTTTCTAGAAACGCAGTCGATCGATAACCCGATCTAAACCAACGGATCTTGATGCTTTAAATAATACGCGATCGCCCCTTTCCAGAAATGTCTGGAGATATTGCAATAGATCCTCGTGAGAATCAAAGCACTCTGTAGGTACGGTACTGACACCTCTGGCGATAGGTTTGGCTTCTGGATCGTCCAGGGTAACCAATAAAGCATCCAGATGCAATTCCTCGACTGTCTCTCCGACTTCTTGATGAAATTGGTGCGATCGCGCTCCTAATTCTTTCATTGCTCCTAAAACGGCAATATGCCGCTTCCCTGGGGTTTCGGATAACAGTTGGAGAGCTGCTTTCATCGATTCTAATCCAGCATTGTAGGTTTCATCCAGAATGAGGATATCGTTTCCTAACTCGTAGCGCTGCGATCGCCCTGCGGGCATTTCTACCAATACACTTTCTGTGAATTTTGTCAAGTCTAGATCGAGAATTTTGGCGACGGCTAGGGCTGCTAAATAGTTGAGGGCGTTATGCTTGCCCGGTAAAGGAAGCGGAAATTCCATCCCATCTACCTCAATGGTATCTGGAGCGATTAAGTGCCCTTGTAAATCTCCACCCTCCAGACCAAAGGAGACAGTTTGTCCCTGCCAAACTGTTGCCGCAGTTTCCATCAAAAGATGATTATCGTGATTGATTACGGCTACGCTAGTCTTAGGCATTTCTGCTAATAACTCGCATTTAGCCTTAGCGATCGCTTCTTCGGAACCCAAGATCCCGATATGAGCCGTTCCGACATTGGTAATTACCCCCACAGTAGGATGAGCAATGCGAGTTAATTCAGCAATTTGTCCGACACCCCGCATTGCCATTTCAATGACAGCATAATCATGTTCCGAGCTTAATCCCAGTAAGGTTTTGGGCACGCCAATCTCATTATTATAGTTACCCTGAGTTTTCAGGACATTGCCCTGCGTCCCCAAAACAGCAGCAAGTAACTCCTTAGTCGTAGTTTTACCAGCCGAGCCAGTGACAGCCACCACTGGGATATTAAAGCGATCGCGCCAGAAGCGAGCAATTTCCTGATATGCCGCCAGAGTATTATCCACTTGGAGTTGAGGAATATCGTCAAACTCCTTGCCAATACTCCGTTCCGTAATCGCTGCGATCGCCCCTTTCTCAATTGCCAACCTGACATACTCATGTCCGTCAAACTGAAGTCCACGCAATGCCAAGAAAACTTCACCTGGCTTGAGGGTGCGGGTATCCGTAGAAATACCCGGGAACAAAGTCCCTGCCAATCGATCTGATAAATTGATGGGGACAGCGTTAAGAATGTCAAGTAAATCGATCGCAGAAAGCTGACCAGCCATAAGCCTATACTGTTTGAGCGTAAATAAATGATGCTTTTTCTGAATAAATCTTCACAATACAGAATAGAAGGAGGTTAAAACAGGCACTTTACTGAATCTTTACAATTCTATCTCAATCTTCCTACTCTCGATCCAGATGGGATCGAGTATGCTTTAGAAAGAGAGTAATTCTCTAAATTTTCAAAAATGAGCCTTATGCCCTTGGAGAGAGGGCATCAGGTTGTGGTGCATCTGAATGTTAGCTGTCTCAGGACAGAGCAGGTTAAATTAAAACTGAAATCTGGCAATTGACAAAGAGCAAATCCATATTAGCCCTAGGATTTGTGCTTGGGAGCATATTAAAATGACTGCTACTTGGACAGAATCTGATATTCGACAAACTAGCTGTGAAGAGCAACAGCTCTACGATCATCTACTTTATGCCATACAGGTAGAGTCGCCCTGTGAAACGATCGATCGCTTCCAAAAGCTGTTTCTGGATGGATCGAGATATGAAGAACCGAAAATCTGGATGGCGTTAGAAAAGCTAGTAGTAGATAAGAGAGCAGAGCAAGATTTTAAGTTTGTCCTCAACCGTTGCTGCCATATTCTGATCAATCGCTGGCAAATGCAGCCCCAACTACAGGCAGCAATCCCAGAGTTGGTGAGAATATTTGAACATCTACCGCCTCCAGGAATAGTTCGTTCTCGCGGTGCAAGGCGTTTGCGGGAACTAGTGGAACATTTCACCGAGACAGAGCAATATCTAACATTACAGCGTTTATCGCGGGTAATGAGCGAAAATTCAGATCGCAATGGCTGTGGCTCCAAGCCAGTCGGAAATCTGATTCAGCGCTATCCCTACTTATACGAACATTGCCTCTTGAGTGAAGATAGCAGTTACGAGCATCAGCAAACAGTGAGACAGATTCAATCCCGGATTCAGAAAAGGTTTGAGCTAGATTTATCTCATTATGTGACCTACCAGGTAAGATGTGCCAAAACAATTCGTTCCGGCTCAAAAGAAGCAATCAGAAACATCCAACCAGTAAAAAATCCCACACTGTTGAGCGATCGCGAATTGGGTAGCGCTCTCAAGAACTTTTCTGGTAAGGTGCAAGGCTCCTACACTCACCGGGATATCGCCCAAAGTTTCCTCACCCACACTGGTCACACAACTCGCTACAAAGATTTTAAGGCAGATTTGTACGAATATCTCACTGCGATCGTGGATCCATCCTATGGCAAACGCCAGTTTAATGAGCGGCTTCATACTTATCTGAAAAATACCCTACCTCAGAGCGATGCCCAACCAACCACAGAATTTCTGATTTTACGAACCTGTAGCAAATTATTAAACTTCTTAGTGGTAGAGAGCAGTCAGCGTCCTAACCACTTTGTGTTTGTCGATTTAATTACCAACTTGGGGGCAACTGTGACCACAGTTTTGTTACTAAAGATAGTGTTGCTGTCTCACAAAGTTAAGCATTACTTAGAAAAACAATTTGCCATTTTATTTAACCACTATGAATCGTCAACGAGAGACGGCGTACCTTGGTTAGTCACATCTTTGGAAAACCTGAATGTAGCTTTCTCTATCCACTTTGGTGGAGCAGATGTTTCTTGTTTAAGTCAGATTATGTAGGCTATTGATTATTAGTTGTTGGTTGTTGGTCGTTAGGGCTTGCTGTATAAGTCATTAACCTTGACAAAAATTAGCTTCGAGTGCTGTCCTTCAGTTGGGAAAAGTACCAGGAATAAGAGTTACACCCCTGAAAATTCAGACAGTTTTTCACGGAAACTCGAAAATTGTGCCACACAAAAAACCC
>DOIX01000226.1 GCA_003511885.1 Cyanobacteria bacterium UBA11153
ATTTTCGAGTTTCCGTGAAAAACTGTCTGAATTTTCAGGGGTGTAACTCTTATTCCTGGTACTTTTCCCAAGTCAAGACAGCACTCGAAGCTAATTGTTGTCAAGGTTAATGACTTATACAGCAAGCCCTATTTATTTTGTTAAGATGAATACACTACCTTCATTTCCTCGTCCAATCCGCAAATTTTCATCAAGATAAGTAATATCTAGCCAACCTTTTTGTTCCCGACTTTCAATCTTAACATCAAGGGCAGTAAATTTTTTACCATTTTCGATTTGCTCGATAAAATTACGAGGCGACTCATAACCAATTAATCGTTGTAGCCCAACAATAGAACGATCGAACCTCACATTAACCCGACGTTCCGAAACGGCTTCAAACCTAGCACAAACACTAATTAACCCTTCCAGATAAGGTAGCCCAGAAACCTCTGCAATATTATAAATTTCGGCATCCTTAATCCTAACACATTGGTAAATTTGACCGAGTTGCCATAAAGGAATTCTACCGAGGTTCAAAAGATCCTTACTGGTTGTATAGAGCAAACGCCAATCACCTTCAAGCAGTTCCCTAGCCTCCAGGGGGCGCGGATTCGGATTCCGGTCTTCCAATTGCGCGATCGCAGCCAAGATCGCCATTTTATCATTTTCGGTTGCCAGAAGACCCCGATTCTTCCCCGCAATCGCTTCCAATAATTCTGCTTTTCCCAACATTCTCCGTTAACCTCCATCTAATACAAATACACCTTCATCCTACCAGAACATCACAGAAGCTCTACTGCCCCCTGCTCCCTCTCTTTCAAAACGACTTCTTAAATGGGTGAGAGCCGATGAATTTAGATGGGTAGGAACTTATGGAGATCGCAGTTACCCGATATATCGCCAGTCCCTAGAGGCAAAATGTAATTTTCCTTACGTTTTACCAGATGCGATCGCTTTCTTCGATACCCTGAAGAAATTAATGGTGGTGGGAGATAAGCTGTAGCTGATATGGCACTTGAGAATATCCTAACTGTCCTGGCGGTTGCTATATTGATTAATCAATCATCTCATCAGAAAAATCTGTAAGTACATCAGCGCGCACTGCTACAACAGATATCCCCTGCTCGGCGACGCAATCCCCTCCGCCACCTATTGAAAAAGGAGTTTGTTTATGAACCGACGCAATCAGAAAGCCAGAAGAGGAAGACATGCCCATAAAATTAACCAGTTTTGCCCGATTTGCTTTGTCATCCCGCCCCATATCCTCAGAGAAGTGGCTAAAAATGGTGCTTCAGATATTCAAGAGTGGGCATTTCAGACATTATCCCTATCGGCACGAATTCGCGGACAACGGGATGTGTTAGGCAAAGTAGCAACTGCGATGATGACGGCGGGTGTTGGTCAAAAGCGCCGTACTATCTATGATGCCAAGAATAATGAAGATCCATCGGACTTACCGGGCACTTTGGTTCGAGGTGAGGGTAGTCCTGCAGGTACAGATATCGCAGTTAACGAAGCTTACGATGGTGCTGGTGCTACCTACGATTTCTTCAAACAAATATACGATCGCAATTCCATCGACGATCGCGGATTGCGTTTGGATTCAACAGTTCACTTCGGCTATCAGTACGATAACGCCTTTTGGAATGGGAACCAAATGGTTTATGGGGATGGCGATGGGCAAATTTTTGACCGTTTTACTAAATGTATCGATGTGATCGGACATGAACTTACCCATGGCATAACTCAATATGAGGCAGGTTTGCGGTATCAAGGGGAATCAGGGGCATTGAATGAGTCAATGTCTGATGTATTTGGTTCTTTGGTCAAACAGTGGACGCTGAAACAAACCGCAGATAAGGCTGACTGGTTAGTGGGACAAGGCTTGTTAACTCCCAATATTAAAGGAATTGCCCTTCGCTCTATGAAAGCACCAGGTACAGCTTACAACGATCCTATTTTAGGCAAAGACCCCCAACCAGGCCATACCAAAGATTTATATAAAGGGAATCAAGATAATGGCGGTGTCCATATTAATTCAGGAATTCCCAACCGGGCATTTTATCTAGCTGCCACAGCCATCGGTGGCTATGCTTGGGAAAAGGCAGGCAAAATTTGGTATATCGCTTTAAGAGACCGCTTGCGTTCTACATCCAACTTTTCACGGGCAGCATATCATACGATTGCGATCGCGGCTGAACTTTACGGTAATGATAGTAACGAACACAGAGCTGTTAAGGAAGCCTGGAAGCAGGTAGGTGTCGAACCTAGAGCTATTTTTTGATTCACTAATGGCTAATAGCTCATGCCTCATAGACTTCTCCAGAAAGTAGGTTTTCCTCTAGACGGGCTAATGGTTTGACATTGTTTTTTGGAGAAGTCTGTTAGACTTCTCCAAATTATTTTTACAATACCAATTTTCTCAATGCCTGTTTTTCAAACCTAAACCCTAAACCCTAAACAGTTTATTAGCCCTAATCCCTAATCCCAAAACAATTTTGAGTTTTGAGGTTTCAATTTTGAATTAAAACTCAAAACTGAAAACTCAAAACTCAAAATTCTCAGAGGGCGAGTCAATGAAGGTTATTGGTTAAGCTGAAGCGATTGTCGTAGCGACTTACCTCTACACAGACTCCCGATTCCGTTAATAGACTTAGCTTAACTGAACGAAGCATGACTGCGATCGTAGCTATCGCGGAAGCTAGATTGTGGCTTGCCTTGAATGCGAGTCCAATAATCAGCATTATCAATGTCCATACCTACTTCTCCGGCTGCTCTTTCGAGCATGGATTGTTGACGATTCTTGATCGCATGGTGATGACGCATCATTAGGGCACGAGCTTGTTCTTGAGTAGACATCTGACTTATCCTCCGGTTTCTTGGTGAAGTTTGAGCGTGGTAACTTCTCTTTCTAAAATAACTATACCAAAAACTTTCTGTATTAAAAGATACGGAATCGAAAAATTCACAAATCTTAATATAAGAAGGAGTAGGGGCTAGGGGCTAGGGGCTAGGGGCTAGGGGCTAGGGAAAGACAAAAAAATTTCTTCCTTATCCCCCTTGTCTCCCTTGTCTCCCTTGT
>DOIX01000288.1 GCA_003511885.1 Cyanobacteria bacterium UBA11153
CAAAAAAAATGTCCCCCTTGTCCCCCTTGTCTCCCTTGTCTCCCTTGTCTCCCTTGTCCCCCTTGTCCCCCTTGTCCCCCTTGTCTCCCTTGTCTCCCTTGTCCCCTACCCCTCAACCCTCCTAGACATCCGCTATTCCACTCTCCACTAAATGGCATTAAAAAAATAATAAAAATAATAAAAATAATAAAATTTTCAATAAAATTGAACAGTAATCTCCTTAAGTAAAAGCACCTTCGATTACCAATTAATTGAGAAAACGAAAAAATGAGAGCCATCATCTATCGCAGCAACCAATCCAGTTATGACATCCTCAAATGCCAAAACTAATTCACAGCAAGTATTTCACTACTTGACTTGGGACTGGGTGACTTTTGACTTTAGCTATACATCTCGGCTTTATGCCAAATTAATCGGCAATTTATCCCAGGGATGACATAAAGCATATTGACGATTTTCCAAAAGTATTTTTACTTCATTAGCGATGATTCTAATCAGATCCGTATTGCAGATTCCCAAAAAATCTTCAGGAGAAATCGAGCCTTGAAAAAAGGCTTGAGATCGCTCTCGGAGTTGTCTAATTTCCTGAAAGCCAATGAATTTAACAATAAAGGCGGTTAAGGGTGAAGTCTTGAGATCGTAACTAATATCATTACTCCGTCCCACTTCCAACAAAGATAAGACTTCTTTTTCCAGATAATTTCTTGGTTGATGAGGATTAATCATACAAGGAAATGAATCTCCCATCCTGCCTACAGAGACACCAGAATCTGGCAATTCTCCCATCATAATAGACAGGGAAACATCGGAACCTAAGCGCAAGGAAAGACCTTCAATAATTGCATTAGCAACCAGCTTGCTATCCAGATAAAGTCGTGCCACTTCAATATTCTTGCTGGCTTGTTCAACCATTTTTTGGTAAGTTTCATCATCTGGTTCTCCTTGAAACTGTCGGAAAACCAATTCTGGCTTGAGAAAACTCATAAATCCAGCCATCTTTTGAATCGCAATTCGGTAATCGCGAACGGTGTAAGAACCTGCTTTTTGGAGATTGTGGTTGGTTTCTGGTAATAAACTCCAAGTATTGGCTAAAAATACGGCGGAACTGGGATGGGAAAAGCTGTAGACATCTCGGTTTGATACCCGTACTGCCCGTTTGACAGTTTCAACAATTTCTCCGTCTGTTAATGGCAAATCAAACTGAATACTGGTTAACTTCATCCGCTGATATAAGAGTTCGCTGGGACTTAAACCAGATTCGGATTTTGCTCGAAAGGGAATGGTAGCTTCAATACAGGCGGCAATTTGTAAAATTAGGGATGGACTCAAAAAAGGCCCGAGAACTTTAGCAGCAACTACTGCACTCAGGAATTCGTTTTGTCCGGTGAGGGGATAAAGAACTTGACCGGGAACAAAATCAAACATTGCTGAGACAATTTCAAAGTTTAAGTCATCCGGCAATTCACTTTGATCTCGAATAAAGAGTTGTCCCCTATCTTCTTCAATAAAGGGAGAAAGATAATAGGAAAGGTTAAAGTTAACACTGCCATCAATTTGGACGTAGACGATATCGTGAAATAAAGCAGCAAGTACTTCCATCGCATCGGTAGAACCGCCTACGGCAAAAATATGTTCCGTGGAATGGAAATAGCGCCAAGGGCCAGTCATAGTTTTGACAATAATCTTGGCAATTTTGGATAGTTGAGGTGGCGGAACTTCAACTTTTAGCTGATCCGTAGCCCAAATCAGCTTCTCCAGGCATTGGCGATAGTTTTGTTCAAAATCCATAGAGATTCTCCAGACTAGCTTGAACTAGCGACACGATAAAGTAAATTATCTCCAGTTTAAAAGCTGGTCGCCAAAAAGAGATTAACAACGCCAAGAAGTTGACCTACTCCCTCGCTTCAAAGATCGGGGATTCTCAAAGGCTAAACCTAACCTACCTGGTGTAATACACTAAAATAATAGTAATACGCATAACTGTTGAGCAATTTGCTGGTGCAGGATTCCTCCTATCGTCCCTAGCCTCTAGCCCCTAGCCAGACGGACCCTACAGGCACGCTAGATTGAACCAACGTCAAGAGCGGTCCTGTTTGTTCGGTACCATTAACAGCAAGCTCGCTGTGACAGAGGAAAACCCTTTCGCTGACACGAGCTAGTAAATCCTTTAAAATCCGTTGTAACCGTTGTTCGTCTGCTTCAATTTTATCGACTTGAGTCCAAGGTCGTCCGCTCCAATCCTGGAGAAATAGGTGAGCGCCGAATAATGTCGCTGCGCCGCCACTCAACCAGAGAGGGGAACCTGCATCCAGCCAGAAATGCCAAGGGTGACAACTGCGACGGGCACGGTACTGAAAGATAGTGGCTAGGGTAATTCCCTTCTTTTCTCCTGTGGGTAAGCGACGGATGGGATAAGGATTTGCCGTAATTGTACCGCAACGCAATAACTGAATGAATCGAGCAATGGTGGTTTTGGGAGAATCGTCTTTTCTCCTGCCAATCCTGGGGTACTGCGTAATATTCTCTCCTCTTTCCTCACTTGTCCATGTACTTATCTCTCCCCCCAGAGGAATTTGCCGCAAACGTCCATCTACTTCCCAGTAATGTTGAGCTGTTTCCATCAATTCCCGCAAAGCTGCTACTCGATCGAATGGTAGATTACTACCATGCCACAAAAATTTTTGAATGGCACGATCGAGAATGACGACACAGGAGGGAATGAGGCGCTGTTGTTGTTGCGATCGCTGTTGTTCTATCCATTCTAATATTTCCGTATAAGCAGCAGTCGCCCGATGTCCCAATCTATCCCATCGGGGAAATGTTTCTACTGGCAACAACCGAGGATTTTCTAAATCCGGCGCGTAGCAGTAATCGGCTAGTAAACCAGCTCTGACAGGATCGATTCTTTCTCCCCTTTGTCCCCCTTCTCCCCCTTGTCCTCCTTGTC
>DOIX01000081.1 GCA_003511885.1 Cyanobacteria bacterium UBA11153
ATTTGAGCGCCATTCGTGATATTAAGAGTGTCTGTATTAATTTCTAAATTCCCGCCATTTCCCACTGCTCCGGGTTCTACCGGGCTGGCAATAACACTCGCTCCTTGACTTCCCTGCCCGTCCAAATTGACGCTATTGCTAGCAAAAATTCTCAAGCTTCCCGCATTTCCTCTTCCCAAAGTTGATGCTTGAATTTGAGCGCCATTCGTCAAATTTAGAGTTGGTGCTGTCAGACTGAGCATTCCTCCATTACCCACTGCTCCGGGCGATACCACACTCCCAATAGCACTCGCACCAATCTTTCCTTCCCCATCTAAATTGATACTATTGCTGGCAACAATGGTTGCATTTCCTGCATTTCCGCGTCCCGAAGTTGCCGCTTGAATTTGACCACCATTGGTGACATTCAACGTGCCTGTCGTAATTTCGACATTGCCGCCATTGCCTTCACTTCCGAGGGCTGCTACACTCCCGATCGTACTGGGGACTCCATTACTTCTTTGTCCATCTAAATTGATATTTTCACTGACCTTAATGGTGACATTCCCGGTATTTCCTCGTCCGGCAGTTGCAGAAGCAATTTGAGTGCCTCCTGTCAAATTCAGCCTCTGCGCTGCGATATTAATATTACCGCCATCGCCAATACTTTGCCGAGAAACTTGATTAATTAAAATGCTGATATCTAACTTCGCCTCCGTTGCATTCAAGCTAATATCTCCGGCTTTTGCGCCCGGAAAACCTGCATTGTTTGCTATTCCGGCTACAATAACACTTTCCTTGACATTCAATTGACGGGCAGAAATCGCAACTGCACCGCCATTATTTCCTCGCACGTCCAAAGCCACCCGATTGAGCAAAGAAACATCGATTTTTTCAACGTTTTGAGGAAAACTTAGACTCATTAATCCGGGATTGTTAGCATCTCTTTCTAGTCCAATTATTCCCGGAGCCGACAAACCGCCGATCTCAATTCTGCCTTCGCGAGCGATTAAAAAGCCATTAATTGTACCATCAATTAAAATCCTTCCCGTACTCTGAGAATTGGGAGTAGAATTTCCCCCCACCAGTAAAATGCTCTTGCCGGAATTGACGAATAAATTACCCCGTACTTCAATTGAGTTTGCGGGTTGTGTTGCAGCGCGATCGTACTGAAAAAATGAGGGATTTATGGTTAATAAAGAAGGATCGTTGGGGATTGTTGCATTGAAATTTCCTTGACTGCCAAAACCAATAGAATTCGCTGTCGTACTAATAAAAGAACCACCAATATTTAATTGAGTATTGGGACCTAAGATAATGCCGTTGGGATTGAGAAAAAATAAGTTAGTACTCCCATTAGCTGCGAGAATGCCATTAATATTAGAAGGATTGCCACCCGTTACTCGACTGAAAATATTGGCAATGTCTAAAGCATTGTTAAAGTACGCAATATTGGCTGTTGGCAGGGAAAATTCGCTAAAGCTGTGGAAGAGGTTGTTTCCCGCTCTCGTACCCCCATTAATAATCTTGAGAGGACCTAAAGGTATGACGCTCGAATTATTCGGCAGGGTTGCATCAGGTTGAATCTGAGCTTTCGCGCTCTCCCCAGAGAAAGTATAAGCTGCTAAAATTGTCAGGGCGATCGCCAGTTTACATTTCTGGCAAAGATCGTACCCAGCTTGAGTCATAGATCCCTCTGTTTGAAGTCGCATTACTCGGCTTTTGCACCTCGATCGAAGAGTTTAAAGGCATTGTCAATTTGGTTTATTATATATAAGCATTAACTGGCAACTTGGATTAAGTATATTACAATTTCAATCCCAATACCTGAGTATAAGCCCCCCGCGCTTGAGTCACACCAATGGTCCTCTCGGAAGCGATCGCGGGTAGCTAGGCGACCCTGGCTGCTATGCTATGCTACATCACCTTTTTCTTTGAATCTATAATGACATAATCTCCCCAACCGCAGGCAAAGTTATGGTTCAGACTTCATCAACTCGCAATCAGCCTAGATTAACGATACCACCCCTGGAAAATGGCGATCGCCTTTCACGGGATGAATTTGAAACACGCTATCAGGCTATGCCTCACATCCACAAAGCTGAATTAATTGAAGGAATTGTATTTATGGCAGCAGCCCTGCGGTTTTACAGTCATGGTAGACCTCATAATGACTTAAATGTATGGCTAGGAACATACCGAATTTATACACCTGGAACCGATGTTGGCGATGCGCCGACGGTGCGACTTGATGAGGAGAATGAACCACAGCCGGATTTAGTTTTATTGATTCAGCCAAACTGTGGTGGAAGGGTGACGGTGAGTGATGATGACTATATTGAGGGCGCACCAGAATTAGTAGCGGAAATTTCAGCTAGTACTGCATCTATTGATTTGGGCGCTAAGAAAAAAGTTTATCAGCGTCATGGGGTTCAGGAATATATTGTTTGGCGAGTTTTGGATGGAGAGGTTGATTGGTTTTGTTTGGATAATGGGAAATACCTTGATTTAAAGTCTGATGATGATGGGATTACCCGGAGTCGAATTTTTCCCGGTTTGTGGTTGGACAAAACGGCTCTTTTAAATGAGGATATGCAGCGGGTGTTAGCGGTATTGCAGTCAGGGATTGCCTCAGTTGAACATCAGGCTTTTGTGGCAAGATTAAATTCTTAGTTATGATTTTCAGCGGTAAATTCTAATTGAATTAGAACTTCTCTGAAAAAAAGCTATAACTATAACTTCAATCCTAACACCTGAGTATAAGCTCCCCGCGCTTGAGTTACGCCAATAGTTCTCTCAGAAGCTTCAATCATGGGGCGACGCAAACTTACGACAATAAATTGAGCCAATTTAGCCTCTTGTTTAATCATTCTAGATAATCGCTCCACATTTGCCCCATCAAGAAACATATCTACTTCATCGAAGGCATAAAATGGGGATGGGCGATATCTTTGGAGGGCAAAGATAAAGCTTAATGCGGTTAATGATTTTTCTCCTCCTGACATGGATGCTAATCTTTGTACTGGTTTGCCTTTGGGATGGGCGACTAGGTTTAATCCACCATTAAAAGGATCTTCGGGATCGTCTAGTTGGAGGTAGCCATCGCCTTCCGAAAGTTCGGCAAAAATCGATTCAAAGTTTTCATTGATTGCGTCAAATGCTTCTTTGAAAGCACGGAATCTGAGAGTTGTAAAGTTTTCGACTCTTAATAGTAATTCGGTACGCTCTCCTTCGAGAGTTGCTAGTTTTTCTGATAGTTCTTGTAAGCGAGTTTGGGTGCGATCGTATTCTTCTAAGGCTAGCATGTTTACGGGTTCCATGGCTTGCAGCTTTTTTTGTAGCGATCGCAATTCTTTCTGTAGTTCTTCTAGTTTAGCAGGTGACGGAGCCACAGATGGGCTAACGGATGGGGTAGTGGATGGGTTATTGGTTTCTGCTTCGGTATTCGCTACCTCATTACTTGCTTGGGCATCCGCTGCACCATTACCTATTTCGGCTTTTTGGATTTCTAGTTGGTTTTGGAGGGTGAGTAATTCTTCTTTTCTGGCTAGTTGGGTTTCTTGGAGTTTTTCTAGTTTCCAGGATAGTTGTTGTTGTTGCAGGTGTTTTTCTCTGAGGTTTTGTTCGGCGATGTCGCGTTTTTGTTTGGTTTCTCCTAGTTTTTGTTCTAGTTGGTTTAATGATTCTTGGGTTTTGATGATATTTTCGCTAATGGTGGTTAGTTGGTTATTAACTGATACTATTTGTTGTTGTAAGGAGTTGGCTTGGTTTTGGGCTTCGGCGGTTTTCTGGTATCCTTCGGTAATTTTTTCGGTTAATCTTTCTTGTTGGTTGGTTAAGTCTAGTAACTGTTTTTCTCCTGCTGTTAGAGATTGAATTAAGTTATTTAATTCTATTTCTTTGGTTTTGATGATAACCTGGATTTTTTGCCATTCGCTTTGAGTTTGAGATTGTTCTAATTCTGCTAAGTTAAGGCGTAAGTCTTGGAGTTGGGCTTCTTGGAGGGGTAAATCGCGATCGAGTATTTCCAGCCGTTGTTGGGCAATGGCAATTTCTTGGCTGTTTTTGGCTAATTGGGCTTGCAGTTGTTCTTTTTGCCCTAGGAGGCTCTGTATTTCTTTGTCTATTTGCTCTAATCTTAACTGAGTTTGCGATCGCGTGGTTTTTTCTTGGTTTAAGTCTTCTGTCAGTTGTTTGACTAATACTGTCCCTTGATTAACTAATTCTGCACATCTTTCTAAAATTTGTTCTATTTCCTGGAGGCGACTTCTTAATTGTCTCATTTCCTGAGATTCTTTTTCATCGTTTGTCCCGAAACGTAATTCTAAACGGTTAGTACTCGTACCACCAGTCATGGCACCGCTAACTTCTAATATTTCTCCTTCTAAGGTAACAATTCGATGTTGTCCGAGATAGGGACGTGCATCGTTTAGGGTAGCAAAAACTACCGTGTTACCGAAAACATAAGCAAAGATAATTTGATAGCGAGGTTCGCAGTTAATTAACCTAACTGCGTAATCAATAAAACCTTTAGCATAAGTTAAGGCAACATGAGGATTAAATTGAGCCTGTTTAATTTTATTGAGAGGTAAAAATGTCGCCCTTCCTGCCCGTTTTTGTTTGAGTAATTCAATCCCAGCAGCCGCAATACTATCATCTTCAACTACGATATTACCTAATCGCGCACCAGCAGCAGTTTCTAATGCTAATTGATAGCGAGGTTCGACTCTACCGAGTTGGGCGACTAAACCACAAACTCCGGGAATATTGGATTGTAATATAATTTTAGTTGCATAAGTGCCTTGGACTTCTTGTTGAGCTTGGGTTTGGGCTTCGAGTTTATCGAGTTGGCGTTGTTTTTCTCTTTGTTCCCCGAGCAGGCGGGTTTGGGTTTGTTGTTGAATTTGTAATTCTTGTTCGGCGGTAGCTAGGTATTTGGCGATGGATTGAAGTTGGGTAGTTGAATTAGTAAGTTGGTTGTTTAAATTGGCTGACTGAGCTTGTTTGCTGGTAATTTCTGGTTCTAAATTCTGTAAAAGTTGAGTTTGTTCGGCAATTTGTCGATTAAGTTGATTATAACGTTCTTGAAGTTGGGCTTGTTCGGTACGTTGGGGATTGAGGGTTTTGAGGATGGTTTCGATTTGCCGGGTAAGAGATGTTTGTTGTTGTACCCAAGCTTCGGAGGCAGATGCGATAATATTGGCTTGTTCTCGACTTTGGTTGAGACTATTTTGGATGGTATCGCGTTGGCTTTGGAGTGAGGCGATATCTTGGGTTTCCAGATTATTGATTTGGGCGCTAATTTCTTGTTGGGTTTGTTGATATTGGGTAATTTCTGTTTGAGTTTTTTTAATATTGGCTTGAGTTTGTGTTAGGTTTTGGCTTAATTCGGTTTGTCGTTGTTGTAACTGACGTTGTTCGGCTTGTTGGGTAGCTAAGGTGGAAGCGACAGCCACTTGCTCTTCTTCGCCTAATGCTTTGACGCGGCTATTGAGTTGCTCTAATTCAGCAGTATCATTTTTAATTTGTGCCTCTAATATGGTAAGTTCAGAGGTAAGTTGGGCAATTTCGCGATCGCTTCCGGCAATTTGCCCTGTCAGTTGGGCTATTTGGTATTGGAGTAACTGCCATTTCAGGATCGCTTCTTCTGCCTGTTTAGCTTGGAATTCAATCCGGAGTTTTTGGTATTTTTCCGCTTTAATCTTGTCAGCAGCAAGGCGATCGCATTGAGCAATTAGCTCTTTTTCGATAATATGATAGCGATCTTCTTGTTCTTTAACCCGATCCAGAGTATTTTTAGTTTGATCGATTTTGCGATCGAATGCCGCAACTCCGGCTAATTCATCGATAATTTGCCGTCTTTCCTTAGAATTCATGGAAATGATACTAGTAACATCTCCTTGAAGTACCACATTATAGCCTTCCGGATAAATCCGCAGCCGATTTAATTGTTCGTGAAGTTCAGTTTGAGTACAAGTTTCCCCATTAATATAATAAGTAGAAGTATAAGAACCTTGTTTCGTAACTCGCAGACGACGAGTCACGCTCCATTCACTATTGTTTTTTTCTGGTTGGTGATTAGTTATTGCTTCTTGGTTATGTGCTGCTTCCTCTTCCCTATTTCCCCTTCCCTCATCCTCGCTCCCCATTCCCCATTCCCCATTCCCCATTCCCTCTACCCAAAAAGAATCAGCAATATCAGATATATCAAAAGTAACGGTAACGCTAGCCTCAACAGTCCCCCGACGCTCCTTGTTATGGTTAACTAAATCTGGCAGTCTTTCTGCTCGCATTCCCTTAGAGCTAGCCAAACCGAGGCAAAATAGAAGAGCATCAAGGATATTCGACTTCCCAGAGCCATTAGGTCCAGAAACCACAGTAAATCCCGGCAGCAGGGGAATAGGGGTAGTGCCGCCGAAAGACTTGAAATTAGAAAGTTCCACGCGCTTGACGTGAACCATATACGCTAGTGTTAAGGATGGGTACAGGTGTTCCGAGTTATTATTCTTTAGGGTAGCAGTTCTCAAGCCCTTACGATGGGGGCGTGCTGACACTTGCCCTAAAAAAACCAACCACCCCCGGATTACCCAGGGCTGTTTCATTCTCGGTTGAAAAATTTAGAGCTTCTTTGGCAGGGGGCAGGGGGCAGGGGAGAAAGAGGATTTTTCATAATAATTAGTCCCTAATTTTAGGTTATGAAGATTTATGGTGACAAAACCGCTCCCAGTCTGGTTTCTAGCCTTGTCCAAATTTGAACATGAAACAGCCCTGCCGGATTACCTAGATTTGATTGGCTCTGCCTTCCTGTCTTTCTGGCTTGGCAATCGCAATTGATCGTAACTCTCCACTCCCTGAAATACACTTATAATAATTACTGTGGCGCACAATAGAGTCATGGACGCGAAAAAAATTGCACTAACTGAGACAAATTGCGATCTTTACGAAGCAGATTTCTATGCTTGGACGCAGGAACAAGCAAAATTCCTACGGGAAGGCGTATGGAATCATCTAGATATTGTCAATTTGGTAGAGGAAATTGAATCTTTGGGTAAACAACAGAGACAAGAATTAAGAAATCGTCTTGGTATTTTATTAGGTCATTTACTTAAGTGGGAATTTCAATCTAATAAGCGTTCAAAAAGTTGGTTTGTCACATTACGAGAACAACGTCGCCGAATTATTGAAATTTTAGCAGAAAATCCTAGCTTGAAACCCTATCTTCCAGAAGCATTGCAGAAAGCATATCAAGATGGACTTGATTTAGCTGTAAGGGAAACACGTCTTAATGATCGAGATTTTCCTCCTGAATGTCCTTATAATATTGAACAAGTTTTAGATAGTAATTTTTTACCTGGGGAACCTGTCAAATCTGGTCAAAACTGGTCAATAAAAACTGACAGGTAAAAAATTGAAATATTTGGTTGGTAAATGATTTTGTGAGGTGTCCTTACCCACTCTGCTATCACCCTTCCCATCTATCATGAAACCCCTACAACCCTGGCATTGGCGCAAACTACCCTTAGCAAACCGTACCGGATCTCAAATTTTCCAGGCTCTATTTATGATGCCAGGAAACGCGATCGCAACTCCCAATCTAGCCGTCGCCAATCCCGGAGCAGGTATCGCCACTCTCTTAGAAAGTCCAAATTCTCCCCATTCTTCTTCCCTTACTCGCTATTCTATCTGTGCAGGTTCCCCTCGGCTAGTTGATGGTAAACTCCAACTTTGGACACCACCAATTGGAGAAATTTTACCCTTTCTACGTCACCTCCGATATCTAAATAAACAATCAAAATTAATTGCCCCACCTGAATTACCTTTTACAGGTGGATGGTTAGGTTGGCTAGGCTACGATTTAGCCTGGGAAATTGAAAAATTACCTCAATTAAATACCGACACTTTACCATTTCCCACCGCCTATTGGTACGAACCAGAATCCTTTGCTATTTTAGATCGTCAAGAACAAGTTTTATGGTTAGCCGCCACTCATTTATCTCAACTCGATGTAATGGAAAGTAAATTAGAGACAGTTAAATGGGAAGATCAAAATATATGGAAATGGGAAAATTCAGAAATTACCAATTCTGTCCAGCCAATTTTCCAAATGTGTCAAGAAGATTATGAAAATGCCGTATGGCAAGCCAAAAAATATATTCAAGCTGGCGATATCTTTCAAACAAACTTATCCCTTCGATTTCATGCTTACACTTCTGTAGATAGCTGGTTAATTTATCGAGCATTACAACATATTAATCCATCTCCCTTTGCCAGTTATTGGCACACACCTTGGGGGGCTGTCATTAGCTGTTCCCCAGAAAGACTCGTAAAGCTATTAGGGCAAGACGTACAAACTCGCCCTATTGCCGGAACGCGATCTCGCGGCATCAATCCTGCTCGCGACGCACAACTCGCCCAAGAATTAATAAGCAATATTAAGGAACGCGCCGAACATATAATGTTAGTAGATTTAGAGCGTAACGATTTAGGAAGAGTCTGTCAATGGGGTACTGTCAAAGTTGATGAACTCCTAACTATTGAACGCTACAGCCATGTCATGCACTTAGTTAGTAATATCAAAGGAACCTTACACTCAAAATTCGATGCAATAGATGTAATTCCTGCCGTATTTCCAGGTGGAACAATTACAGGTTGTCCCAAAGTCCGCTGTATGGAAATTATTGAAGAATTAGAACCTGTACGGCGTAATTTATTTTATGGTTCCTGTGGCTATCTAGATTGGCGCGGAAACTTAGACTTAAATATACTCATTCGCACCCTTTTATATAGCAATCGAATTCATCAAGAAAGGGGAGGAATTGTCTGGGGACAAGTTGGTGCAGGAATTGTCGCAGATAGCAATCCCGAGCAGGAATGGTACGAATCCTTATCCAAAGCACAAGCCCAATTAAATGCTTTAAATCTATCAAAACATCATAGAAGCTGAGAACCCCTGGTTTCTAACCAGGGGAAGAAAGCGACTCAAGGGCTTTAGCCCTATATCTCCATCATTTTCCACGCTGGTTTTCAATCAAATTTATAGCAAGGGACTCTTGGCTCGAGCAGAAAGCAGCATTAAAACAATTCCCCCTTTTTTTCTTTGCGTACCTTTGCGCTAACCTTTGCGTACCTTTGCGTTAAAAAAGATGGTCTTCCCCGCAACTGAAAACCCAAACGATCGCAAAAAAGCACGCCCTAAATCAAAAAGATTCACCCCAGAGATGCTATAATCTCCAGCCAGAGTGAATCTTTTTCTTTACCTGCCAGTAGGATTTCTGGCTCTTTTCTTAGATATCGGAGCGGCGGGATTTGAACCCACGACCCCTACTACCCCAAAGTAGTACGCTACCAAGCTGCGCTACGCCCCGATAAACCTATACTAGCATATCACAAGATCTAAATGAACACAAATTGTTAAAATATTTTAAGCGATCGCACTCCTGCCACCAAACCCGCAACCGCTTCACTATTCCAGCTTCCCTCACACCGCCGTCCCCGATTCAAAATCAAACGGACACTATAAGCATCAGGATACCCTTCCACCTCCATCCAAATTAAGTCACTTTCCGCTTCACAACTAATCTTCTCCTCATCCATCAACTCGCCAGCCATATCCTCCATCGTTTGAGAAAGATGTATTAACAAGCGGCAAAAGTCATCCAACTCGTCGCCAGTCAGCTCAATTGCCCAGTCATCAGTCCCCACCAAACCCTGATATTCAATCTCTTGCGGATTCCAACCTAAACGCCAACCCAGACCATTTTTGAGAATACGTTGCATATTTTTCAGTATGGGATAGCGCGTCGCTCACAGGAGCAGAGAGAGTCAAAAATTCCTTTCCTTGTCCCCCTTGTCTCCTAGGGGCTAGGAGCTAGGGGCTAGGGGCTAGGGGCTAGGGAAAGACAAAAAAAATTTCTTCCTTGTCCCC
>DOIX01000059.1 GCA_003511885.1 Cyanobacteria bacterium UBA11153
AGCCCCTAGCCTCTAGCCCCTAGTCCCTTTTCACTGAGTCTGGTTGAGAGTTAGGATCGGGAAAAACTATCGTTTTTGATGAATTATCAGGATAACATCCTGAGACTGCGGCATACTGGGAAAAGACTATGTTGTCGATTTCTAGGAAAATAAGTTATTCGGGCTGATTTTAGGGTTAAGCGGTGAGGTGATCGGAATGGCTGTGAAATGTTTGCTTCTGAGCAACTCTATTTGGGAGCGATGGGGAAAAGAAAATGCCTTTAATGACTAAGTACAACGGGCAACGTCGGAATTACGCTTGTGGACAAGTTGGAGCCGACTCCCTTGGTTGAAACGGGAAGTAAATGCTTGATTTGAGTAAGTTTGGTTTGGCATAGAGTTGGTAGCTTCCCTTTGATACCTCAACGCTGACCGTATTCTAGAGGTTAAATCTAATGATTGAAATGAGAGTTGCTGGAATTGCATTGGATGCTGTTACGCGCAGTCCAATTGTGCTGCTGAAAGATGCTTCAGATAGGCGCGCTTTACCGATTTATATTGGTCAAGAGCAGGCGAAGGCAATTATCAGCGCATTGGAGAAACAGAGGTCTCCTAGACCTTTAACTCACGATTTATTCGTGAATTTGATGGAAGGATGGAATATGAAGCTGGAGCGGGTGACGATTCACTCGCTTCAGGATAATACATTTTATGCGAGCCTGGGCGTGCGTCAGGGTGATGTAAAAAGAGAAATTGATGCTCGACCTTCTGATGCAATCGCGATCGCTCTCCGTACTAATAGCCCTATCTGGGTGATGGAAGAAGTGGTTGCTGATGCTTCCATACCCGTGGATAGAGATGCTGACGAACAAGAAAGACGTGCTTTCCGGGAATTTATCTCTAATCTCAGTCCCGATGATTTTGTCCATCATCGAGGATTTAGAGGTGGCGACGGCTAATTGTTTCTTAGTTGTTGGTTGTTGGTTGTTAGTTGTTGGTTGTTCGTTGTTGAGTAAGATAATTTTCATTTAATCAATCATTAACCAACAATAATTAAGGAATAACCAATAACAAAAAATGCGCTACCGACGTTTTGGGAAAACAAATCTGCTGCTATCAGTGTTTTCTCTGGGAACTATGAGATGTTTAGCCTCTATGGAGAATGCCCGAAAAACGGTAGAGAGTGCGATCGCAAACGGCGTTAATCATCTGGAAACAGCTAGAGGTTATGGGAAAAGTGAGGAGTATTTGGGGACAATCCTCAGAGATGACTTGTCAGGATTGCGATCGCAGTTGTACATTACTACCAAAATACCCCCCACACCCCATCCAGATTTAATGCGGCAATGGCTGGATGAATCTTTACAACGTTTACAAGTTGACTATCTGGATTGTTTGGCAATTCATGGAATTAATACTTGGGAACATCTGGCTTGGGTTGAATCTCCTCATGGCTGTCTTAAACCGATCGAGGAAGCATTAGCAGATGGTAAAATTAAGCATCTTGGCTTCTCTACTCATGCTCCTCTTGAGGTAATTATTGCTGCGATTAATACAGATTTGTTTCAATTTGTCAACCTCCATTACTACTACTTTTTTCAGCATAATTTATCAGCAATAGAGTTAGCCCATCAGAAAGATATGGGCATTTTTATTATCTCACCTGCTGATAAAGGTGGAAAATTATATAATCCACCAGCTAAACTAGAGAAACTATCTTATCCATTTTCACCATTAGAATTAAATTATCGATTTTTATTAAGCGATAGCCGCATTACTACTCTGAGTTTTGGGCCAGCTAATCCTGATGAACTTTTAGCACCTCTAGCCCTTGCTAATCGAGATCAACCTTTAAACGATCGGGAAATTGAAGCATTTTGTGTTTGGGAAAGTCAAGCTAAAAATAAATTAGGAACAGATAGATGCAGTCAGTGTTACAAATGCCTCCCCTGTCCCGAAAATATTAATATTCCCGAAGTATTACGGCTGCGGAATCTAGCAGTAGCTTACGATATGAATGACTATGGTAAATATCGCTATCAAATGTTTGAAAATGCCGGACATTGGTTTCCCGGAGTTAAAGGTAATCGTTGTACAAATTGTAGTGATTGCCTACCCCATTGTCCAGAAAAATTAGATATTCCTAGATTACTTATGGATACTCATAATCGTCTGAATGGTTCCCCTCGGCGGCGGCTTTGGGAATAATCCGATCCTTAATTCACCCAAAAACATCCCAAAATCATTCTTAAAATACATACTATAGCAGTTGATAGTTGGTAGTTGATAGTTATTTAATGAACATCAAACCCCATATCAATCAAGGCTTCAAGCCTCTCTTCATGACGTTATTTCGGTTTTAACCGATATGGCGGTTGCTATAATTCCTGTGCGGGCTAGTTTGGAATTAAAATAAATCATGACTTAAACAAAACCTCCCCCCGTAGGGTGCGTTGTGCAATAGCTAACGCACCATCCTCCCCACTATTAGTAACCAAAGCATGAAAGAAAAAGATATTCAGCTTAATCAGGTAAAATTTGCGATGCCGAAGGCGAGCGAAGCGATCGCAATTAGTGCTTTAATCTTATTTATCTGTAGTAGCCTCCGACATATCCTATTTCAATCAACAGCCTTCGATTTAGGTTATTTCGATCAAGCTACTTACCTCATTAGTCAGGGAGAAACTCCCATTGTCTCATTCTGGGGGTATCACTTTATGGGGGGACATGCTGACTGGATTCTTTATGGTATCGCATTACTTTATAAAATTTATCCTAGCGTTTACTGGCTGTTTGCTATACAAGCAATTGCTTTAGCGCTGGGAGCATTACCTGTTTTTTATTTATCTCGTCAGGCAGGGTTAAAGGAATCTCAATCTATAGCTATGGCATGGGTATATCTATTATATCCTTTAATTTTTAATCTTAATCTCTTTGATTTCCATGGCGAAGTAATTGCTTTACCTGCCATGTTGGGTGCTATTTTAGCCGCCAGAAACAATCGGATTGGTTGGTTTTGTTTGGCATTAATCCTGATTTTTGGTTGTCGCGATGGCCTATCATTGACTGTGGCAGCGATGGGATTATGGCTGTTAGTCTTTGAGAAGAAATATCTATCTGGTGGCATTGCCCTTTTTGCTGGTGTTGCCTGGTTTTTGATTGTGACTCAGGTGGTAATTCCTCATTTTAGACCTAATGGTGTAGAAGCAGTAGCACGTTATGCTTTTTTAGGAGACTCTCTGTTAGAGATTATCAAAAATCTTATCCTCAAGCCAGGTTTGGTACTGGGAAAGATTTTTACTTTACCGAATTTAGAATATCTAGCTTTATTATTAGCCCCTGTAATTTGGGGACTCCAACTAAAGCATCTCAATCCTTTAGTTGGCGCAATACCAACCTTATTGATGAATTTGATTACTGACTATCAAGTGCAAAAAGATTTAATCCATCAGTATTCATTACCTGCCATACCTTTTCTGTTGATAGCAGTTATTTCCAGTCTAGCGGGAGGTAAAGGATGGCTGCAAAATCGACGGGGAATTATTTTATGGTGTTTAGTAGCATTTATCGCCTTGGCTAAGTTTGGTTATTTTGGCTCAAAATATTTGCAATCTATCGATACATGGCAAGAAACAAGAGAGGCAATTTCCCTAATTCAGACTAAAGGTGGAATTTTAGTCCCTGCTGAAGTAGCCCCTCATTTAACTCATCGCTCTGTCGTTAATTTAACTACAATTGGTTCAGAGTCAGCCAACTTAAGTCAGTTCAACTATATATTGCTAAATCTCCGCCATCCTGGTTGGGGAAGTACTCCACAAGTTATGGACAGTTTATTAGCCCGAATGGCAAAGGAACCAGATTTTCAAATGATTTATCATCAACATGATGTTTATTTATTCGCGAAAATTTGATGATAACATCAGATTGCCGACTTATTGGATAAGTCGGCTTATATTTACTTTCTGATAGGATTGACAAAATCTGAACAGAAGCTACACTGCGAGGTACTAAATAAATCAAAAAAGGCTGGTTTGAAGCTTCAACTAATTCTCAAACTTCCAGTAATTTTTCCCCATGGGCAATTAACCCATTAGCATTATAAGTTACATATTGATTTTTATATAAATCCAATAACATCCAGCGGTTACGGTTTAACCACTTTAGCATTTTTCGTCCTTCTTCTAGAGAAAATTGTTTGCTCATAAATTTGGCTAGGGGTTACAATTTACTGGGGAGCATCCCGATTGGGAAGAAATGCAGGTTGTATTTTTGCTCCCCCCTTTCACCTGGGGGGCTGGCGGGGGTAAAAAATTTGGTAAAAACAAGTATCTTTGCCTTCATTGGGATGCTCCCATTTACTGAATCATTAACTATTCATTTAACCAACTGAATAGTTTACCAACAGTAAGACTAAAAGACTCTGCAAAATCTGGGACTGGTAAACTATCATTATCTTCTTCAAAGACAGCAATGGTACGATTAGCAAAATAAACAAATACTAATTTTTCATCAGGATCGATTAACCATCCCATTTGAGTACCGTGGGCGAGACAATGGAGAATATTGCGGACGACTTTAGTTTGACTTTGCTCCGGTGAAAGTATTTCAATTGTCCAGTCAGGGGCAATCTTGAAAGTATTAGATACTTCGCCATTTTCATCGCGAGGAATCCTTTTCCAGGTGAAAACAGTGACATCTGGCACAATTGATTTTCCTCCAAATGTACATCGCAATTCTGAATAAGCACGGGCAATGTGTCGGGGCTTGAGTACTAGGTTAATGTCAGTACCAATATCGAGTTGAACAGTACTATGTTTTCCTTGTGGCATTGGTTTTTGGATAATTTTACCATCAATAAATTCGCTAGCGGGTTTGGTTTCCGGTAGCTTGAGAAATTCTTCTAGAGTTAAGGGTTTATTAGGGGCTTGAACCATAGCTTTTTATGGTGGGTATGTTATGAATATTGTATTATTTTTAGGGTAGGCGTAGGGTGCGTTATTAAGTAACGCACTCCATCAGTTAATCAATTTATACCAATTTCCGCAAATAGCGCTACATATTTACCCCCCCAACCCCCCTTAGTAAGGCAGGGC
>DOIX01000055.1:0-4364 GCA_003511885.1 Cyanobacteria bacterium UBA11153
GTCAACTGTCCACTGCTATATATATAGTGTACGCGATCGCTTCAACGAAAGGACAGGAACCTAAAGATGAAAACTCAATCTACAAAACGGGGGAATAATTCAATGGAATCAATCAGCACTTGGGGTATTACTACCACTTTGGCATATTTCTGTGCTTCGGAATATCTCCGGCAGTTGGAAAAGAAAGAGACTATTGCCCTGGAGGAGTTGAAAATTGAGGTATTTGGCAAATATTGGCAGGATGAATCGTGCCATCAATTGCTGCGGCTAATTGCGGGGATGATTGATGCTAAGTCTGTCGGCGAAATTATTGATTACTTGTGTCAGCAAAAAGGCAAAAAAAATAATTTTATAAACCTCTTTCTTGCAGCCAAGTGCCTTGATGAGGTGAAGAATCGTCAGATTATTGCTAAAACGGATAATCAGTTATTTGAGCTGTTAAAATCTTTGATTAAATACGATCTAAATTATTATTATCGACTTCACGATATTCCAGAAGAGACACAGCGAGTGAGAGACATTCGCACCCAAGCGGTTGCGGCAATTGCGACAACTTGGCACGATCGACCAGATACCTTAGCCCTCCTCAAACTATGGGCTACATCAGATGATAATTGGGATGTGCGAGAAGCAGCCGTACAAGAAATAATTAAAGGTTGGCAGAATGAAACTGACACTTTACTTGTCCTCAAACAATGTGCTAATTCTAACCCTAGATTGGCAACTTTAGCACTAGAAGAAATAATTTCAACTTGGAGAGATGAACCAGATACATTGTTTTTATTAAAACAATGTACTACCGATAATGATAATGTTATTTGGCCGAAATTTGAAGCAGTAGAAAAAATAGCTATAGGGTGGAAAGACGAACCAGATACTCTACCCTTTCTCAAAGAATGTACTGCCCCCAATCGTAATTGGTTGGTGCGACAAGCTGCAGTAGTACAAATAGCCAGAGGCTGGCACGATCGACCCGATACTTTACACTTTATCAAACAATTCATTGCCTCCGATAATGATTGGTATATGCGACGCATCGCCGTACAAGAAATAGCTAGAGGTTGGCATGATGAACCCGATACTCTACCTCTCCTGAAACAACTCGTTACTTCTGATGATAATAGGGATGTGCAAAGAGTCGCAATAGAAGAATTAATCATAGGTTGGCATGATGAACCCGATATTTTCCCCCTCCTCAAAGAATGGGCTATTTTCAATAATAATTGGGAAATCAGAAATGCTGCAATACGAGAAATAGCCAGAAGTTGGAAAGATCAACCAGAAATATTACCCCTTCTCAAACAACTCGCAACCTCTGATAGGGATCGAATTGTGCGAGGAGCCGCAGCAGAAGAATTAATCAGAGGTTGGAAAAATAAACTAGATATATTACCCCTTCTCAAAAAATGGGCGATATCTAATGATAATTTCTTGGTGCGAGAATCAGCAATAAAAGAGCTAGCTAGAAACTGGAGAGATGAACCAGAGACCTTACCTATCCTCAAACAATGCGCTACCTCTAATCGCGATTGGCATCATCAGTCGCATGTGCGAAAAGCCGCAGTAGAAGAAATAGGCAGAGGCTGGCATAATGAATCAGATACCTTACCCTTTCTGAAAGAAATTGCCACTTCAGACGATATTTTTTCAGTAAAAATTGTTGCTATACAAGCAATAGTTAGAGATTACAAAGATGATATAGATACATTACCTCTTCTCAAACAATTTGCTACTTCAGCTAATAATGACTATTTGGGAAGTGTCGCACTACAAGAAATCGCTATAGCCTGGAAAGATGAACCAGACACATTGCCATTCATCAAACAATGTATTACTTCAAATAATCATAAGAGAGTGCAACATACCGCAATAAAAGCTATAGCGAGAGGTTGGCATAATGAACCTGATACTTTAGCCTTCCTCAAACAATGCGTTACCTCAGATGATTGTGGGAATGTGCGATATGAAGCAATACAAGAAATAATCAGAGGTTGGGAAGATGAAACCGAGATCTTACCTCTACTCAAACAATGTGCTATTTCAGACATCGATTCGGATGGACGGGCTTCTATCATAGCAGAAATAATCAGAGGTTGGAAAAATGAACCAGATACCTTACTCTTCCTCAAACAAATAGCTACCTCTGATTGTGATGGAGATGTGCGATATGCCGCAGTACAAGAAATAATTAGAGGATGGAAAGATGAACCAGATATGTTACCATTTTTTACACAAATGGTTACTTCAGATGATTGTTGGGCTGTGCGATATGCCGCATTACAAGAAATAGCCAGAGGTTGGCACGATGAACCCAATACCTTACCCCTCCTTATCCAAACGGTTACTTTAGATATTAGTGAGGATGTGCGATATGCCGCATTACAAGAAATAGCTAGAGATTGGCATGATGAACCCGATACTTTATCATTTATCAAACAAATCACTACCTCAGATAATCATGAGTATTTGCGACAAGCCGCAGTAGAAGCAATAGCTGAAGGTTGGCAAAATGATCCCGGTATCTATGAATTATTGTGCCATACAGCTATCAACGATCCATTCGAGCGCGAGAATGACTACCAACATAACCCGCGAAAAACAGCACTTGAGGCAATTATTAAATACTATCCCAATCATTCCCAAACCTTACCCCTATTGCGCGACAGAGTAGAGAATGATTCTGACGATAAGGTGAGGAAATTAGCGAGTAATACACTGAAAGAATGGGGACAAAGTTAGTCAGGATTCCGCCGTCAGATATAAAGCTGACAACCTTTATAAACACCTGAACACAATCCTATTCCTAATTGTAATTCTGGTATCCAGAATCGCGGTTGTGTTAGAATTTGTTCTCGGTAACGATTTCGTTTCAACTGAAATACTTGCAGTCGATTAGTATATCGACTAAAAACAAAGTAATAGGGAATCTTGAGAATTTGCTCGTAAACTTCCCATTTAGTTGGCAGTTTATTCAACTCTGAATATGTTAAACCCAAATCCTCATCTTCCGTACCTGGTGACAGGAGTTCAACTGCCACAATTGGACTGACTTTTTCCTGCCATATTACATAACTCAAACGAAGATCTTTTTCTTGATATAATCGAGAAATACCTGCCACTAAAAAGAAATCTGGTCTTTTATACCAATAAGGAGGCTCTGAATCGTAGTATAAATTAAGAGCGCTAGCTGAAAAAACTCTATTAGCGGGATAATTAGGCGGACAACAGATATCGCATAACATATCACCTTGCCAACCCTAAAATTCATAGGGTAAACCTGATTCCTCCGAATTTTCGCTGGGTAAATCGTACATGGTAGGCAGCCCTTCATTAATTAGCGGCTGCGAATTTGATATGTACATAGCTTTTTTTTGGATATTTCTTAGTATATTATATAGGAAAAATAACCTATTTAACAGCTAAAGATGTAGGTTATATTGCACTTCCCGCCCTACTATTCTGCAAAACTATTCAACTCTAACTCACATTGCCTAAAGATATAATTGACTGCCGCTAAAACTCGTTCTAGTTCAGAAATAGTATAAGATTTTAATTCCTTGGTAAAGATATTACTCTTCAGTTTGCCAAACTGCCAAAATTCTCCATTAGAAACAATCCCAAATATCGTTTGTTGTCGGGATTCTCCATTAATTTTTTGAATTGCTACCATCTCTGCTAAACATTGTCCCCATCCTTTAATGAAATCATCTTTTTTCGCTTCAATAGCGACAAAGAAAGGATTTTCAAATACTTCCTTGCCCAAAGGAGATCTTTTGGCTAGTATATAATCTGGAACCCCTGATAGTTTTTCATCGTAAGCGATTGTTTTATGACTCCAGAGGGTAAATTTATCTCGGTAATGGCGATAAACTTCTTTCAGAATCGGAAAGATAATAGTCTCACAAATGGCATATTCTGATTCGGCGAAAGCAAATTCTCTGAGGCAAAATTCTAATTCCTCTTGGAAAGCTTCTCGGATGGCAATCTCGGTTTCTATAATATAGTTACCCTCAGTAGAAGTAATTCTATATTCTTTGAGGACTTCACTAATATTTTTATAGGTGTCAAAGGACATATTTCAGCACTGTTTGCCTGTAATTGGAGTGGTTTAAGCAGATCTAACTACTGATATTGTACCAAAAAATACTAAATAAATTCGGTTGATTGAAGGAACCATGTTTCTGGGTTTCTCTTGGTGACAGTAAGCTGTCACCCCGTCAGCCTTATATCTTCTCAAAGTCTCAGGGAAAAATCATCCTCTTATCAGACAGATTTAATTTAGTTAAATTAAATTGAATTAGCTAAAATAACTTTTATTACCATCTGTAATAAGCTGCTACCCATTTAAACCGGATATTTTCAAG
>DOIX01000055.1:4596-11050 GCA_003511885.1 Cyanobacteria bacterium UBA11153
AGTCATCAAACCCTCTCCCCTGCACCCCTGCACCCCTGCTCCCCTGCTCCCCCTCATTCACAACAGATAAATTAAATGCGTAACGGCTTATCATATTCCCAATCAGGGTACAAAAATTTACCCCACCCCATCATTGCCTTTCCGATGAATTTACCCAAGCGTCTGCTCAAAACCACCAAGAGAATTTGGTCAAAAATTGACCCCTTTTCCCTCCAAGTGCGATTAACTGTAGGTATTGCCGCTTTTTCAGCGATGGGATTGAGTGGTGTGGCAATTTGGATGAGTTGGAAAATGCAGCAAATCCTTGTCACTAGCCAAAAACAAAATATTGAATATCTTGCCAATCGCTTTCCTCACGACGTAGAAATTTATAGCGATATGGTATCGGTGGAAACGGGTATCCAACGCGCTATTGATAACTTAACTACAGATAAAACTATTCTGTGGGTACGGAATCCTAGTCAATTAATCGTTGCCCAATCTCATCAATTAAAAATTAAGAGCAGTAGTCATTTATTAACTTCAAAAATGGAACCTAGTCCCCAGTTATATAAATTGCAGGGACATTACTGGGTTGCCTGTGGTGCTGACTTGCAAGTCAAGAGTAAGAATCTGGGAAAAGTTTACATAGCCAAAGATATAACTAGCGAACAAATCATGTTTTTAAGTCTGATTAAAACTTTGGCTATTGCTAGTGTTTTTTCTATCGCTGTTATTACTCTTGCGATCGCAATTTATATTCAAAAATCCTTAAAACCACTCCACCGAATTTCTGCGATCGCTAAAACTATTTCTGCTAATGATTTAGGACAAGCGCGGTTAGATTTAGAAAGGGTTCCCAGTGAAGTTAAGGAGTTAGCCCAAACTTTTGAAACTATGTTGCTTCGCTTATCGGAAGCTTGGGAAATGCAGCGCCAATTTGTCAGCAATTTTTCTCATGAATTACGAACTCCTTTAACTATTGTTTCCGGTTATCTTCAAAGCACCTTAAGACGCGGAAAAAATCTTACCCAACAACAACAAGAAGCTTTGGTAATAGCAGTATCAGAAACGGATCGAACCATTCAATTATTGAAAGATTTGTTGGATTTAGCCAGAGCAGATAATGGAAAAATGCACTTTAATATAGAATCAATTATTCTGAATAAATTAGTATCAGAAATAGTGGAAATGGCGATTCAATATAGCAATAGAATCATTACCGTGGAAGCGACAGAAGAGATAATTATAGCCAAAGCCGATCCGGATCGTTTAAAACAAGTATTACTCAATTTAATCGATAATGCAGTAAAATACTCAGAGTCAGATCGACCTGTCATCCTCAAGCTAGATAAACAAAACGAACAAGCAAAAATCGAAATCTGGGATAAAGGTAGAGGCATCCCTTTAGCCCAACAATCGCGAATCTTTGAAAGATTCTACCGAGTAGATGAAAACCGCGCCAAATCAATAGGAGGCACAGGTTTAGGATTATCAATAGTCAAAACTTTAGTAGAAGGAATGGGCGGAAACATTACAGTGCGATCGCAACCCGAAAAAGGAAGTATATTTACTGTAACCTTACCCGGCGTGTAAATTTATTGCCTTTGGTTGAGTTGCCTTGCTTTCACCTAAAATGCGGCAAGGGAAGGAGGCTATAACTGACGGGGTTGGTCAGTCTAGGTAGTTCACTTATCCAACTGTCCACAGTCAGACTAGGGTAGACTCTCATTCTAGCGTAACATTCCCCAAATAGGAGAGTTCGCTTAAACAAGCTGCATAGTATTATTTCCTATATTAACTAACTGTGCCTACTCTGGAAGTATCAAGAGTTGAGGAAAACAAAGTGGACGCAATTCTTATTTTAAGCCTATTGGGTATTCTTGGTTTACTTGAAGCTTTGACTCGTGCGGATTAATGCCAGGAGTAGGAGAAATTAACTCTATCGGGGTTATCGGTGGGGTTGCAGGTATTTATTTTCAGGCAAAGGGCGGAAAGAATGGAGGCAAGATGGTTTGTGGTGTGGAGGGGATTAACCCTGTGGGGACTGCATAAGTGATGTCTTGTCAGAGATATAAGGATTTAGAGGGAGCGACATCTATAAAATATTTCACTTGAATTAGTTAGACTGAGGAGGTTAATATGTTTAACTATAAGGAACAGGTACAAGCTTTTGTCAAAATCGTCTATGCTAAGGTAAAAATTAACGGTAAGGAAGAGTTAGTACCCCTAAAGCTATATCAGGATGGTCATTTGGAACCAAATTATTAATTGAGGTAGGGTGCGTTACAAGTTAACGCACCTTACAGGAAATCTAGTTAAGTTAACTCAAGTTGCTAGTTATAAGCAATTAGCACTTCGCCACCTCTTCGCATCACCCTTAGACCCCCTAAATCCCCCTTAGTAAGGGGGACTTTTAATCTAGTTCCCCCCTTAATAAGGGGGGTTAGGGGGGTGCTAACGGATAATATTTGTAACTAGCAACTTACGTTAAGTTAATTGTGAGTTATTTTAAATTTCTTCGGCTACTCCTTGTTCCATTTGACCGATGAAAGCAGCAATATGTTGGATGAATTCTTGCCTACTTAAAGATTTATGACCTCTAAATGTCCGATCGGGGTAAGCTAAAGGTAAATTATATTGTTCTATTAGCTTTTGTAGGGCGGCAAAATATACCGTTTCCGTTGAGATATCTTTGAGATCGAAAACTGAGGATACGGAGATAAATTCATCTTCGTCTGAAGGTTGAGAACAGCCTAGTTGTTGTTCTATTAGGGTTAATCTGGGGCTGAAATCTGGCAAATTTTCAGGTACTTCTAGTTGGAGTGTGGGTTGAGATACGGATTGTTGATTTTCGATGGCATCCAATCGCTGAGTTAGGGTATCAATAGTTAACTGTTGTTGTTCGATGAGAGCGATTTTCTCTGTCAATGCCTGCTCCAAATCTTCAATTAAAGATATTTGTGAATCCAGGGTGCTAGATGATTGAATTTCGGTGATTTGCTGGGCTAATTCATCAAGTCTCGATTGGAAATCAGTAACAGTCGTGTTAGATTGTAAAGTTTCAATTTGTTGCTCTAACTGGTTGATTCGAGATTGGAGGAGTTCAGTGGTGCTATCTGATTGAAACTGCTCGACTTTATACTGTAATTGATCGAGTTGATTTCTCAGAGATGGTAGTTCTAATACTCGTTCGAGGAAGCGTTTCAACATAGTACTATGGAAAAATTGATTTCAAGGGTTAAGTCATATCGGATTCTACCGGAAAATAGGGAAAGTTTGCTCGATCTAATCTAGTTGGTGGGGAATTAAGGCAATCGCACGCCAGAATCGCTAGTTTGCACAGAATGGCTCGGGGCTGGAAGCTTCAGGATTAGCAGGAAGGAAGGCTTCGCGATCGCATCGCAAGATCGCACCAGGAAGGACTATAATCAAATATTGTTCCGTATACTGAGTTTGCTGTGACTGCTACTCCCCTGCGATCGACCTCCCAATCTACCGCTCAGGCTTCTGCTCAACAACCGGATGCCTTGGGGCGGTTTGGGAAATTTGGCGGCAAGTATGTGCCAGAAACCCTAATGCCTGCTTTGTTTGAACTGGAGCAGTCATTCGCTCAATATCGCAATGAACCGGATTTTCAGCAAGAATTACAACAACTACTGCGAGACTATGTAGGACGACCATCCCCTCTCTACTTCGCGGAACGGTTAACTGCTTATTATGCTAAACCTGATGGTAGCGGGCCGCAAATTTATTTGAAGCGGGAAGACTTAAATCATACAGGCGCTCATAAAATTAATAATGCTCTGGCTCAGGTTTTATTGGCTAAACGGATGGGCAAACGCCGGATTATTGCTGAAACAGGTGCAGGGCAACATGGTGTGGCAACAGCAACGGTTTGTGCCCGGTTTGGTTTGGAATGTATAGTTTATATGGGCGTTCAGGATATGGAACGTCAGGCTCTTAATGTATTTAGAATGCGATTAATGGGGGCAAAAGTCCAACCTGTATCCGCTGGCACGGGGACTCTCAAAGATGCGACTTCCGAAGCAATTCGCGATTGGGTAACTAATGTCGAAACTACTCACTATATTTTAGGTTCAGTCGCAGGCCCTCATCCTTACCCGATGTTGGTGCGAGACTTTCAGGCAGTGATTGGAGCAGAAACTCGCGCTCAGTGTTTGGAAAAATGGGGCGGTTTACCAGATATTCTCCTGGCTTGTGTTGGTGGTGGCTCGAATGCCATGGGACTATTTCACGAATTTGTCAATGAACCCACGGTAAGATTAATCGGTGTGGAAGCAGCAGGAGAAGGCGTGGATTCGGAAAAACATGCCGCAACCTTGACGCGGGGACGGCCTGGAGTGTTACATGGAGCAATGAGTTATTTACTTCAAGACGATGATGGTCAGGTAATCGAAGCTCATTCAATCAGTGCCGGACTGGATTATCCTGGAGTAGGCCCAGAACACAGCTATTTAAAAGATATCGGACGGTGCGAATATTATGCCGTAACCGATGAAGACGCGATCGCAGCCTTGAGAAGGTTATCGGAATTAGAAGGAATTATACCAGCACTAGAAACTTCCCACGCGATCGCCTATCTGGAAACTCTCTGCCCTCAACTCGACGGCAGCCCTCGCTTAATTATCAATTGTTCCGGACGCGGCGACAAGGATGTCCAAACTGTTGCTAAAGTAATTAATTTGGGGAATGGAGATTAAAGAATAGAGAATGGGAAACGAGGAAAAACCAACAACCAACCATCAACCACTAACAACCAAGTATGAAAGAAAGATGAAATATTGCCAGAAGAAGGTCAATTGTAAATTAAGATACATCTGTTGGCTCTAATTACGGTACTAAATTCATCCCATACCTCTCATCCCTCTTGCCAATCTATTGAATGAAGACAAAACGTTTGACAGAGGTTATCATTACCACACTTATTGGTTTCAGTTGGCTAAACAGTTGTAGCTCATCCTTGAGTATCAGCCCCAGTATACCCGCTGAAAAAGTGCCCGATTCGACCATTGCCCGAAACCCAAATTCTCGTGAATACGCTAAGTTGGAAGAATCGGTTCATCAAGAGATTAATCGATATCGCCAATCCCGTAATTTGCCACCATTAACCTTAAACGCTGCTATCAGCAAAGAAGCAAGACTTCACAGTGAGGCGATGGCACGAGGAAAAGTGCCCTTTAGTCATAAAGGATTTCCAGAAAGAATAACAGCTATTGCGCAAAAGATTCCCTATCGCAGTGCAGCAGAAAATGTCGCCTATAACCAAGGTTACTCCAATCCAGAGCAACAAGCAGTTGAGGGTTGGATTAAAAGTGAAAATCATCGCCAAAATATGGAAGGAAACTTCGATCTTACAGGTATTGGCGTTAGTAAAAATGATCGAGGAGAGTATTACTTTACCCAAGTTTTCATCAAACGTAGTTAGTTTGTTGTTGATTATCAATTATTAGTTATTGGTTACTAGTTATAACCAATCGCAAACAAGAAGAGAATTAACTCCATTGCCAACAACAAACAACAAACAACAAACAACAAACACCAAACAAAAAACAAAAAACAACCAATGACAAACCAACTGCTGCAAAAAAAACTGACTGATTTCCAAATTTGCGATCGCGATATTCCCGAAGATATCTGTAAAGAGTACCAAAAAGCCGAAGCGATTGCGGTGGATACAGAAACCATGGGATTAATTTACCAGCGAGATCGTTTATGTTTGGTACAAATCTGCGATCCTCAAGGACGAGTTACAGTTATTCGCATTGCGAAAAAACAAGCAGAAGCACCAAACCTTAAACGGTTACTCGAAGATCCCAAAGTACTCAAAGTATTTCACTTTGCCCGTTTTGATTTAGGGATGCTGCGAGAAAATCTGGGCATCAAAGTTACTCCAGTATTCTGCACCAAAATTGCTAGCAAACTTGCCCGCACCTACAGCAGTCGCCACGGACTAAAAGAATTGGTGTTAGAATTAGAAAAAGTGGAATTAGATAAAAATGCCCAAAGCTCCGATTGGGGCAACGCCACAAATCTTTCCCACGAACAATTGCATTATGCCGCTAATGATGTCCGCTACCTATTAAGCGTGCGGCAGAAATTAATTAGTATATTGCAAAGAGAAGATCGTTGGGAATTAGCTCAAGAGTGTTTTCGAGCATTGCCTGTGATGGTAGATCTAGATTTGCTCCATTATAAGGATATCTTTGAACATTAACAGGGAGTGAGACAGCAGATACCCAGGTGGAGTGTGGGGAGTAGGCAGGGCTGTTTCATGTTCAAATTTTGAGGGAGCTACAAAGGAGACTGGGAGAGGATTTGCTACCGTAAATCCTCATAAAATAAAATTAGGCATTAATTATTATGAAAAATCCTGTTTCTCCCCTTCTCCTCTGCCCCCTGCCCCCCTGCTCCCCAATTTTTCAACCGAGAATGAAACAGCCCTGCTTATCAA
>DOIX01000374.1 GCA_003511885.1 Cyanobacteria bacterium UBA11153
GATGTGGCGGTTGCTATATATTGCCAAAAAGGGTAAATTACTTCAAATCTTAGCTCCTCTCTCCCATTACCCATTCGCTATTCAGTATTAAGAGTCTCCACTATCCGATTTGGCTACTTAACAGCGGAAAGGGTATCAAGTTCCTTTTTTTTATGAAGATACTGTAAAGATATCATGAAGATTTCATGTTGTTTTGATGAAGATGGTCGTAGCTCTTTAATTTAATGATAAGTATAAATAGGAATTGGTATAGATCGATAGAATGCGGTATGCCACAAAGAATAACCACTTTTGAGGCGAAAAGGTGTTTTTTGTATGGTTAGTCCACGTTTGTCCATTGAATCGGCGATTAGAGGCGTAGCGATCGCATTTCCGATTCTTCTCGATCCTACGTGAGTTCGATGGAGGCTGAAACACTGATTCCTTCGTTGGCTGAAAGCACGATTCTTTCGTGGAAAGACCCAAAATTTACGTTTTCATCGAACTCACGATGTTGTAGGAGGAATCCGAGAGCCTGAGAGAGGATGTGGTATTCAAGAACCTCCCGGTTAGAAACTGGGAGAGTCTCAGGCGATCCCAGATCTCCTAGATCTATACTTGTCACAAATCTATACTTTACACAAGCAATAGCATACTATGGCAATAGGATTAAATTCCAACTCTCTATATGGCTTAGATCTCTTTAATGGACTTCTGCGTGAAGATAATTTGACAATTCATCAAACAGGAAATGCCAGTCAAACTGTTCAAACAATTAAAGATCTGATTGTCCTGGCTAGTCAATCAGTAGTCACTATCAGTCAAGGAAATGTTACTCCTCAACACAGCTCTAACATCAATATTCCCAGTCAGAGTAACTCAAACAAATTGAGACCAAAGGCAGATTTGGTAGGGCAAATTAGTAGTATAGGAATACCAGATACAATCGAATTTGGTGATGATGGTACAGTTAAGGTGACAGTCACCAACAGAGGTAATGCGACAGCTAAGGGACCTCTATCCATCAAACTCTATATCTCAACAGATGGAGATATTGATGTTAATGATGGATTGCTGACTACTCTCGTCAAAAACATTAACCTCAAACCGGGCAAGTCGCAAACTTTTACTTTAAATTATCAAAACCTCACGGGAGTTGTCGCACCGGGGGCATACAAGATTATTGCTCAAATAGATTCAGAAAACGCGATCGCAGAAAGGAATGAAAATAATAATATTGTCACCAAGCATATCTCTGCACCCGGTACAGATGTTGCGATCGATTGGAATGCTACTGCCTTAAATGCGATTCAAGCTGAGGGCGAAGCAGGCAGAGGAGTCCCGCCAACAGAAGGTTCTCGTCTCCTCGCTATGGTTTCTGCGGCAGTTTATGATGCTGTTAATGCTTTTGAGAGGACTCATACTTCATACAGTTTCGATGGATTTGCTCCGGTGGGTGCATCTGTTCAAGCGGCTGTAGTAGGCGCAGCCTATCGGGTACTAACGGAACTTTTACCGCAACAAACAGCTTTGTTCAACGAACAGTTATTACGGTCTATTTTTGAGATTAAGGATAATCCTTTTTCGGAAATCTCTGGCTTCTTGTTTGGTAGTTCAGTGGGAGAGGAAATCTTATCTTTGCGTCAAAATGATGGTTGGGATAATGATACTCCTATTGTTTATCCTTCTGGCGATTATGTCTGGCATCCAGCAGCAGCAGGGGAACCTAATGCAGGTGTTGCAGTCGGAACTCATTGGGGTAAGGTTACGCCTTTTGCTATTAATAGTGTGGCAGATTTTGCCCCAGATGGCCTTGATGGCTTGCCGGGAACCCAGCAATATGCAGATGAGATTGAGGAAGTGCGGTTGTTGGGTGGGAAACAGAATACTAATGTAACTACTATTGCTCGTAATGCAGATCAGACGGAAATTGCTGTATTTTGGGCTTATGACCGTGCTGATACTTTTCGACCCTACGGTCAATTAAACCAAATCGCTGAAGAAGTGGCAATCCGGGAAGGGAATACACTCTCAGAAAATGCCCGGTTATTCGCCCAGCTCAATATTGCTTTGGCTGATGCCGCTATTGTGGCCTGGAATGCTAAATATAAAACTATGCAGCCTAGACCTGATGATGTAATTGCTGAAGGATTTGCAGCAAAGGATGGGATGCCAGGAACGATTGCAGACTCAGATTGGGAACCTCTTCTAGGTCCTACTCCTCCCTTTCCAGATTATATATCGGGACATTCATCTTTTGGTGGTGCTTTTGCTGGGGTGATGACGAATTTCTTTGGCGAAGACTATGGCTTTACTGCTGTTTCCCAGGAATTGATTCATACTACTCGCCACTACGACAGTTTTTACGATGCGGCTTACGATGATGCTATCAGTCGCGTTTATGGCGGAATTCATGTTCGCGAGGCGACTATTACTGATGCTTTGCCAATGGGTTGGGCAGTAGGAAACTTTGTGGCGGAAAATCTATTTGTACCGATTGATAATTAACCATGTTTGTAGTAAGCACTTTAGTGCCTCAAAAGCTGATTCAGGCACTAAAGTGCTTACTACGAACCTCTATTGACACCGAACAACTGTCAATTGTCAACTGTCAATTGTTAAGTCTTGCCCTGATTACAGACTTCATCATTTCCATGTCTGCTGGCGTGGGTGCGGTATTTTGCCATGCTACGCGAGACTGAATGCGATCGCACCAAGCACTTAATTTGGGATAATCTTTTAAGGATACGTCTGCTCCTGCTAACCATGGTATCACTGTACCTGCTACGGGTTCAGCGAGAGTTATATTTTCACTGCCAAAAAAAGGGCGATTATCTAGCAAACTTTCAAAAAATTTCAGCACTACGGCAATTTTAGTCTTTGCCTGGTCGATTTTTTCGGGATTTGCTCCAGGCAAGCCTAAGATAACGGGGGATAATGTGGTTAAATTCGGCAATAATTCGTTAACTGTTACTAATTCCACCATCCTGACAATCCCTAAATCTTTGGCATCGGTAGGTAGCATCTTAGGTTTGGGGTATTTGGCATCTAAATAATCTAATATTGCTAAAGATTCTACTAGATTAAAATTATCATCTACCAAAGTGGGAACGTGATGGAAAGGATTGATTTGGAGAAATTCTGGTTTAAATTGTTCTCCATCTAGTTTCACCTCGACTAGTTCAAATTCTAGTCCTTTTTCCAATAGGGTAACCCAGACACGACGGGAATTGGGCGAAACTGGTGTGTGATAAAGTTTAATCATTGGCAAACATCCTCGAAAAATTTTTGAGTTTTGAGTTTTGATGAGAGGGGTGGGGGCGGGTTTTGAAGATATAGCAAGGGACTAGGGGCTAGAGGCTAGGGGCTAGGGAAGAAAGCTGTAAAATCAAGGGTTTGAGGAATTTAGCATGTCTTAACCGCCCTGGCGGTTGCTATAGGTTATCGGTGGGTTGTTATTTTTTTTCCTAAACCTGCCCTTACAGTAACTTGCTGTCCAGTTACATTGTATATTGTACAAAAGGGTAGTTATCGCAACCGCTACATCGGTTAATACATCTTTTCAGGATAGATTATCTGAGGTAATTAAAACCATCGCTTGAGTTAAAATTTCCTCTCGATTTACCATCTTTTTTAAGATGGCACTATCATAACGACCTTCTTCGACTTCCACAGCAGCCTTATCGATTGCCCTGGGGTAAGCTTCTTCTAAAGCTATTCGTAATTCTTCTAATGTTAGGTAATAACCGCCAGCTTTACGACGCTTATTTTTTTTCTGAATTTCCCAGGACGAATTCCGGATGGACAAATCCCATGAACGAGTTGTCCGTTTTTCAGCTTGCTGCTTAATCAGATGAAGTAATAAAATTACAGCATAACTGCTAATGGTATTAATTTTATCATCGCGGCTCATTTCTTCAAGTTCTTCAACTACGATTAATGCTCCTGATATATCGCCTTTTAGCAATAAATCCTTAAGAGTAAATAGTTCTTCCATAAAGAGTGACTCCCTCTGACTCTATTTATATGGTAGCAAGGATGAAGTGTGAAGATGGACATTCCCTAACATTAAGCCTACACTAGGAAATATCAGCCGCGATCGCAAACCTCAAATCGAGGGTGACACCCCCTATCCCGTTTGTAGTAGGCGCTTCAGCGCTGATGGCTAAATTCGCTAAACCTAAGAAACAATCCTAACTCCGTCTTCTGTCATTTTGTTCTCTTTTAGTATAAACCTCTAATTATGCCTCAAACACTTTACGTTAATCCAGCTACAGGTAACGATACCGCTAATGGTAGTCAGTCTACTCCTTTCAAAACTATTACCAAAGCTCTTGGGCAAATCCAACCCGATACGATTATCCAACTTGCACCAGGAAATTATAATACGGCTAGTGGGGAAGTTTTTCCTCTTCAAGTCCCCTCTGGAGTGACAATTTTAGGTAATGAGGGGACGAAAGGTAATGGTATTTTAGTTGAAGGTAGTGGTGGTTATACTAGTCCAACTCTGGCTTTACAAAATATTACTTTTTTAATGGCAAATAATGCGGCTATTCGTGGCGTAACTGTGACTAATTTAGCCAGACGCGGTACGGCGGTTTGGATTGAATCAACTGCGCCGATTGTGGCTAATTGTACTTTTAGTAAATGCAATCGCGAGGGGGTTTTGGCTACGGGTACGGCTAATCCAACTATTCTGAATAATGTCTGTTTGGAGAATGGAGGTAATGGAATATCGGTGACGCGAGATTGTGGGGGCGAGATTCGCGGTAATAGCTGTAGAAAAACTGGCTATGGTATTAGTATTGATGGCAATGCTAAGTCGCTGGTGGTGGATAATACGATATCGGAAAATCGCTTTGGCATGAGTATTTCTGTTGAAGCTAAACCTGTGTTGCGTAATAATCGAATTGAAAATAATGAGGAATATGGTTTGGCGGTAACTGGTAATGCTATTCCGGATTTGGGTAAAAGTTTACAAGAGCCTGGTGGGAATATTCTCCGCAATAATGGTAAGTTGGATATCCTCAATGTTACTAAAAATACCCTGGTTTCTTTTGGCAATCAGTTGACGGCAAGCAAGGTTAGCGGCTCGATTAATATTGATGGTAATGTGGTAGCTGGGAATCCTCCTGTTGATACTCCTCCTGGTGGGAATCCTCCTGGTGGGAATCCTCCTGGTGGGAATCCTCCTGATAATTCTGGAAATCCTCCTGATGTGGTAACTCCAGTTTTTTCCGATATTCAGAATCATTGGGCGAGGCAGTTTATTGAAGCATTGTCTGCCCAAGGGATGATTAGTGGTTTTAAAGATGGTACTTTTAAACCTGATGATAAAATGACTCGCGCCCAATATGCGGCTTTGTTGGTGAAAGCCTTTAATCCACCTGCGAAAAGACAAGCAGAAAACTTTACTGATGTCCCTGCTAGTTTTTGGGGATATAATGCGATTCAACAAGCTTATCGGGGTGGGTTTGTGGCAGGTTTCCCGAATAAGACTTTTAAACCTAATGATAATGTACAGCGGGTACAGGTAATTGTGTCTTTGGTGAATGGATTGGGTTTAGCTGTAGCTGATGCTAATGCTTTGAATGCTTACAGCGATAAAACTGCGATTCCTGATTATGCTAAAGATGAAGTGGTGACAGCCAGCAAAAAACGTATTGTGGTTAATTATCCCAATGTCAAACAACTCAATCCGACAAAGGAAGCAACCCGTGGTGAAGTAGCTGCGATGATTTATCAAGCTTTAGTGGATGCCAAGCGAGTTAGTGCCATTAATTCTGATTATATTGTTTCTGTTTAATTTTATGGGGAGTTAGAAGTGGGGGATGGCTAATTGCTAATGGCTAATTGCTAATTGCTAATGACTAATGGCTAATTGCTAATGGCTAATTGCTAATTGCTAATGGCTAATGGCTAATTGCTAATGGCTAATTGCTAAACCACCGCTCCCTATTTTCCAGATTGGAAGGGAGCATCCTGTGAGGGAAGAAATGCAGGTTGTATTCTTGCTCCCCCCTTTCACAAGGGCGGCTGGGGGGGTAAAAACTTTGGCAAAAACAAGTATTTTTGCCTTCATTGGGATGCTCCCGATTGGAATATA
>DOIX01000080.1:0-8738 GCA_003511885.1 Cyanobacteria bacterium UBA11153
ATTACTGCGGAAACCGCTGTAAGTTTCAGATATCATATTCTATAAGACATTTCTCTTGATGACATTCATTGCTTCGCTTCTCACCACTCTAGTTACCATCCTCATCTTTCTCAACAGCAGCAGGATTCCCAGCCAAAGAACTAGTTTAGCAATACGCGCGATCGCAATCCTGGTTGGGGTAATTTCCACATTCAGCGCCATCCTCAAAACCCTAATTATCATTAAAGTTGGCAGCGTTGGTATTGTAGAATTATTCGGGAAAGTTTCTCAAACTCCTCTCGAACCTGGTATCCATTTAATCAATCCCTTCTCTGATGTAGAAACCTTTTCTACTCGATTGAAAGATGTTAAAGAAACTGTAGCCGCCACATCTGTGGAGGGCTTGACTTTCAATATTGATGTGAGTATTCAGTACCGATTAGAACCTACCAAAGCCATAGAAGTATACACAAATATTGGCACAGAGGAAACCCAAATTATCATATCCAGATTTCGCTCCACCATCCGGGAAATTACCGCCAGTTATCCAGCCGAGGCTATTTACTCCACTAAACGCACAGAAGTCGCTAATCGACTTCGCCAACGACTGAGCGAAGAGTTAAGCCCTCTTGGTTTTACAGTTGAAGAAGCCCTGTTAAGAGAAGTTAAACTTCCCGATACACTCCAAGCCGCTGTACAACAAAAGTTAAAGTTAGAACAAGAAAGCCAACAAATGAAATTTACTCTAGAAAAAGAGCGTCAAGAAGCAGAAAGAAAACTAATTGAAGCCAAAGGAATTGCTGATTCCCAAAAAATTATTGCCCAAGGTTTAACCAGTCAAATTTTACAGTTGAAGGCTATTGAAGCAGCCGAAAAATTAGCAGCTTCCCCTAATTCTAAAATCGTCATTATGGGTAGTGGTGTGGGGGGAACGCCAATCTTATTTCAACTTGATGCAGCTTCTCCAGCTACTCAAACTCCACCTAAAAAACCATAATGGGTACTAATAAGCTGCGGCGCATCTAAAAAATATAGCAACACTTTTTGCAGGCAGAGATCGAGTCAAACAAATATAGCAACTGCCAGGGCGGTTAAGACCTTCTCAATTCCTGAAACCATTGATTTTACGATTTGACTTGTTTCCCTAGTCCCTAGTACCGAGCCAATAGCCCCTAGATATACATTATCTCCCATTCTCCATTCCCTACTTCCTATTTTACCTGCTTGAAGAAGCTGAATTATTGCCCGATTGTTTAGCAATTTCTTCTTTGAGAATATCCAGCCCTTTGGCATACTGAGGATCGTCAGGAGTACCGACTTTCGTTCGATCCTGTTGTAATTCCTTCCGCTGCGCTTCCGTCAATTCAACTACTACATCTGGATGAATACCAGACTTATTGATATCCCGTCCGCTAGGAGTTAAATATTTGGCAATCGTCACTGCCATGCCGGAGCCATCTCCAAGTCCCCGTACCGATTGTACTAAACCTTTCCCAAAAGTCTGAGTTCCTACTAAAGTGGCTCGTTTATTATCCTGCAATGCTCCAGAGAGAATTTCACTAGCACTGGCGGAACCACCATCTACTAAAACTACCAGAGGTTTATCAGTAATTCGGCTACCATTTGCTACCTGACGATCGGTTTCGCCCTGTCGATCTACAGTAGAAACAATTGTACCTTCTTTTAACCACATTCTAGCAATATCAATACTAGAATAAAGTAAACCACCCGGATTAGAACGCAAATCTAAAATATATCCTGTTACCTTCCGATCTTCTAATTTATTAATGGCATCGCGCATTTCCTGTGCCGCAATTGCACTAAATTGATTGAGACGAATATAACCAATATCTCCACCAGGAGTATTGCGCAAACTATAGCGCACCGGATGAATTTCAATCCGCGCCCGGTTTAACCGATAGTCTACCTGTTGTTCGCCCCGTTGAATAGTGAGCGTTACTGAAGTTCCTGGTTCCCCGCGAATCAGTCTCACGGCATCGTTGACACTCATCCCTTCCGTACTCTTGCCATCAATCTTGAGGATAATGTCCTTGGCAAGTACCCCTGCCTTAAAGGCTGGTGTATCCTCAATTGGGGCAATCACAACTAATTTTTTGGTTTCCTCATCCTGAGCAAGTTGAATTCCCACACCACTTAATTCACCAGAAGTATCAATCTGCATATTTTTGAACTCTTCTGGGTTCATAAATCGAGTATAAGGATCTCCCAGCTTTTTGAGCATTTCTCGAATGGCTGTATAGGCTTCTTCCTTATCTTTATAGGAGCGATTCAAATACTCAGTCCTAACCGATCGCCAGTCTACCTGATTGAATGTACCATCTACATACTGACGATCGATAATATGCCAAACTTCATCAATGACTTCCTTGGGACTTTCACTTAAAACAGCCTGACTTTTTAAATGAATACCCGCACCAGTCACGGCAACCGTTGTTAATACTAAGGCGGTTGCCCCAATTGCGAGGCCACGTTGTGTAATTACCATAGTTCTTTCATTAGTGGGGAAAACTGCTGCAAAGGACTTAAGATCACTTTAGCATAATGCTATATTCAGATGGGGGCAGGGGATATGGGGTAAAGGATGTTGGGGGCGAGTGAGTTTGGCATCAAAACTGAAGACTCAAAACTTTTTACCCGACATCAAATTTTACACCCAAAAAAACAAGCTCTAGCCCCCAGTCCCTAGTCCCTAGCTCCTAGCTCCTTAATTTTGTTCCTGACAAAGAGTGCGATCGCTATCTTTGAGATTGGGATTATTTTGGAGATAGTATCGCAGCCAATTGCAGCTTTCTTGCCACATCCGATCTAGATCCAAGTTCCAGACAATCGCTGTATTGTCTTCTGTCCCAATCGCTAGTGCTTTACCATCATCACTCCAGTTTACGCTAGTGACACGGCCTTTGTCAGCTTTCCAGGTCGTAATCAAGGTATCATCAAGTCGCCATAACTGAACTCGGTTATCCCAGCTCGTGGTTGCCAGAATTTTGCCTGTGGGACTCAACCGAGCATGAGCTACACTATCGGCAGGTCCTTTGAGGGTAGATTTGATCGTGCCATCTCGGTTCCATAGTTTGACGGTGTTATCGTAACTTGCTGATACTAGTAGCTGAGAATTGGCGGAGAAACTCACATCAAAAACTGAGTTAGTATGACCGAGGAGGGTTTCGATTAATCTTCCATCTCCTGTCCAAAGTTTTACGGTGCGATCGTCGCTAGCGGAGGCCAGGAGTTGACCATCAGGACTAAAGCTAACTGCATTAACACGGGCAGTATGACCCCGTAAGGTTTTAATTAGAATACCATTTCTTGTCCAAAGTTTGACTGTGCCATCCCGACTCGCAGAAGCCAATCGCTTGGAGTCAGGACTAAAGGCGATACCTAGTACCCAGTCGCTATGACCAGTTAATACTTTAATTAATTTCCCGTCGCGATGCCACAGCCTTACTGTATCATCTCTACTTGCAGAAGCGATTGTTTGACTATCGGGACTGAAAGTGACGCTATATATTCGATCTCTATGCCCCTTTAAGGTATAAAGTAATTTACCACCGCGATTCCATATTTTGACAGTGCGATCGTTACTAGCTGTGGCAATTAATTCCCCATCTGGTGAAAATGTTACATCTCGAACATCATCTTTATGTCCGCGCAAAACTAAGCGAGAAGAGGGGTACGATTTCCATAGCTTGATGCTTTTATCATAGCTACCTGAAGCTAAGAGGGGGAGTGGAACAGTGGATGGAGAGGTGGATAGTTTTGAGGAATGAGGAATGAGTTTTAATTCTTCCTTTACTTCGGTAGCTTTGACCTCTTGCCTTTGATCTTTGACTTCTAGCTTCTCACTTTTGGCCTCTACACTCTCGTTTTTTACCTCTTGAGTTGGATTAAAACTGATGCTAGTGACGCTATCATTGTGTCCTTTAAATGTTTTGAGTAAAGTACCGTGGCGATCCCATAATCTTACTATATGGTCAGCGGAAGCTGAAGCCACAATCTGACTATCGGGACTAAAGGCTACTTTGAGTACCCATCGATCGTGTCCAATTAGGGTATCGATTAGTTTTCCATTCTTGGCGTTCCATAATTTTACTGTGCGATCGTCGCTAGCTGAAGCGAGCAACTCGCCATCGGGACTGAAGGCGATGGAGTTTACTTTGCTCTTGTGTCTAGTTAGACTTTGAAGTAAATGACCAGTTGGTGTCCAGATATTAATTCTACTATCGTCTCCAGCCGAGGCAATCTTTTCTCCATCGGGACTCCAAGCGATGGATTGGACTGCCCCTTCATGACCGCGAAAAGTTCTAATTAGTTTACCACTAATTGTCCACAGTCGAATCGTACCATCTCCACCTGCAGAGGCAAGGAGCTTTCCATTGGGACTAAAGCTAACGCTATAGACATTATTTAAGTGTCCCCGTAGCGTGTTTTTCAGGGTACCGTTGCGATACCACAGTTTAATCGTGCCATCCCAGCTACCAGAGGCAAGGATCTCTCCATCGGGACTAAATGCCAGACTGCTGATGCTATCTTGATGACCTTTTAGGGTTGCTACCAGCATACCATCAGTACGCCAGAGTTTGATCGTGCGATCGCGGCTTGCGGAAGCTATTAGTTTGCCGTCGGGCGCAAAACTAACATCTGTGACTATATCGCTATGCCCTTCTAAACGATTTTGTTCAGAAATATTGTTCATTGCCTGTGACAGGGAGGCGATGACTTGGAAGCGGGTATCGGGTTCAACTTGAATGTCAGGGGAATGGTGAATTAACCACCGGATATTACCAAAAATGGGGAGAAAGTATTGCCAAATTCCTAATTCGTGATTTGCTATTTTTGGCTCTACTTTTTTAGCTTCTAACTGTCTCAGGCGTTTGGCTGCTCTTAATGCTTCAATCAGGGCATCAAACTGATTCTGGGAAATTAATAGAGCGTCTGAAGAAGCACTAATGGCGCTGAGGCGATCGTTAAGAGATAATGTTGCTGCTAGTTTCCGTTGCTCTTCGGCTCGCCATCCCAATCCCCCTGCTGTAACCGCTAAAACGCCCATTGCTGTACCAACTGCGATCGCTCTGAGTCGCTGTTTGCGTACCAGTAATAGTTTCTCCTCGCTTTCGGCTAGCTGTGCCACGATTGTAAATTGGGTACGCTCTTGATATTGTTGGCGAATTGGTGCTACTAAATAATCGTGAACAATCTGATATCGATCTTGTGGCTCATCTGGTACTCTAAATAGCAAACCAGATCCGACTAAAATTTGTAAAATTAAGTCTATTTGCTCGCTGGTTATCATGTCTTGACTATCCATACCATCGAAATTACCGAGGGCTAATGACACCAGGGAATATAGGTCAAGTAACTCATCTTTGGTTTTTAAAGGTCTGGTTCTATTCTCATCTGTTAAGGCAAATAATATCTTCCATGCTGCATCTTCATTCTCCCAGCCGCAATCTGCGATCGCGTCTAGTAAAAATCTCTCTACTAGCACTGTTTTTGGTTCATCTCCTAATGCCTTATATTCTGCTAATGTGACTATTTTTTCGGCTTGGAGTTGCGCCCCTACTACTTGCAATTCAATCATTCTGACTGTTTCGGAGCCAGATGCTAAATCTGTGGCAAGGATTTCAATTAAATCTTCTTCTAACTTAAATTGGGAGCCTTCTGTTAAGTTAGAAATCACTACCTTGGCTTCTGATTTAGAAATATCTCCCAAGTGATATCGAATCTGTCTGTCCAAAATATTGTTATCTATGCCACTGAGATTTCCCAATCTTTCCCATTCTAATAAATAATGTAGATAATCTTCTCTGAGCGACAAGATTACTTTGACAAATGGCAGATTGAGGCAACGAGAGAAAAAGTCACAAAACTGATGGCGTTCCTCTGGAGTCTTACAGGCAAAGAAGAATTCTTCAAACTGATCGAAAATTAGCACAACTAGCCAATTATTTTCGGTGGCCGCCTGTAGTTGCTCGATAATTTTATCCAGCTTGACTATTTGGTAATGATTGGGTATTTGAGGCTGGGATCTTAGAGGTTCAGATTGATTTGTTTTTACTTTTGTTCCCGATCTTTTAACTGTAAACTTACTGGCTTTTTCTCCCGCTTTACATTTTAATTTCAAGCTATGATTTTTGACTTGTGACTTGTGACTTGTGACTTGGGTTGTTTGGAAGTTGAATTGATTGGTAGAAGTAGAAATAATATTTTTTTCCTCCGGAGGAGCAGAAATAATACCTAAAGCACTATTCAATCTTCTCGCTAACTCATCAATCCAATTGCTATAGACTTTTTGGACAACAGGTACTACTTCTCTGGCCCCAATAATTCGAGTTTCTAGTGCGGGTACTAACCCGGCATTAATCAGCGAACTTTTGCCAACGCCAGAAGCTCCATGAATTATTGTCAATTTGCGATCGTTACGGCTGAGACGTTGGATGAGGCGATTGACATCCAACAAACGCCCAGCTAATGAGTTACTGAAGTTATGGGAATTAAACTTATGATTCTTGATTTTTGTCTCTTGACTTTTAACGGACATTTGTCCAGCGCCGCAGAAGGTAAACAATCCATATTGTTGTTGGATGGATCGTTTTTGCAGTTTAAGTTCAAAAGCGCTAAGATATTCCTTGCGATCGAAATAGAGGGATCGCAATTCTTCTAAAATATCGATGTAAATCTGTGGTGAATCTTCTAAAGATGACGGTAACACCCCCTCTATTTTTAATGCTTTTTCTAACTGCTCAATAGCGGCATATAAATTACCCAATTGTCGTAATGCCTTCGCTAAAATCAGGAGATATCTTCCCAATTGTTGGGGATGATACCAGTAAGCATTTGTGATAATGCCATCCCTCTCCCAGACAAGTTGTTCCGCAGATATTTCAGATCTATCTATGATATCTATGGCAGTTTCGGCAAAGATTTTGGCCTCTTCCCAATTTGACTGCGCCTCAGCTACAGCCGCTAAAAAACCGTAAGCTTGGGGTATGAGAATTGGGCAGCCTTGATTTTGATTTTCTGCTAGTGACTGGAGTGCTAAAGCTTGTAATTCCCTCCAGCTTTCTAGCTTTTCTAAAACATCGCCGAGTTTAATCCGCAGCCAGGTTACCCAATCTAAACGTCTAGCTAAAGTAAAGACTTGAATACCTGCGGTAAAATATTCTTTGGCTTTTTCCCAGTTGGGATATTTCTGGCTGGGTTGTAACTCTGCTGCCCGATAATAACACAATCCAATGTGGAGAATAATTACTCCTTTTTTCTCTAACAGGGAGGTGGATGTATGGGTAAATTCTTCTTCCCAGATTCGCCTATCCTCTTCTTCGCTATTGAAGCTCTCTTTATTTTCGTTTATGGATATTTCTTCTTCCCAAAGATCTAAGCTATTTTGATGATGTTGGAGTGCTAAATCAATTTGATTTCGATCGAAAGCATCTCTACCTAAGAGAAAATGCCAAGTAGCAGATAATTTTGGAACTAACTTTATACCACGAGTTTGCAAGTCTTGCCATACAGATTCTAGTTCCTGCCGTTCCCGAGAACCAGGCTTCAAATTAAAGCCATCGTTCCCCATAAAATTTGCTCTATTGTTATCTAAAATTTCCCCAAATAGTTCGTCTATCCTTTCCTGCCATAGATTTATCAATTCATTGGTAGGAAGTTCCAGCTTAATTGAAGTAGCAGCCCAACTTTTGAAATCAGGAGCAAATCGTGCCATTTTGTGCAACACATCGTCGGTTAGCCACAATACAAGAGGGGCGGTTAACCGTTTGCGAAATTCATCTCGCACCTGATTAGTTAAGGCTAATACTCTATCAATTGCTGTGACTGACTCTAGTCCAAATACTATGAGGGCCGCCATCGGATTTTGAGTAGTAACTGCTAGAATATTGGCATAGAGATTTTTGCTCGATTCTTCCAGGATTAGTTGTTTGATCTGGACTCTGGTAAGTCTTTGCAGTCCCTGCGATATCGGCTCCTGGCAAATTTGATAGTTACACCTTACTAAAATTAAGGAAAATTGTCCTTCAGATAGAGTAATTGAGCGAGCTAGTGTTAAGAGCGATCGCTCATTTGATGTGACAATTTGTTCTAAGCGATCTCGATCCTTCATTGTTAACCCATTTTTAACGGCTAGCATATCTCAAATTTTCCCATTTCATAAAATTTTACTTCGATCGAAGTAAAATAGTGAGTTTTATTTCATTAAAATTTTACCACCCTCAAGCAACAGGGATATCAAGTATTTGTTAAAATTCCATTATTTTTTTTTGATTCAGAACGGTTTACTCCTGACTAGACTATCTCATTGATGTGATGATGATAGTTGAAAAATTCAAAATACTTCGCGATGGGTGACCCTCCATATCTTTAGGCCAATAATTTGAGTCGATAACATTTTGATACTTTTTTATTCTGAAATCTTCTAAATATTTTACAAGCACGTCCAGATAATATCAGCGATCTCTACTGTCTAATTCAGCGATCGCAATTTGATTTGACTGTGATTACTAACACAGGATATTTGCAGTATTTTAGCAAAGGAAAAGCGATCTGGATCGCTGACTGTAATTTAGTTTTAAGATATAAGATACTCCCAAATATCTTGACAAAAAATAGGGATAAAGCATTGCTTTATCCCTAAATCATTTACTTACTTAAATAGCTTCTCTTCAAGATGCTGCACTTTCAGCCCACAATTCGGCATCGCCAAGCCCTGTACTGTCAAAAAGGCTAAATTA
>DOIX01000080.1:9114-12214 GCA_003511885.1 Cyanobacteria bacterium UBA11153
TTGTTTACTGGCTTTCAGCTTTGGCTCTTTTGTCGAACTCAGGTTAAATTATAGCGAGGGACTAGAGGCTAGGGGCTAGGGGCTAGGGGATCAGGAAGAAAATTGTAAAATCAAGAATTTGAGGAATTGAGAATGTCCTAACTGTCCTGGCGGTTGCTATAGCAACCAGCATTAGCATTTCCCCCTTCAGAATTCCAAGTTTCCTACCTTCGGATCCCCTATTCTATTCCCCATTGCCGCTTAGATTTTGACATTTCCCGGGATCCCACCCTGAAATCTTGGCGTTTCTGCCAAGGCGGGATTTATGCCAAACCAACGCCCCAAATCATCCCGGTACTCATAAACAAACATACTCCGCAACAGAGTTTGATATTCCTTTTCACCTTTAACGCATTGCTGTTGCACGACTTGGGATAATAAGTCCCACTCATCATCCTCAACCGCCAAAGCCAAATCGTCACGATATCCCTTAATCACGCTTTCCAAACAGCTACGGGAAAAAGGCGGATCTTCCTGTTGGAGGCAATTATAAAGCAAGCCTAACAAATTACGAATGTGACCCCCACTAACCCGACAAAGGCGATTGAGAGTTTCGATACTATCAAACACTTCCTCAATTAACTCTAGCCTGCTTTGAGGTTCAACTTGGGGAAAAGCCCGTGTCAAAACTAGTTGTCGCAGGAGTGCCATCCCTTGGGGAAACTCGCGCCCATCTCGTGACAGAATTGGTACCATCGGCAAAATCTTGGGAGCGACACCACCACCCAAGCGATTCTTCAGAGTTTCATACTCATTAGAAAACATCAAAGCCAAGGGGATGGTATAAACCACATGGCACTTTAAGCGTCGCAGTTGAGAACCTCGGTCAATAAACAGATACTCAGGTTGGGATCTCCCTGCATGTACTGGTCTAGGATCGACCCGATCCAGATTATCAATAATCACCACCAACCCATTTTTACCCCTAGCTTTCAGCTTTTCAATGGCTGGCTCGATAATTTCTGTATTAATCGCATCCAAAATTCCTTGGGTTCGAGGTTCGAGATGCTGTCGAAGTTTTTCGCGAGTCTGAGGACTATCTTTAGTTCTAGCAGTAATTCTGGCAATCCCGACCGAAAGTTCGCCTTCCACAGATAACTCAACCGGAGTCTGCAAAAAATCCTTAATATCGCTGAATAACTTAGCAAAGTACTTGGGTTTGAGGGAAATGCCAATGGATTCCAAATTTTCACTGACCGATCTGGCAATGCTCAGTAAAATATCGCTAATATCAACATCAGCCATGTCCAAATCTTGAGAAGACTCAAAATAAACAACATGAAAATCCTGCTGTTCCAACTGTGCTTTAAGTCGAAACAGTTCAGTAGACTTACCACACCCGATATGTCCAGTAAATAACTGACAAGTGGGATCTTCTGGGGAGAGGAGAGAGATGGTACGTCCCAACTCCTCGACAATCTTGCCACCCCGGACACCAGAAAAATTAATATAATACTGGCGATCGTCAGGATTCCCCATGACTAGAGTCTTAGCTGGGTTACATGCCTTGAAAAATGTTGGTAGATGCAGTTTCATTTGTCTTCCCCCTCGGAAACCCCTCCTATCTTCCTCTGTGGCATCAGCGGGGGAGGAAAAGGGAGGCGAGATTTATGCCACATAACGAACAACCTCTTGGTATAAATAAAAAAACTCGTTCTGAGAACTTACCCATTCAAGCTATTCAACTAGAGAGTAGCTTATTGATGAAAACACGATCTCTAGGGGTTACACCCCCTTATACCTTTGTCCGCTGCCATCCCCATCGCGGCGACTACTTCCGGTATCAGAGGAAACTAGATCGGGATCGGCGATCGTGAGTAGGATTAAGTGTCAGGGAACTCACCCGACGAACATTAAACGAGTCAGAATTGAATAGCTTAGTAAAATCCCAATCGGTAGCAGATGGCAAACATCGCATCAGTCTCTCAGTTACAATTAACCAGTCGGCGAGAAAAGCTCCGACGGGCACGCCGGATTAAATTTTGTCAGGATATTTGGCGATCGCTATTTGTCACTGGTATCGCCAGCAGTTTGGTGTGGGCGATTACTTTACCCGATTGGGTAATTCGCCAACCCGAACAAATTGTCATCGAAGGGAATCACTTGCTTTCAGCCCAAGCGATCCGGAAGCTGTTACCCTTAGCTTATCCTCAGTCATTGCTGCGATTAGAACCCCAAGCCATCGCAGATACTCTCGAACAACAAGCCCCCATTGCCCATGCCATCGTGACTCGTCAACTCGTACCACCGGGATTGACAGTTCAAGTCCAAGAAAGGAAACCAGTCGCGATCGCACAATTACGCGATCGGCATCAGGGCAAAAATCAGATCGGATTTTTAGACGCACAGGGCGTATGGATGCCCCAGAGCAGCTACAGTTCCGTCAAAGCAATGGCATTACCAACTCTGAAAATCATTGGCTCTAGGGAGCAATATCGTCCATACTGGAGGGAAGTCTACCAAGCGATCGGTCAATCTCCAGTCAAAATTATCGAAATTGATTGGCAAAATCCCGCCAATTTAATTTTAAAAACTGAATTAGGTAAAGTTCATTTCGGACCTTACAGTTCCCGATTTCCCGAACAACTAAGGGTTTTAGATCGAATGCGAGACTTGCCAACCCAGATCGCCAACAGCCAAATAGCCTATATTGACATCAAAAATCCCGATCGCCCTCTACTCCAGATGGTCAAGGAATATCAGAACTCTAAACCAGACAGCGATTAATATTAGTAGTAAAAGTGGTACAATGGAGGATTAACCTTTTTAACCTACTCTTACCCAGCTCGAAGAGTTGTACAAGTGTTCTTTGGTTTTTCGAGCAACTTAGCCTATAGTTGACTCAGATTGCTACCTAGTCGGAGTCAACAACCCCGGTCTAAAGACACGTTGCTCTCCAGCCTAAAAAGCTGAAGCCCGGAAGTTGACCAGCCTCAGTCTCTTGCGGACTACGTTATCGGCAAGCGTTCAAGAACCTACCAGGGGATGCGTTCGCGCAAGCGTGCCGTTAGGCATAGCTAGTCCCTTGCTCTGGAACCGAAAAGTTAAACAGGCGTAACGG
>DOIX01000080.1:12521-15630 GCA_003511885.1 Cyanobacteria bacterium UBA11153
TAGCTAACTTTACTCGAAAGAGACTGGAGACAACCATATCTCCACGGAGGGGCAACCATACCCCTCCGCCCTTTACGGGGTAGGCGGTTAAAACCGAAGAGAGCGCTTTCCTCTCCGGTCTCTTGACACGGAGTTTCCAGCGACGAAGGAATTTTATGAAGAGCCGATTAGCTCTACTCCAAAAGGTGAAAGCGGATATCTCCCCTGGGGTGGTTTCTAAGTTCCCTAACTGAAAAGGCTTCTCAACGGAGAGCTTCGCACGCGCTCCCAGGCAATGCCCAGAGCTTCCGTTTAGGCAAAATTCAGAATCCTCCGTCAAGAAGGGCGGGGGAGTGTCAGATGTAACTGATAAAGTTTAAAGTTGATTATTGACCTGACCTATTGCAATGACGCTTAAAAGTAAACTAGGGCTTGTCCATCAAAGCTCTGATATCAAACTTAATGCCAATCTTTCAGTTGGAGTGGAAAATACCCATCCCTTCAGCAATTCTGGGTTACAGTTTAGCCAAGCTTATGATTCCAAAGGAATCCCCAGAGATGAAACTAGGAGTGACAATATCGTGCCAGGTAGCGTTGCCAGAATCAAAGTTATTGGTGTCGGTGGCGGTGGGGGCAATGCCGTCAACCGCATGATCGCGGCACAGGTAGCTGGAGTGGAGTTTTGGTCGATTAATACAGATTCTCAAGCGCTTTCCCAAAGTGGTGCCCCCAAACGCTTACAAGTGGGACAGAAGTTGACTAGGGGACTTGGTGCAGGTGGCAATCCTGCTATTGGTCAAAAAGCTGCGGAAGAATCCCGCGACGAAATTGCCCAAGCCCTGGAGGGTGCCGATTTGGTTTTCATTACGGCGGGGATGGGAGGCGGTACAGGTACAGGTGCAGCGCCAATTGTGGCAGAGGTGGCGAAGGAAATGGGGGCACTAACTGTGGGTGTAATCACCCGCCCCTTCACTTTTGAAGGCCGTCGCCGCACTTCTCAGGCAGATGAAGGAATTGGGGCACTGCAAAGCCGGGTGGATACTTTGATCGTGATTCCTAACAACAAGTTGTTGTCGGTAATTTCTGAACAAACTCCAGTTCAAGATGCTTTTAGAATTGCTGATGATATCCTGCGTCAGGGGGTACAGGGGATCTCTGATATTATTACGGTTCCGGGTTTGGTAAATGTTGATTTTGCTGATGTCAGGGCGGTAATGGCAGATGCTGGTTCGGCTTTAATGGGTATTGGGATTGGTTCTGGGAAATCACGGGCTACAGAAGCGGCAGTGGCGGCAATTTCATCGCCCCTATTAGAGTCTTCGATTGAAGGCGCTAGAGGGGTGGTTTTTAATATTACGGGTGGTACCGATCTGACTTTACACGAAGTTAATGCCGCTGCGGAAACGATTTATGAGGTTGTCGATCCTAACGCTAATATTATTTTCGGAGCTGTGATTGATGACAAACTTCAGGGTGAGATTAGAATTACGGTGATTGCGACGGGATTTACTGGAGAAGTTCAAACTCCACCAGCAGTTAGAGAAGCACCTCGGTATACATCCCGACCAAATTCACCCCAACCTCTACCAGCCACCCCTCCACCAGATCCCAGAAATAAACCGGGATTGGATATTCCTGAATTTCTGCAAAGACGACGTTTTCCAAGAAACTAGGGAAGCGAGATCTATACTGTTTGCATCATTGGCTCCAAGCTAATACTTAACAATTGGCTGCGAGCCAATTGTTAACAATATATTTTCCCAAAGAGTTAGATTGTGTCCGGTTAATTACCATGAATAAAAATACCTGAAACTGTGGATTTTTCAAGGTCGATAATTAGGGATAATTTGCCGGATATCATATTAAATCTAATTGTTAACAAGATATTTAACCAGGTAGTTGCTCCCTTCCCGTCTCTCATTACCCGACAAACTCGCCCATGCAAAATCAACCAACCATTCGTTATTCATCCTCAACTCAGCAAAGTACTTACTGCCCCTCAGTGCCGATTTCCGTGTACCGGGAGCTTGCAGCAGAGTTACAAGCTGCACAAGCGATGTTGGATTCCCTCAATAGTCAAAATCAGCAGTTGGTGAAACAAAATCAACAACTGCGACAAGAAGTTGAAAAAGTCCTACATGCTACTCACAACCTGCAACAGGTTGTGACATCATTGCCTCCCGTGACTGGATATCCACAAGGGGTTCCTCTGGAAAATCAGGGATCTTTTCGCCAACCGACGATGCCATCCCCTAGCCGCCAATCAGCCCCACCTCCCCCTCCTCGTGCCTCTGGTAATGTGCCAGGAGGAGAATTTCCACCACCTCGCCAGAAATCAGATCCCCCTGCCTATCCTTATCGGGAGGCGATGGTTATCGAACAGGAGGATCTTCGTTCCCGCCGCACCTCTTCTAGTGAAAGTTCCCCAGAGGTTAGTGGTTGGTTATTGATTGTGGCGATTGTCGCTATTGTCTTGACGGCGTTTACTGTGGGTTTTGCGATCGTTCGACCTATGTTGGGTAATAATAATCGTTAAACAGTTGACAATGGACAGTTGACAATGGATAGTTGACAATGGACAATGAAGACCTGACAGCAGGGTAGTCTGCATAACTATTAACTGTCAATTGTCAACTATCAACTATCAACTATCAACTGTTAACTAAAGATTGGTAGAAATAGCTTGAACGGGACAGGTGGGGATACACTGTTCGCAAACAATACAGCGCGATCGCGTAAAGTTGAGTTTGAAGTCTTGAGGGTTGAGAGTTAGGGCTTCTGTGGGACAAACTCCAGTGCATAAACCACAGTCAACACAACTATTTTCATCAATCAAGATTTCGCGATCGAGGAAGGAAACATTAATGTCGTGCGATCGCATCCAATCAATCGCGGCATCCAACTGATCGATATCTCCAGCTAATTCTACCACCAGCTTGCCAATCTGATTCGGGGCAACCTGAGCGCGGATAATATTGGCTGCCACATTAAAATCTCTTGCCAGTCGGTAGGTGACTGGCATCTGCACTGTGCGCTTGGGAAAGGTGAGAGTTACTCGTTTTTTCATTGTTTTGTTACAGTATTGTTATTAAGTATAAAGTTAGTTTGTAGTAGGCGATTAATCGCCTAC
>DOIX01000130.1 GCA_003511885.1 Cyanobacteria bacterium UBA11153
GATGTGGCGGTTGCTATATAGCACCATCCGGGATCTCGCGATCGTAACCGGGGTTTAAAAAGCGGATTTGGTATAAATTTCACTCCGGCTACACCGGAGCAACATCAGTGTCTACTTCCAGTTTATATTGTGAGCGCTCGCAATCCCCGTCAAGGGACGTGAAAGTACCGCCCTAAACTTGAGGGGACGGAGTTTTACATAGATTAAAGTATGTTTAGCTTTCTTCGATTGTCTTGAAAGCCCACACTATATCCGCTTCGGATTAGTGTGGGAGATGTCACTCCATTCTGTTCAACCGCCAAGGCGGTTGCTCTGCCAACAACCAACAAAAATCGGTGTTAAGATTGCAGATAGTTTCGATCTAAAGGCCGAGAACTGGAAAATAGTAGTGATAATTTAACTCTGGGTAAGGTATAAACAGCCAGTTGGCAATTAAGCTGAAATCTTGGCTAGAATCGAACGCTAAGGTGGTTTTTTGAGGAGTGATAGCCCAGTGAAATTTTATGCAATTGTTGGCAAAACAGCCTATTGGGCTTTGATATTTGCCATTCTAGGTTGCTGGGGAGCGAATGCCTCCCCAGTAGAAGCAGCACCAGTTGAGACTGCTTCTGAAGAATTATCAGAATCTGCCGATGGGATCCCTGATACCATCACTGCGACTGACAGAGCCGCTGAGAAATTAGAGGTAGGAATATTAACCAGTCAAGGAAATTTAACCACACTGACGACTGCTACTGATACAGATAAGTCGGGAGCATCTGTAGCAAACTTGTCGTTACCTGAAACCATCCAGGCTCAAGTATTGCCAGAGGGCGACGATAGCTCTCTTGAACAGAGTCAAACAAACTTGTTAGAGTCGGATAGCCCAGACGATTCTATGGATCAAGTAACCAATGTATCTCAATTAAGAGATGTATCTCCAGGAGACTGGGCTTACGAAGCATTGCGATCGCTAGTTGAGCGCTATGGTTGTATTGCGGGCTATCCTGATGGCACATTCCGAGGCAATCGCGCCATGACTCGTTATGAATTTGCCGCAGGGTTGAATGCTTGCTTGCAGCAAGTTGAGCGTTTCTTAGCTGGAAACCAACCAAATGTTCCTCAAGGAGATTTAGAATCGCTGCAACGGTTAATCCGAGAATTTGAGGGAGAACTTGCCACATTAGGGGCGCGGGTAGATAATTTAGAAGGTCGCGTATCTTTTTTGGAAGACCATCAATTTTCTACCACTACCAAACTTTTCGGACAGGCAATTATTGGCGTTCAAGGACATAGCAAGAATGACTTTAACTTAGTCGGTGCGCCAGTGATTGTCGGGAACCAAACAGATGACAATATCAACGTCATTAACAACGTACAATTGAGCCTGTTTACTCAATTAAGTCCTCGCAGTCTCTTGCTTACCAGTTTACAAGCTGGCAAAGGTAGTACCAGTAATTTTCCTGACACATTAGGTAATTATATCCGTTTGGGATATGAAGGAGATAACAATAATGATGTCAGGGTAACAGATCTTAACTTTCGCCACCTATTTGGTAGTAAATTAGCTTTAATTGTCGGACCAGAAGGAGTTAGTCCCGTCAATGTTTTTCGGGGTGTTAATCGGATTGAGAGTTCGGGATCTGGCCCCCTGTCTAGCTTTGCTCAACGCAATCCAATTATTGGTGTGGGCAATGGCAGTGGTGGAATTGGTTTTGACTGGCAAATTGGTACTCGCATGAGTTTGCAAGGTGTCTATTCCGCAGGCACTCCAGAAGATCCCAATACTGGTATATTTGGAGGCGATAATGGGACAACTTCGGCTGGATTGCAGTTTGTAGTTTCTCCCACTGATAAAATTGATATTTCCTTGCAATATATCAATGCCTATTCTCCTTTTGGTCGATTAGGCACGGGTGTAGGAGATGATTTAGTAGCCCTAGCTGGAGCTAGCGGCAGAGCGCCAATTAATACTAATGCAGTGGGTGCAGGTTTGGAATGGCGAGTTACACCAAGATTCACCTTCGGCGGTTGGGCTGGTTATACCAATTCCGACCTTAAAAGTGATTCAGGAAATGTCGAAACATTTAACTGGATGGCGTTTCTCAATATTTACGACTTGCTAGGTGAAGGTAATTTAGCCGGACTTTATATTGGGCAACCACCTCGAATTACTAGCAGCGATTTACCTAATGGCAGAAATGTCCCCAGTTTTATCACTGAGGGTAATTTTTTAGCATCAGAAGGCGCTCAACCTGATACTACTACCCATCTAGAACTATTCTATCGGTTCAAGGTGTCGGAAAATATCAGTATTACACCTGGAGTAATTGTGATTTTGAATCCCCTCCAAAATGATGACAATGACACAATTACGATTGGTGCAATTCGCACTACCTTTAGTTTTTAGGGGCTAGAGGCTAGGGGCTAGAATACCGATTCAGAAACCGGGTTTCTTTTGGTAAACCGCTCAAATTTCACAGGCAGCACTTACGAGAAACCCGGTTTCTAGCAATACTGAATCGGTACAGGGCAGGGGGAGCATTAAAACTAATTCCTCCTTCCTCCTTTTGACTTTGTTAGGGGCTAGGGTGTATTTTTTTTACTCTAAGATCCCCCCTAGTCCCCCTGACAAAGGAGGGCTACTTTCTTGTCTTCAGAGAAAAATCATCAGCCAAGATATCTTGCACTCCTCTCACTTACCCACTAATGCCAGATAGATGGATGGGAATTTTCTCTCGCTAACATGAATTAGCCCTGCTTTATTAAGAGGGATATCGGGGGATATTCCATTCCCAGATTGGGTTCCTTAAAGATACTGTAAAGATTCTGTAAAGTAGGAACCCTCCCTCAAGGAGAGCGTCTAAGGTTGTTATAGGTGGAATTAATTTCTGTAAATCTGCAATTTTTCCGAGAGACTAACCTCCTGATGGTAGGGCAATCAATCAGGGCACTCTATTCCGTCTTCTTCATAAATACTTTGGGAGCTGACTACCTTCAGGATGGAAACTGAAGAAATTAGGAATAGTATATCCCAAAGTCAGGCAAATCTAGTTCATTCTCTGATGGAGTCTTAATATGAATATCAGATCGCTTCGCTACATTGTTGGTTTGGGTATCTTGGGTGCTTTAACTGTAGTACTTGCCCCAGAAGCTAATGCCCAAAGTACGAATACTTCCACCAATACTTCCAACAATACTTCCACCAATACTTCCACTAATACATCACCATTTGTCCAGGTAACAGGTGGATCTCTGCAAGGGCAGGGAGCATTTTTCGTACCAACTCAGAATGCCGCCGGAAAAGTCACTTTATTTGATGCTGCTGTCCAACAATTGCGGATTGTCAGTCCTAATGGTACTTTGACAAATTCTCAATTTGTACCCAGTGCTGCTAGTTTTACTGATAAAGATAATAGCGGTACGCCTAACGCAGGAGATACAGGAGTTTTCCAAGGGAAACTATCGGGAATTGCTTTTACCAAAACTGGACAACTATTTCCTTTTGTTGGAGTAGATACTGTTCTAGGTTTTAATCTTCAGTCATTTAGTCAAAGTTTCAATCTCCAAGGTTCGCTCATTAGTCCGCCGACAGGTAGCAATCTTCCTCCTGTTTTCTTACCAGGATTGACGGGTGTTACTGTTACTTCTTCTTCTTCTTCTTCTCCCACTTTTACGGCTGCTGATGGTAAATTACAAATTGGTGATTTTGGCGGTCAACTTAATAGTGGTGTAATTAACTTGCTTGCGGATCAAGTCAAGTTTGTGGAAATGGGTGGTTCAACACCTCCTCCTCCAAATGAAAATCCGATGATTCAGCGTCTCAAGTTTAAATTTGAGGGCACAAATTTACCAGGCGGAAGTTATATTTTTGAGTCAGCAAGCCAAACTAGTGGTGGTTCATCCTCAAGTACTGGTGGTTCTTCTTCAAGTACTGGTGGTTCTTCTTCAAGTACTGGTGGTTCATCCTCAAGTACTGGTGGTTCTTCTTCAAGTAGTAGCGGAATCCATTTTGTGGGGAATGCTAACCAGAAATTTGAAATTCAATCTGTTGGTAATTCTGGTTCTACTAAGTTCAAAATTGAAGGTCAAGGTGGTATTGTAGATGCTACTCTTGGTGGAGTACCTGCTACAGGAATCGATGATTCTAAACCTTTAGATCGTTTCGAGATTAAAGGAAAAGATGAAGGTGAAGTATCTGGTGTTGCTTCGATATTCACAGCGGATGGCTTGGCTTTCAGCAGTACTGGCAATGAAGGAAAAACCAAGTTTAAGTTTGAGCAAGGGACAACCAAATTAGAAGGGGAGACAGGTGATATTACGTTCCAGGCTTATGCTGGGGTTACCAATATCAACAATGTCAATATTCAGTCTAATTCCCAGGGTGGCTACAACTATACCAATACCAATTCTGGTAATACTAACACTAGTGGTGGAGGCAGTGGTAGCAATAATACGAATTCGATTTGTAATATGTGCCAAAGTCCTTCTCTGAACATCAATAATATTGTCTTCAGTACTAGCACGATATCTCTGACTAACAACCAATTAACCTTCATTACGATTGGTTCTCCAACTGTTGTTGTTGGTGGCTCTGGAGGTGCTTCAGGTGGTACATCAGGAGGATCTGGTTCTAATTCTTCGAGCAATTCTTCTGGTGGATCGAGCCATACAGATGTGTTTACAATGACAGGAGGTTCTTCTACTGCCCGATATCAATATGAAGTCTCTGAATCTATTCGTTTCAGTGACAGTTCAAAAACGAAGATGAAGGTTCGATATCGCGAACGTGGTAGTAACAGGTATTATTTAGTCACGACTGCCAGTGGCGGCACTTCAACCACTGGCAGTGGCTCCACCACTGGTAGCGGCTC
>DOIX01000132.1:0-1586 GCA_003511885.1 Cyanobacteria bacterium UBA11153
CTTGCGGCTCGTTTTTCGGTCAAGGATATCGTGTTTTGGCGGTGGCGACTCGTGCGGGGGAGAGGGAATTAATTGAGCAAGATCCTCATAATTTAGAACAGAATCTCACATTTATTGGGTTGACGGCAATGTTCGATCCGCCCCGTTTGGAAGTGGATGGTGCGATCGCGCGTTGTCATGAGGCGGGAATTGCTGTCACTATGGTAACGGGAGATTATGGTTTAACGGCGGAAGCGATCGCACGACGGATTGGTTTGGTTACGGGTAAGGCGCGGGTAATTACGGGTGAAGGGCTGGGACATCTTTCTGATGCTCAACTACGCCAAATTTTACACCTAAGAACAGGTTTAATTTTTGCCCGGATGATGCCGGAACATAAGTTACGTTTGGTGCAAGCTTATAAAGATTTGGGTCATATTGTGGCGGTAACGGGGGATGGGGTTAATGATGCGCCAGCTTTGCGGGCGGGTAATATTGGGATTGCGATGGGGATGAGCGGTACGGATGTTGCTCGCGAAGCGGCGGATATTGTCTTAATTGATGATAATTTTGCCACGATTGTCAGTGCGATCGAACAGGGACGAGCTGTTTATCAAAATATCCGCAAGTTTATTACTTATATCTTGGCTTCAAATGTGGCGGAAGTTGTGCCTTTTCTGGCGATGGTTGCCCTGAAGATTCCCCCGGCATTAATTATTATGCAAATCCTGGCAGTTGACTTGGGAACGGATATGGTGCCTGCCTTGGCTTTGGGTGCAGAAGTACCGGAAGTGGGTATTATGGAGCAAGGTCCGAGAAAGAAATCTCAACCTTTACTGGATTGGTCTTTATTGGTTCGGGCTTACTGTTTTCTGGGTTTAATTGAAGCTGCTGCGGGGATGGTGGCATTCTTTGCGGTTTGGTGGAGTTATGGATATGGATTAACTGATTTACAAGGGATGACTCCAGGGATTTTATCTCACTCAGGAGATAAGGCGACAATGGCAATTTATGCTCGAGCGACAACGGCAACTTTAGCTACTATTGTGGCTTGTCAAGATGGGAATGTTTTCGCCTGTCGTTCCGAAAGGGTTTCAATTTTTAAGTTGGGTTTTTTCAGCAATCGTTTAATTTGGTTGGGGATTGCGGTGGAGTGGATTTTAATTATTTCGATTATTTATATACCGCCGCTTCAGACGATTTTTTCTACGGCAGCTTTGTCAGGTTGGCAATGGTTGGCGTTACTGATTTTTCCTCCCCTATTATTGGGGGCAGAGGAGGTACGGAAAACAATCGTTTATGGGAGGAGAGAAATAGGATAAGCTGCTACGGATTTAATTTGTATACTCCCACACCCCTTTCGACAAATTTCATATCCAATGCTATATCAGCCGCAGCTTATCATTCGCGATGGCTAGAGCCGCCACAGGCATCGCAATTCTGGGCAAAGTAAGCCGTTACGCATTTAATTTGTCTGTTTTGAGAGCAGGGGAGCAGGGGAGAGGGTTTGATGACTTTATAAATCCTCATAAAATAAAATTAGGGATTAATTATTATGAAAAATCCTCTTTCTCCCCTGCTCCCCTGCTCCCTGCTCCCCTGCTCCC
>DOIX01000132.1:1835-7213 GCA_003511885.1 Cyanobacteria bacterium UBA11153
GAGAATGAAACAGCCCTGCCTTAGTAAGGGGGGAGGCAGAATCACGACTGTAGCAGGAATTTGGGAAATTAGTATAACTGATAACTTTAGTTAATTATCGCAATGGTTTGCTCAAGAGCAACTGTGGCATGATTGAGGAGAGATGGCAATTTTGACTTACCCATCAGGGAGCAAACTATCACCAGGAAAAGCTATGGAGAATTAGCGATTGTGTCAATTCCTCGCTTCCTCGTCACCCTTGCGAGTAAGGTTTCTCTGCAAACTGTCTTAGTTATTCCTTTTGTCTTGCAACTTGTGGGGACTGTGGGCTTGGTGGGGTATCTCTCTTATCGCAACGGGCAAGAGGCTCTCAAGGAGGTGGCTTCCCAATTGCGTAGCGAAATTTGCGATCGCGTCCAACTTTACCTCAAAAATTACTTAGCAACGCCCCATTTAATTAATCGTATCAATGTAGATGCTGTTCGTGTCGGTCAGCTTGATGTTAAAGACTTGTCTCAGGTGGAGCGCCACCTTATCTTGCAACTTCAGCAGTTTGACTCAGTATCGGGTATTCTTTTTAGCGATAATCGAGGCAACTTCCGAGCCAGCACTCGCCATACTCCACAACCATCGATTATGGTATCAGATTTATTCGATACCACGAAAATATCTATTTATCCTACAGATTCTCTGGGCAATCGTAGCAAATTATGGAGAACTTTTCGACAACCTGATATGCGGGAAAGACCTTGGTATAAAATTGGTGCTAGTTGTCTTAAACCTACCTGGACTCCAATTTTCTCATTAGGGGATCGCAGTGGCTTTAGTATTAATGCTAATCTTCCCATCTACGCGCTCAATAATCAGGAATTACTTGGGGTTTTTTCTATTGCTCTTAATCTTAAAGGAATTAACGAATTTCTCAATGGTTTGCGCGTCGGAAAGTCGGGACAAGTTTTTATTATTGAACGGAATGGATTTCTCGTCGGAAATTCTACTTCAGATCGTCCCTATATCCTTACTCCTCAACAAGAGTTAAGGCGACTGAAAGGCACAGAAAGCAACAATAGTTTGATTGCTGCTACCAGTCGATATCTAACTGAAAAATTCGGCAGCCAACTTGCCTCAATTAAAAACTCTCAGCAATTAGATTTTCAAATTAATGGCAAAAGTCAATTCCTCCAAGTAGTACCATTTCAGGATAAGTTTGGTTTGGACTGGCTCGTTGTGGTAGTTGTTCCAGAAGCTGACTTTATGGAACAAATCAATGCCCATACTCGCATAACTATTTTTCTCTGTGTAGCCGCCTCAATCCTCGCTACAGGAAGTGGTATTCTTACCAGCCGTTGGCTAACACAACCAATTGAAAAATTCCATAGTGCTGCCCAGAAAATCGCTAGAGGAGAATGGGATAAAAGAGTAAGAATTAACCGTTCGTATGAGCTGGTAAAATTAGCAGATTCCTTTAATCTTATGGCAGAACAATTACAAGCATCTTTTGCGGAAATCCGGGAGAATGAAAGTCGCTTAACTCAATTTTTAGAAGCCATACCAGTAGGGGTGACGATTCACGATATTACAGGAAAAACCATCTATACCAATCAAACAGCCAAGGAAATCCTCGGTATGGATAATTTAACCGATACTCAGATTGAAAAATTCACAGAAAATTATCAGATTTATCTGAGTGGAACCCGAGAACTATATCCTGTAGAAAACTGGCCAATTGTCAAAGCTTTATCGGGAGAAAGTACCATGGTTGATGACATGGACTTATATTGGCAAGATCGGATTATTCCGTTACAAATTTGGGGAAGTCCTGTTTATGATAACCAGGGACAAATTACCCATGGAATTGTTGCTTTTATTGACATCACTGAACAGAAAAAAGCTCAGAATATTTTAGCTAACTACAATCGTACCTTAGAAAATGAACTTGCTCAAAGGACAGCAGATTTGCAAGAAAGCGAACAGTTTTTACGCAGTATTTACGAGGGAATTGAGGCTAGTGTTTTTATCGTTGATGTCTTGGAAGATGGTGAATTCCGCTATGTGGGAATTAATCCAGCCCACGAGCGACTTACAGGTTTGGCATCATCACAACTAATTGGCAAAACTCCTGAAGAGATACTCATCCCCGAAATGGCAGAAATGGTATCTGAGCATTATCGCGCCTGTATTGCAGCGGGAAAAACGATTAGCTATGAAGAGTGTCTGGTGATTGAAGGGAAAGAAACTTGGTGGATAACTTCCCTAACTCCTATCTGTGACAGCAACGAGCGTATTTATCGCATCATTGGTACTAGCTTTAATATCAACCAGCGCAAACAAGCCGAAGAAGCACTAAAAGAAAGTCAACATTTTATTCAAAGAGTTGCCAATGCTTCTCCTAATATCTGGTATATCTACGACATAATCGAGCAGCGCAATGTCTATACAAATCGTGAAATTGCGGCTATTTTAGGCTACACTTCCGCAGAGATTCAAGCCATGGGTGCAGCAATTCTGCCCGAGATTATTCACCCTGATGATATGCCAAAAGTATTAGAGCATCACGCAGGATTTCAGAGAGCATCTGATGATGATATTTTGGAGATTGAATACCGGATGCGCAATCATCGGGAAGAATGGCTAACTATCCTGAGTCGAGATACTGTATTTGCAAGAAATCCCGATGGTAGAGTGCAACAGATTATCGGTACAGCTACTGATATCACTGAGAGGAAAAAAGCCGAAGAAGCATTAGAAGAAAGCATTGAGAAGCAACAAGCGATCGCAAAAAGCATTCAGAGGATGCGTCAAACCCTAGATGTAGAAGATATATTCTATACTACCACCTCTGAATTGCGCAATGTCTTAAATTGCGATCGCACTCTTATCTATCGCTTCCATCCTGACTGGAGTGGTGAGTTTGTCGCTGAATCTGTCGCACCTGAGTGGATATCTTTGCTACAAGAAAAATGTCATAAACTTGATTTAGAACAAAACTTTTTGCAAGAGCCATGCGACGTAAAACAGTGGAGAGTTTATCCTGAATTTTACACGGATACTTATATGCAAGAAACCGAGGGTGGCTCCTACGCTCAAGGCACAATTTATCGAGTTATCAATGATATCTATCAATCAGAATTAGCCCCTTGTTACATTGAACTTTTGGAGCGATTCCAAGTTAAATCTTACATCGTTGTCCCCATCTTCTGCGGCGATAAACTTTGGGGGTTGCTGGGGACATATCAAAACTCTTCTCCTCGCCATTGGAATGCTTCAGAAATCAATATTGTTGTCCAAATTGCTATGCAATTGGGAGTTGCTTTGCAGCAGGCTCAACTCTTGCAACAAACTCAACAACAATCGGCACAACTTCAAGTAGCTAAAGAAGCTGCTGAAGCTGCTAACCAAACTAAAAGCCAATTTCTCAGTAATATGAGCCATGAACTTCGTACTCCTCTCAACGCGATTCTCGGCTTTTCCCAACTCATGAAAAAGAGTTCTCATTTGTCTCCAGAAGATCGAGAAAATTTGAAGATTATTATCCGGAGTGGAGAACATTTAGTTACCCTCATTAACCAAGTTTTAGATTTAGCAAAAATTGAAGCAGGAAAGATTACCGTCAATGAAACTCCCTTGGATTTATTTGGCATGTTAGATGATTTGGAGAATATGTTTCAATTCAAGGCGAATCAACAGGGGGTGCATTTAGTTTTTGAATGCTCGGATGATGTTCCCCAATATGTGAAAACAGATGGAGTTAAGTTACATCAAGTATTGATTAATCTTCTTTCTAATGCTATTAAGTTTACCAAGGAAGGCAGCATCTATTTGAGAGTTACTAATCGAGTTGAATTGCTTAGTGATAGAAACCTAACCCCCCAGCCCCCTTCCCTGCAAGGGCAGGGGGAGTTAGAGATTTTATCCTCTTCCCTGCAAGGGCAGGGGGAGTTAGAAATTTTATCCTCTTCCCTGCAAGGGCAGCCAGAAATCTTACCCCCCTCTCCTCTTAGGGGAGGGGCTGGGGGAGGGGTTAAACTAACCACCATTAATTTTCAAGTTTCTGATACAGGTATTGGTATTCCTCCTGAAGAATTAGAGAATATTTTTGCTGAATTTACCCAAGCCTCCCTAGGGAAACTATCGCCAGAAGGAACAGGATTAGGATTATCAATTAGTCATAAATTTGTGCAAATGATGGGAGGAAAAATTCTTGTCGATTCTATTGTAGATAAAGGCAGTACTTTTCAATTTGATATTAAAGTTAGCTTGGTTGAGCCAGAAGCTATCCCTACTCCACAACCGACACGCCAAGTTATTGCTCTAGAGCCAAATCAACCTAGATATCGCATCCTGATTGTGGATGACAAAAAGGATAATCGGCAACTCCTAATCCAGCTCCTTTCTCAATTTGGTTTTGCCGTGCGGGAAGCTAGTAATGGCAGACAAGCAATTGAAGTATGGGAAACTTGGCAACCACACTTAATCTTTATGGATATACGAATGCCCGTGATGGATGGATTAGAAGCAACCCAAGAGATAAGAAAATGTCAAAATTCTCCCTTCACTAAAATTATTGCTATGACTGCTGGTACTTTAGAAGAAAAACGAGATGCTGCTCTAGCCGCAGGTTGCGATGATTTTCTCCTCAAGCCTTTCCGAGAAGCAGAGATTTTGGCAATGATGAGCAAACTGATTGGAGTGCGCTTTGTCTATGATGAACCCACTCTTGCACCCGATGGCGATATGATAGAAGTAAATTCTCTCAATCCTGATGCTTTATCTACCTTAACGGTTGAATTTTTAGCCTCTCTACATCAAGCTACTTTTGAGGGGGATTTAGAGGAGATATTAGCTCTAATTGAGGAAATCCCTGACAAGCAACTAGCCAAGGCTTTGGCATCCTTGGCTCACAACTTGCAGTATAAAGAAATCCTGAAATTAACTCAACCGAGAAACACCAATTCAATGGGTGACGAGCCGCCCCAATCTCCAATCGTGAAATAAGTGTGAAAAAAACCGAAGTAGCGCCTTCTTGTCAACCTGATAATACCAAAAAATTTGCGATCGCGATCGCATCATAAATGGCCTTAATCCTGATAAAATTTTCTTAAGATTAATAAAATGTTTACTTTATCTAGTTCGCCAATATAACTGAGAGCATTTTTATTTATTTGACTAAAATAAAAAGCCTGATTGCATAAGGATTTCAGCACTTTATCTCTGGGCTAGGCATTTGCCCCAGGCTATATGTCATTAGGTAGCAATCTCATTCAAGAGCTGACTCAACTCCAGGCAATCGTTAAACCACCTCTAACGATTTCTCCCCATCTTCCCCTAACTGTAGCGATTGCGCAAATGAGTCAACTTCGAGTTAGTTGTGCCCTAGTGATAAGCTGCGGCGCATCTAA
>DOIX01000132.1:7504-8859 GCA_003511885.1 Cyanobacteria bacterium UBA11153
AATTAAATGCGTAGCAGCTTAGAGAAAGGGCGATTGCTGGGCATATTCACGGAGCGAGATTTTATCAAAATCACCGGCAGCGGTATGTCTCTCGAAGATATCCCCATTGAAGAAGTCATGACTCCCCATCCCATCACTCTGTCTGTTAAAGACAATCAAGGGATTTTCTCCATCCTTTCCCTCTTACAAAAGTATGAGATTCGCCATCTCCCAGTTATTGATGAGTTTGGTGAAATCTGTGGTTTAATCGCGCCCAACACAATTCGCGAAATCCTCCAACCTCCTGACTTACTGAAATTGAAAATCGTGGCAAATGTCATGACGACTCAAGTTATGCAAAACTCCCCAACGGCTTCCCTCCTCGAAATCGTGCAGCAGATGGCAACCTATTGGAAAAGCTGCGCAGTCATTACCGAAACTACAACTTCCGGAGATGTCATCACCCTTGGCATCATTACGGAAAGCGACATTGTGAAGCTGCGGATTGGCGAATTGGATTTCTCCTTAACTCCAGCGCAAAAGGTAATGAGCTGCCCCCTATTCCCCATTCAGACAAGGGATTCCCTCCTTCTTGCCAATGAATTAATGAAACAGCACAAGATTAGCCGTTTAGTTGTCACTGATGAAGTGGGAAGACTCGCAGATATCATCACGGAAACTACCATCTTGGAAGCAATCAACCCACTTGAAATATACGCCACCCTGGAAATTATCTACCAACAAGCACAAGAAAGAAATACTCAATTAACTCAAGTAAATGCAGAATTGCAGGAAAAAATTGACCAACTTGAGGAGGAATTTCAATCTCGCACCGTCTTACTCGAAAAGCAACTACAAGAAGCCAGAGAAGCCGCTAGAGTCGCCAGTCTTGCTAAACAGACATTTCTCAGGAATATCAACCACGAGTTTAAAACATCACTTCACGCCATTTTCGGCTTTAGCCAAGTACTTGGGCACTCTTCCACCCTATCTCAAAAGGATAGAGAGGATGTAGAAAATATCAGACGTGCTGCGGAAAATTTGCTGAAGTTGCTTAATTGCCTTCTGGAATTATCCAAAAACGAGGCTGAAGGAGACAGTGACATCGAAAGCTGCTTTGAGCTAGATAATTTGGCAGTTAATCAAATTTATCCAACAGAGCCTGTGACTCTGACTCCCCAAAATCTTGCCGACTTACCATCTGAGTGGTTAGCATCTTTACATCAAGCTACTTTCCAGGGAGATTTAGAGCAGATGTTGGCTCTAATTAAGGAAATTCCCGACAAGCAACTAGCCAAAGATTTGGCATTCTTGGCTAACAACTTGCGGTATGAGGAAATATTAAAATTAACTCAGCCTAGGGGCTAGGGGCTAGG
>DOIX01000107.1:0-2540 GCA_003511885.1 Cyanobacteria bacterium UBA11153
CAGGGCTGTTTCATTCTCCGCTCGAAATTCCCTCCTGTATCTATCGAAAGCCTTTCCTGGCAATCCCTAGCAGGATTTTTCGTAATTTTCGATTTCCTATTGGGAAATATTGGCTAAAACCATTACAGCATATAGGCTATAGAATTGAAAAATTAGACAATGAAACAGCCCTGCTTAAAAAGGGGGGCTAGGGGGGATCTAACCGTCAATATTTGTAACTAGCAACTTGCATTATTAATGGAAAACTATGCTTCCTATGTCTGTTATAGTAACATCATTTCTATATAACAGAAGCAGAAATTATGAAAACTGTACTAACCACAACGGGTATCTCTTTGTTAACTAATGTTGCACGGGAATTGAAAAAGTCTGGGGCGGCTGTGACTGATGAAGAATTGCGCTTTTTCTTGCAAAAATCAGATCCAGTTAAAGCAACAGCAGAAACTAATTCTTTGTTGAAAATTGCTCAAACTTATGATGAAATCATCTTTCTCTATACAGCTACTGCGGCTGGGGAACGTTGTGCTAAGGAAATAGAGCGGTATTTACAAAAACAAGGTTGGTTAAATATTCGGCTGCGCCAGCTACCTTTAGGCTCGAATGAATCTCATTTTGAGCGTCAGGGTTTGCGGGATTTAGTTAATATTTTGATTGATGAAATTACTAAAGCGCAACGAGAAAAACGAGAAGTGATAATTAATGCTACTGGTGGTTTTAAGGCAGAAATTGCTTATACGACGCTGGTAGGGATGATTTTTGAAGTTCCCATCAAGTATATCTATCAAGAATTCGATCAACCGATTACTCTGCCTGTTTTGCCGATTAGCTGGAATATCGATTTATTATTAGAGTATGAGAGTTTCTTTGAGTGGTTGGATGGGGAACCTCGTCAAGAGGTTGATGTTAATCAGCGGCTGAAAGCAATGTTAGAATCAGATAGAAATCAAATTCTGCAAATCTTGTTACCGCCTGATGGAGAAGGATATATCTTTTTGTCGCCAGCGGGTGAGATTCTCTGGAAACGGGTGGCACAGCAGCGAGAATTAGCAGAATTGGTGGAAAATCCACCTCCTTCTGATATTGCTGTTGCTGATAAAATTGCTGATTCTATAGCTGAAGATAAGCATCATTATCCAAAAGGAACATTAGCTTTTGCTCAAAAATTGGCTAAACTGGATGCTGTGGAGGAAATCATCGGGGGAAATTTTGAACCGACTCTGCTGCGGCGGGTAAAAAGAGTGGATGATGATGGTACAATTCGGGTTTTGTGGGCGGATAATGAGAAAGCGAATAATATGACAATTCGCACTACAGCAAGGGGAAAGGCACAAACCTTGAGATTTTGCGATCGCTATGTCCGTCCTCTGCTAAATTCTTAGTCAGGCTTGTAGTGGGCGATTAATCGCCCACTACGAACTTGTTTTAACTGGCAGAATTATCCAATCTTACCAATAATTGATCGAGGGATAGTTGAGGTAATTGTGACACCAATAACCTCAATTCCTCTAGAGATAAAGCTAGGAATTTGGGCAGAATATTGGTTAAATGTTCCTCCAGTTGCTCGAAATACATTTTCAAAACACTTTCTGCTAGTAATTCTTTGGCTTTTTTGACTCCCGATTCATCGACTGAAACCATTGATAATTGGTATAATAGCATCGTAAATTCTACTGCTGGCAAGGTTGATAATGGGGTAATCAATACTGCCGATTTGAGCGATATTGCACCAAATTTTACTCGCAGGAATGTTTCTAGTATAGCGCGATTTTCTTCTTGTTTTCCCCGTTCAATACCTTGTTGTTCTCCGCGTTGTTCTCCACGTTGTTCTGCGGCTATTAAATGTTCTTGAAATAAAGGAGTAATCATTCTCATTAATATCTCATCCTCCTCGGTTTCTAATTTTGACTTTGGTTCGCGATTGGCATCTAGATTTAATTTTAGCTCATAAAATAGCTCTAAGGCATTTCTTCGCCAAGGGTTATCTACAGGTAAGGCGGCTAGAGATATCAATGCTTCTTCTTGAACTCTCCCTCTCCCTAAAATCCTCAACCACAGGGTTTCTGGCGTTTTCGGTAAGCGGTGGATAACCACAATCGCTGTTCGGAAATACTCTCCGAGGAAGTAGATACCTTCACCCCAATTCCCCTCATCCTCAGTTGCCTTAAATCCATTTAATAGATTATCGGAAGCTGTGGGGGTTAAAATCCATAACCAAGGTGTTTCGTTAAAGCTGGGATTTTCCCGTTTGGCTTGTCTGGCTAAATCAGCTTTGACGTTGAATAATTTATTTAAACAACTGATAACTAGATCGGGTGTTACTGGATTCCTAAAGGGTTCAAATAAGGCGGGAGTGAGTGCCATTTTTCCTAAGAGTCCTAGTTTTTCTTTATATTCAGCAAAGCAGGGTTTTTCGGGGTTGGGGGTGAAGTAAATATCAATTGATCTGATTTCGGCTGGGACTTGTTTAGCGGGAGTTACGCCACCGAGGTAACTGAGTGTTTCTTCTAGTAAATCTTTGGCAAATTGATCGTGGGCAAATC
>DOIX01000107.1:2749-2906 GCA_003511885.1 Cyanobacteria bacterium UBA11153
GGCAAATTGATCGTGGGCAAATCTGGTCATTGAGATGGGCTTTTGGCAATATTTATGAGTTTATTTTATCATGTTTGTTCGTTAATTTATTGTTTTTTTGTGTGAAATAAAAGCATAAATATTAAGTTATAAATATCCCCGACTTCTTCAAGAAATC
>DOIX01000107.1:3199-4631 GCA_003511885.1 Cyanobacteria bacterium UBA11153
AACTAATCCGATTTAACCCAATCGGTAGGGTTAAAATTCCGTGTCTCGGACACGGGGAGTTTCGTTTCCAACTAATCCGATTTAACCCAATCGGTAGGGGATGCTCCATTTTCGATAACCGATCAGGGACAGAACGTTTCCAACTAATCCGATTTAACCCAATCGGTAGGGGACTCGGCAATGTTTACCCCGAGTTGAGGAAAAATGTTAACGTTTCCAACTAATCCGATTTAACCCAATCGGTAGGGTTTTCGTTGACCGCAACGAAGGAGTTCCATTCGGCGTTTCCAACTAATCCGATTTAACCCAATCGGTAGGGAAACAGAGAAATGCTGAGCAAACAGCAGAAAATATAAAAAAGTTTCCAACTAATCCGATTTAACCCAATCGGTAGGGGACAAGACTGACTACACTATGGGGGAGGATCCCTATCTCCAAGTTTCCAACTAATCCGATTTAACCCAATCGGTAGGGTTAAAATTTCAGACCTTCCAACAGGGTGGGAATCAAGTTTCCAACTAATCCGATTTAACCCAATCGGTAGGGACCCCACTACAGGCTTCTGCGACAAGACTGACTACACTATGGGGGTTTCCAACTAATCCGATTTAACCCAATCGGTAGGGTTGCCTACTCGGCTAACGGAGACAAAGAAAACAACGTTTCCAACTAATCCGATTTAACCCAATCGGTAGGGAAACATTCATAAAAAAATATCCCAAATGGAAGAGACTAGCGTTTCCAACTAATCCGATTTAACCCAATCGGTAGGGTTGGTGTAGCATACAAAACAGGGCCTTGGGTAGTGTTTGTTTCCAACTAATCCGATTTAACCCAATCGGTAGGGTCAGCCACGTCAGTGGCGGTAACCAACGGCGTATTGCCTGTGTGTTTCCAACTAATCCGATTTAACCCAATCGGTAGGGTGAAATTTTGTTTGCAGTTCCTCAGGATCAGCCAGAGGTTTCCAACTAATCCGATTTAACCCAATCGGTAGGGATTTCCAAAATCTGGTTTTTTAACCAAAATAAGGAAAAAGTTTCCAACTAATCCGATTTAACCCAATCGGTAGGGGAGCGGGAGGTAACTCCCCCCACAGACTGTTATTGTTTCCAACTAATCCGATTTAACCCAATCGGTAGGGTTAAATATAAAAGAGAGGGTTCTCAACAAGGGTTTCCAACTAATCCGATTTAACCCAATCGGTAGGGGTTCCTATTCCCATAGATGCCCCTTCAGGGCCTATGATTGGGTTTCCAACTAATCCGATTTAACCCAATCGGTAGGGTCGATGGGGGGGACGAGACTCTTATCTCGGCCGATCAGGCACGAGAGTTTCTAACTAATCCGATTTAACCCAATCGGTAGGGTTTAAATTCTGACGGAAGTGACAGGACTTCCGTTGAAGTGAGGTTTCCAACTAATCCGATTT
>DOIX01000107.1:4846-13306 GCA_003511885.1 Cyanobacteria bacterium UBA11153
ATCCCCTTTCGGGGAAGAGGTTTTGTAAAGAGTTCTCTCAGGAAGCCTTACACAGAGAGGGTTTCAGAAGCCAAATCGACACCACTGATAAAAACCTAACGAATCCTCTCAAAAATTGAGCAAAACACATACCTCAAACCCTTGCCCTGTAAGGCATCGACACCAGTCAACGAAAAATATAGGGTTTCAGCGATTTGGCGAGTGGTGTCGATGACGATGTTACAAATTGCTTGAAACCTAGATGTAGTAATAGCCACAGCCGTTTTCCAGCCGAGAAGGGAGCAGAGGGGCTGGGGGGCAGAGGGGCTGGAGAGAAAACGGAAAACTCTCTTCTCCCATTCCCCCTTCCCTATTCCCTTGAGGCTGAGAATAGAGGAAATCAAAAGATTATCCACCATTTTTGCGATCGCGCACTGCACCAAAGGCAATATTGGTCTATCTTTTAGCTAAATCAGCTTGTAGATAATCGAACCCGTCTCTCGATTATTGTCTATAACCATCACCTCGCTATCCACCAAACACTGGACAAAACTGGACAACCAGCTCAAACAGTGTAGAGATAGCCAGCCTAAGTGACAAACTACGTTTTCAGGGTGATGACACCTACAGGTGCTTTCCAGCCTGTAGCCTCTGTCGTCAATTATTAAACATCTCTTTGTCTCTAAGATAGATTGATAACTTCTTCAGATCTCCGACTTCTTGGAGAAGTCGGAGATCTCCCAGGTTAACTACCCCAAGTTAAGGTAAATCCAGAACTTTTGAGTTTTTTCACAAATTCCGGTAACTGATTCACTCCTTGCCGCTTCCACTCATTTAAACCAGGAGAATTACCGGAATTACCCCCATGAAATAGAGTGACAATTTCTAGATATTGATTACCACCAATCGGTAACATCCGATGCCAAACACAACTGACAGATGTTGGTCTGGAATCGCCTGGGTTTCGTCCGCCAATTGCTGGAGTTGTCTTAAATATTTCATTGTGAAATAACTCAATTGCTTGAGATTTAGCAACAACTTGGCTGTAAACACTTAAGCGTTGGGGACACCAAGATTCTTTCCAAGACAAGCATTGAATGGCTTTAGCATTAATTCCCAAATACTTGATTAACTCCTGACGTAACCCCTCTAAAAAGGTTTTCAAATCATTGCTATTTTTCATCGCGATCCGACCATCTTCAATCGCAGGAGCATCGTTTAAAGGACGATTGTTGAAATCGCTATCTAACCATTCCCAATGACAACCAATGGCACGAGTTTTATAGTCAGAGAAAAAATCTTTATGCCAAACTCTTCGCCAGGATTTACCCAATCCTCCCATAATTAAAGTAAATTCCACAACCTTTTTCAGGAAATTAATATCTTGATTGGGGGCATCAAGATAGAATTGCCCTTTAGTTTCATAGACAGGTGTTTTTTCTATTCCCTGAGTGTCATATTTAGGAAATTCTTGGTTAGTCTGCCAATAAATTTGTAATTTGCCTGGATTGCCCGTATCTCCAAACAGGGTGCTAATCTTAGATTTGATCAGATTTTCATCGTTAGTGATACCTGCAAGTAAGCGATTGACATGACCTTTGAGAGTCGCTTTAAATACATTAGGTCGAAACTCTGGTTCATTACTGCGAAGCAAAGGACTAACACCGATTCCTTTGAGAGAAACCCACAGCGGATACTTATCTTGAGGGATAAAGCATAAACCATATCCTGTGCTGGTTTTACCCCCGATTCCCGCACGTAATGCCTGTTTTAATAGTCCTTCAATCTTTTGCCATTCCTTGTCTGCTAAAGGTTTAGTACTGCTTAACTCAAAAACAAATGTTGGCTGATAGAAGCTAGCGATCGCAATTGCTTTGGGAGAACCCTTTCCTTGCACTTGTCGCTCCTGTTGCGGATGGACTACATCAATGAAACGATAGCAGATTTTTTCCTCATTATCCTTGACAACCGTTTTTGTCCCAGCCCAATCACCAATTGGATAAGCACCGTGAAATCTTAAAATTCCCTGTTGCTCCCCACTACCGCAATAGTACTCTTCATCCTGGCAATCGCAGACTCGGCGAAACAATCCTTTAATACCGCTTCCAGGAATAAAAGGAATACCATTTTTGCCAATAGTCGGACGCAAGATGCTATCCTGACCGCAATTGGTAAACACGCGGAAAGGAAAGTCAATTTTAATCCGGTACGCAGCACCATCTCGTCCTAGATGGGCTTCTGCATACTGATTAAATGGAGTGCTATCTTCAGATTTAGGATAAACCCATTCTTCAGTCCATCGATCTAAATCTTGGTTATTTTTCGCATACTGTAAGCTACACCGTCCAGAGACTTGAGCGCGATACATCATTGGTACTTGTTCCGGATCGGGTTTTTCCCAGCAATCCTCCCTATCTTGGTCGGGAATATCGATATTACTCTTGCCACCTTTTTGTACCTGAGCTTTTTGCGCTCTTTGTAATGCTTTAGCAAAAACCATCGCTATCTATCCTTTGTTTGTTTCAACAGTTGACAGGTAAATTTGATCTAATTTAGCCCTTAACTATTGTTGTTCTCCTTTTTTTTATAACGTTGAGTCCACCAAACTAATGCCTCGCAGAACTGAGTCAGCACCATTAAGGCAATTCTTTGATCTGGCAACGGTATTTCCCAAATTTTCTTAGCCATACCTTGAATTTTTTTCGTTTCATCTGCCTCTTTTTTCTCTTTCTCTTCGCGAGTGCGATCGGGAAGGGTAGACTTCACATCATCATTAGGCAACTTTACCCCAGCATCATCTAAGATTTTGACTAAATTATCCCAGACATCTTTCCAGTATGCCCCTTTTTCTTTACTGTCTTTATCGCGCTTCAGTCGTAAGTGTTCGCCCCAAAATCTTTCCAATCCATAAGCTACAGCCATTCTCATTTTATGAGACTCATTCAAAACATTTTTCTTGTCTCGATACTTTAGCACTAACAGTTGAGCTTCATAATCTAGATCGTAAGGTCGAAAAAAGTTTGTTTCTTTAGTAGCTTGATTTTCTTGTGTCTCAGTCATAAACTTACCTCCTTGAATCAGTTGTATTTCCTGGAATTAAGGCTGCTTTAATTAGAATTATGAGATTTTAACCAAACTTCAGTTCGACCAAAACCAATCGATTCTAACCCACCAAAATAAAGTTCTTTCCCTTGGTCAATAAATTTGCCATCAGTTAAAAATTCTTCCCAATCCACAGTCTTGCTATCATAGGTTTTCCGCATAGCAATGGGAAATACCATTACCGTGCATTCTGGTAAAGCTTCCACATCAAAAAAAGCTCCTTTTTTCGCTTTCTTTTTGTCTGGTTCAAGTGAAACGCGACTCTGACGATAAAGTGCCATATCGTGAATCATAGATATCTCCTTATCATTAACAACCACCAGCAGATGTTTGTTGGCATCGTCAACTTCTTTAGGAATGCAGTTGGCTAAGTCTTTATCCTCTTGCTTGAGTTTCAGAAATCCCAAGTTAAAAAAGAGAGTTTTACCAGAAGCTTTGCCAAAGTAGCTATAAGGTTTAAATTCCGTTACGGTTTGACCTGTTACCTTTTGATAGCGTTTCAGCAAAGCCGGACAAGAAACTCTAACAATTGGTTGATTGGGACAATAAACGGGAATCCAAACCAGGGAAGCATATTCAAATTTAATGATTCCTTCAGTGGTATTATTCTCAGTAGTATCCTTTGATTCATCAGATTTCGATTGACTGGGAGAAGCTTCTTTGCCATACCAGTAATCAACTTTTCCTTTTTCCTGACGCATATCCGCCCGAAACCGACCCCGAATCGAACTCCCAGGAATAATCCCCGTCTGAGTAAATTGATCCCGAAAAATCAGGTTCAAATTACCCGTTTCTTCACCCGCAGTTGCACCCACATGGAGTGGTGCTTGGGTTTCAATAATGCCGTAAGCTTTTTTGTACATTGTTAACTCTCCAAATTATACGATGATTGTTCGTAGTAGGCACTTCAGTGCCTCAAAATCGTCTATTTGCACTAAAGTGCTTACTACGAACTTAATTTACGAACTTGATTTACGAAGTTGTAGGCAGAGGTAAAGCCAATCCACATCCCCAACGTTTCAGCGATGGTCCTTCTTTAGGAAACCAAGATTCATCCCAATTATGCCAAGGCTTGGAAATACCCTCTTTCAATACATAAACTGTACCAGCAGGGACAGCATAACGTCCCCGTGAAAGGACTTTTGGTTGATGGGGTTGGGAATTTTTGGCATCACCTAAGCGATAGCGAAAAGGAATAGCACGACTTGTATAGAGGGTTTCTACTTCCCAAACAGTTGTGTCTTGACTTTCTGAATCTTCCGGTTTATCATTTTCAGAATTGCCTTTTTGTAGTTGAATGGGATGTCGATAAGAAAGACGATTTGAACCCCACACAGCCGGAGTAATTAAAGCAAACTGTTTTTTTATGGGTTGACTCAATAGTTGTCTGTGTTTTTGATTAATTTCAACAGAGGTAATATCCACTAAATGCCCTTCTCCGCCAAAACGATACCAACCCGGTTCGAGTTTGTGAGTAGATAAATAAACTAAACAGGTATCTTGAGGCATTTCAACGGCATTTTCCAGAAATAGACTTCCCTCTTTTTCCCGATTATTACCATTGTCTTGGCGGATTACCCTTCTTTCATTTTCCTCTAGTTTGGGATGAAGATGGGGAGAAAATTTCCAAGGACTTTTCTCTACTTTAGTAGGTTTTTGCCAGTTTGCGATCGCAATCCATGTCCCTTTATCAAATTTATCCGTTGGCGCTTCACCTTTCTCATCAAACCAACCCTTTTTTGCGGTATCCCAATGTAGCTGATGGCGCATTTCTCCATTTTTGACTAAATAGGTTAAAGGAGTTGGCACATAAAAGTTTTGCTTGGCAGATTTTACCTCCTCTGTCTTGCCCCAAAATGGTCCGGCTAAATACAAGTTTTGAATAGCATCATTACCGTAATGTGCGGCAAAAATACCGGAAACTGTCGCCGCACTTGGCGGAAAGCTACTCCCAGAAAGTCCAACCAAATTTTCTGGAGATAAAAACCGTCCCGCACTACCATAAAGAAAGCCGAGGGGTTCAACGAGAATGAGATACTTAAATTCAGCGTTAGTTTGATCGTTAGTTTGAGTTTCCATGGTTATCTGTTAAGTGAAATCCAACTTTGGCGAGATTAATTACCCAATTATTAAAAGCCTCTTTAACTTTTGGGCTATTGTTTAACTCATTTCTCAATTCTGGAGTTTCTTGATATTCAGGATTGAATCGCTTCGGATCTCCTAAAATTCCGGTAAATTCCTGGATTTCATGCTCGTTGTAATGATTCCACCAGTTATCAGTATTCCCGATTATATCTCGCCAAGTAGAAGCAAAATAAATTTCCATCAAACCGAGGGCAATATCAATTGATTTATCGCTGAAAGCATGACGCGATTCCAAAGTAGCCACATCTCGATAAAAGTGAGTCCAGTTATCGCCATTATCCCGATCCTGATAACTCTCAATTAAATTCTGAGTCTTGTCAGGAAAACTAGGGAAAAAATTCAACAAATCTACCTTATCCAATAACCACCAAGGACACACCCACTCTAAGTAGTTACCACTATTAAACAGGATACGGAAAGAAATGCGATCGCGCCCCGTACTTTTAGCCGCACCTTCTGCTGCGTGGCAGTGTTGCAGTACATCCCGTTGCGGCACTCCAGGTGCAGCCCAGACAAAACCTACACTGGCTGAGATTTTTTTCCGTTCGGGTTTTTGCCAAATCCCTGATTTAAAGGTATAAAATAATTCCAAACATTCAAGGGCAGGAATCTGTTGATTTGCTTTATATAGAACACCGAGAAAGTCATCTCCTCCAGCATAAATCATTCGTCCTTTACCTTTTAAATATCGATCCTGTTGTTTCCTCAGCGTTTTCCCCCAATTCCGCATTTCCTTACTAAATTCCTTAAGCTTTTGAGCTTCTTCTTCTGGCTTTAATGATTGAAAGTATTTCCCAGCACCATCCCCATCACCTAAAAACCAAGCTGTCCAGTATTTTTTATCTTCAGGTTTATCTTTGAGGCGACTTAAACTGCCAAAAGATCTAGGTTTAATCTCTTCGGCAACTTGATTTAATTTCCATTCAGGTATTTTTTGCTGATCTTCATCGTCTCTAACCTCTAGTTTTAGTTCATCCCGCAGGCAAATTGTCAAGTTTTCCACAATTGCTTGGTGGGTAATCAAGCGCTTAATTAATTCCGGTATGCTTAATTCTTCTCGGATGTCGATGAAGGAAGAACCATATTCTCGGATTTGTTCGATCTTTTCTTCATCTTTAATTTTTAACCCATTGAACTCGATAAAAGATTCACCCAGTTTATAACTAAGTTCTCGATAAAATCTTCGCACAGTTGTTTTTTCTGCTTGATAGTTATAATTACGCGGATCGACTTGGCATAGTGCGGTTATCTTTTGTCGATAATGAGGATCGTTTAGATCTAGTTTAGGTCCCAAATAAGGATATGCGATTCCATCTGCACCAGAAAGGGTAGAACTTTCTCCCTGCCAGTTAATTCCCGTCCAATCGCGAGAGTTTTTAACTTGATTGAGGCGCTGACGTACTTCGGTAATACTTTCTCCTGGTTCCCCAATTGCATAGAAAAATTCCCAGGAATACTTTTTCCACATTTTCCAATCTCTGTGCCAACTTTCATAATACCATTGCTGTTCTTTTTCTTCTTCATCTTGAATTGTTTGAATATTCTTTTCAATCCATGATTGGCAGGTATCAGCTAAAAGTGACCAAGCCTGATTGAAAAATCCTTTAATCTTTTCGATATTTTCCCGATCAATCTCCCCTTCCACAATAATTTGATTGGGCATTCCTTGGGTAACATTAGGCAAAGCCGGAGATACAACCACACAGTTTAGTTTTAAAGCCGCCTGACAGATAACCCAAGACAGTAAGGAGAGAATATAGGAACTTCCATACAAATCTCTAAGTTTGCGCGATTTCTCAATAAACCCTTGCACGGGGGCAAAAGTAATGACAGTGTAACATTTTGCGCTCATAAAGTCCTCCTATCTAACTCAAAAAGTATTTATGGGATTAGAGATGAAAAATTGAATCGACATCAATCAGAATAGGTTTAATTTCTCCTTGGGATAAAGGTTCCCCTTGCCAATCTCGTTTTGAATCCATATACTGCATCTTCCGCTTGGGAGAAGAAATGCAAGCCATCGCTAGGGCAACGCTCATCATTTTCGTTCCTCCAGTAATATCGGCAACTATCACTTCATCTTTATAGCCGGAATTCTCAAAAATTTCCTGGACTATTTGGCAAAGTTTAAGATAGTTCCAGCTTTCAACTGTGTAATCTTGACCTCGATTAATTGTCAGTTGGCAATTATACTTAAACAGTGTATATCTGGCTAAGATTTCAGCCGCGATTTCGGAACCTCTCTCGCCTCGGCTATCTGGGGTAGCCAAAAACCAAAGTTCATGTAAGATCCCGGAGTCAGCATGGAACTTGATTGCTTCAATTTGCGGACGTAAGTTAGAATTGAAAATATCGATATTGGTAAAATCTTCTTCGGTTAATTGGGTGATTAATGTTTGGCGAATTTTTTTGACCAAAGGTTCCAAAACTTGAGGATCTCTGAGATGTGGTTGGCTGGGAGAATAGGTACTTAAAAGTAAAATTAATCCCTTGGCTGGTGCAGGCGGTTGTGGTTTAAGAAAAAGAAAGGATTGTTCCTTTAAATATTTAATTCTCTCTTGAGATTTTTGGAGATCCAACCACCACCAAATTATAAAAATAATTATAGTTCCCACTAATCCAACTGGATTGAATTCAGTGAGTTGAGTCATGATGATAGTTACTACCACAAAGCCCAAAAACTGCCAAGGGGAATTCGGCGCTAAAAGTTCTTGGATGGAAAATTCTGGTTTGGTTTTGGACTTCAATATCATTGCTTACCTACCACTCATTGCTGATTTCTACAGTATACGGTTAATTGGAAAGGTCTTTTTCCTGAGTATTTATGCTTAGTAGATGACTGGGGATGGGGAGTCCCCCACAAAACTTGAAAACCAGCACCAGCCACAGGATTATTAGCCCTCCTGTGTAAATCGTATCTTCATCAAAAAGCGATCGCATTTTGCGAGTTGGCAGAATTGCGATCGCACTTATGATACATTGCGATTGTAACCCCGATTAATCGCCAGTTTGTAACCATACTTAAATCAAGATCTTTTGTCTATGTAGTATCTATGTAGGGGTGAATGACATGGGCGATAATTTATGTTGAAAACCCTGGATATACAGTCCATATCCTTCACCCTCTCCTGGAGATCTAAACACGCCCTAGGCGATAATTTATTTGTTGGAGATGTCTATTGGACAATTCCTTCCTCAATGGGATTGAAAATGGGAGCATCCCGTGAGGGAAGA
>DOIX01000107.1:13567-21204 GCA_003511885.1 Cyanobacteria bacterium UBA11153
CCCTTTCACAAGGGGGGCTGGGGAGGTAAAAACCTAAGCTACCTCTGAATCCCGATATTCTGAATTACAAAAATAACAATCAGGAGTTACCAAATAATCAGTATTAGTCTTGTGCCACTTGCACTCCGGAAATTCATAAATCCAATCCAAACCAGCATCCACATTCAAAAAGCCTCCCACCATACCCTGAATAATACCAACTCCCGTGCTAGCACAGATACTATTTAACCAAAATACCGCCGGATCGTTAATACCAGATAAATAACCCGCTTGTGCTGCCATATTTTCAATCTCAACCGCAGCAGATTCTAAAGCCGCCCTTTGTAGATTAATAATATTACCGCACATCAAACACCAACCACCTCCTAATGGGGGAACAGTGACGCGACAATACATCCGAGGAGTACCATTCGGTTTTACCTCAATATGAGTACCCAAACAAATCAAAGGACGCATATATTTTAAAGATAATTCTTGGGCAATTTGTCGGGAATAGTGATTATCTGTAGCCACAACAATTAAATCGGAAGCTGCAATTTCCGATTCCACTAATCCATTTTCAACAGAAGTAGGTATTGCTTTGACACAAGAACCCGTGCGATAAATTTGTTTAATTAATTGCTTGACATATTCAACCTTATGCCACCGCCAATCTACCATTTTCTCGGTTGCACCCACCATGCGATTTAGATTGCTTCTTTCCAACCTGTCTGGATCGACCAAAACCCATTTTTTTACCCCTAAACGCCCTAATTGTTCGGCAAAAACTGACCCGATTCCTCCACAACCAATTAAGGTAACAGTCAATTGTCCTAATCTGGCTTGAAAAGTTTCGCCAAATACTTTTTGCCGATTAAACATTTCATCATTTTTCCTCATAATTGAGGTAGATTCCGGTAATTCAAACCAAGAATCAGAAAAACGCACCCTTTCAAAACCCGTCCCTTTCTTATACCAAATTCGGAATTGAGATTTCTGCAATGACTCATCAAAAACACCAGAAATTAACCGAGGTTTTTGCTGAAAACGAGAAGAAAGAAATCGAGCATATTCAGATTCATAACGGTCATCAACGCAAGAAAAACAAGGAGTACTTTCTCCAGCATGAGTGTGAATGTGAACCACATCCAAATCACCTGGCTGGAGATATTTTTCTAATAAATAGAGGTGAAATTCTTGTTTAATAACCAACCCGCTAGCTGATTGACGTTCGTAGCAATCTGAAGTGGGAACTATCCAAGATTGAGGTACATATCTGACTTTATCTTTTCCCAGTTGATGGCGCTTACAGAATAAAAACCCGATTACTTCGTCATTATTATTGGTACGATTCTGTAGCATGACATGGCGGAATTCTTGCCAGAGGGAAGGGGAAACATGGAGAGAGTTTTTGGGTAAATTGGCGGAGTTATTCATAGTTTTAGTTGAGAAATGATTGAATGATTTGTTGAGGTTGATTATAGATAATTCAGGATTTTTGACTGAATCTTTTTCTCGGGATCGGAATTGTCACTAATTTTGATAACCGACAGAGAATAAATTCTCTGTCTAAAAGCTCAAGTCCATTAAAATGGAGTGAAATTCTGATGCTAGTCGGTTTTAACCGACTTTGGGAGGATCCCACTTTGGCCAAGATACTTGTTTTTACCAAAGTTTCCCCCCCCCAGCCCTGCTTGTGAAACGGGGGAGCAAGAATACAATATGTATTTCTTCTAAATTGGGATGCTCCCCCGACTTTAGCTATAATACAGTGATTAAAACTACTGTCCAACTATCGTACTTCCGTACTTTTTTTTACTGGCGCACTATCCTACTTTATTCCTCATTAATTGCATGACGAGCTGTAATAAATAAAGTAGCCAAATTATGTCCATTTCCCGGAGAATTACTAGGTCGCCAAGAATTGAGCCATCTCTCTCGATTAAAGCCACCACCTAGTCCAACACAATACCAATACCAGCCTTCCTCGCTTAAAAATGGTGCGCCATAATAGCTTTGTCGAGTAAAGTGATGATCTCCTTCTCCTACAGTATTCCAAGGATAATTGAGATAGCAGCCAATTGGTGGCAGTCGAGGATAATCTGGTGGTAACAAAAACAGGATATCCGAGTTGGTGACTGTGAATTTTTTCGATGATAAAGGCATTCTTTTTACCATTATGGCGGTGTATTGAATACCGCTAATGGTTTTACCACCTACGATCGCATTTTTGGCGACTCTTTCCAGAATTTTCAGTTCAGCGGTTAGTCTGGCTGTCGGCTGAAATCCAGAAGTGCGGGAATTAATGGTAATCGTCATGATTCTCCTTTATCCTTTGACAATTTTGGGGACTGTCCAAACTTTTGAACCTTCTTTAAGGGCTTCGTTTTCCTTTAAAGGTTTGGTTCCGCTAAACCCTTCTTCCATTACGTCATCATTGCCAATTTCTGGTAATCTGGTTCTTAATTCTTCCACGGTTGTTCCATTGGGTAAATCGACTAATTTCCCGTTAATTACTGCTCTCATTTGATTTTCCTCTATTTAGCTTTGCTTCTCAGTCATTGAGCTAGGATATATTTGAATTAGGTGTTGCCTATTTTCTCTTTTCATTTTCCTATTTAGGATCGAGGATGATTCCAGAAAGTTGTTGGGAATTTTCTTGACATGACTTAGCCAAGAAACTGATGTTTAACCCGAGAGAGAATAACCCCACAATTACGAAAAAAGATGCGATGATTGTGGTAGCAAGTAATTGATTGTACAGCCCTTCAATTTTTTCAAGAGAGCCTCTCACACTTTTGAGCTGATTTTGGTATTCTTTCCTCTCTTGTTGTTGGGTTGTGAGAAGTTGGCATTCTAAGCGTTTAATTTGTTGGCTGAGGTTAGTAACTTGTGCGTTAACGCACTCCAACTCGTTTGATTCTTGAACAATTAATTTGCCATTAACCATTTCCATGGTGTTTTTGGTTCTAATTTGAGGTAGAGCAAGCATCGTCTAATTCCTTGTTGCTGACATAAAGTGAATTAATCAAAGAGATTAGCGTTACCAATTCTGTGATAGTTTTGCTGGTTGTTTTGTTGTTGAAAATTATCAAATACTCCGATTAAATCGATAACGCTGCTGGCAGAAACTTTTAAGTCATTACCCAAAGATTGTTCGACAGAAGCCACTTCTACTCGCATTCCCCGTCTTCTCAATTTTTCAGCTAAATAGGCGAAGTCAGAATCTCCGGTGACTAAAACAACAATATCGGGACGAACTTCTAAGGCTAATTCAATCGCATCCATTGCCATGACGATATCAATATTGGTTTCGTATTCCTCACCTTTGGCTTTTCCTTCTTTGACAACAACTAAAAAGCCATTACTTTTTGCCCAATAGATGAATTTTTCCTTGGTTTTTCGTTGTTCTTCAAATCTTTCTCGCGCTGGGGGTAGCCCAACGTAGATTACCATTTCAATTAATTCTCTCCCTTCTCTGGGGTCCGCGAGATACTCGCGAATTTTCTGCCAGTCGATTCTGCGGTTAAAGCTTTGTGCGGATAGGAAGGTATTGTCGCTATCGGCAAAAATTAGTACCCGACGAGTTTGACTCATGATGTTTTGTCGCATCCCTTTTCTATTTGCGTGTTGACAATCTAAAGGTACACTATGGTAGGAAAGGGGAATTTCCAGGAAATCTCAAGCCTTATGGTGTATGGGGTGTGGAGATTGGAGGATAAGTGCGATCGCAGTTTTGTCAATCTCGACTGATGCAGGAGTTACGCCTGCGGAGATGCTTCGTCTACATCTCTGGTTAAAATTAAAAAACTGTACTACACCGAGTGATAAACTGCTGTATACCTCGGATGGTGCCTTATCCGAAAGGTAACGCAGCTTACTGGCTACTTTTGAGGACGAATTACTCTAATTAATTTGCCTCTTAAAGTATCCTCACTAACAATTGCTTCATCGATTCGTATTGCTTGTCTTTCTATGTTTAAGTCTTCTTTACAGATGATAATTCCGAAATGGTGAGGTTGTCGGCGATGTAGTTGTCGGAAATCATCCCAATTACGTGTCAAAACGGCACGTTCATCCTTGATGGCAAAGGCTAAAACTTCCTCATCGGGAATCCCTAATCCAGAGTTTCCTGCTTCTCTAGAAGTAAGAATATCATGACCTGCAATCCGCAGTATTTCTATAATGGGTAAAGGGAAGTTTTCATCAGCATAGAGACGCGCCACTTTTAGTCTTCCTCATTTCTATGGATTGCTGCTTCAATTTCCTCTGAGTGCGCATTTGCATAAGCCCAAGCATTGACTAAATCTCCTGCACTCAAATCAGGAAAATCCTGTAAGATTCTTGCATCATTAGCACCTAAGCGCTGATAATTAACTAAAGACCAAACAGGGATGCGAGTTTTGGCGATTCTGGCATCACCGCCACAGATACCTGGAGTTTTTTCAATGCCTTGCCAAATATTACTTAAACTCTGTGCTAAAAGTTGTATGGCTTGTGCTTTTTCTGCCACAGTTAAGGCAAGGAGTTGAGGTTCTAATTCTTTTAGTGTCATTTTGTGATTTATGTTAAAGTCAATATTTTAACACAAAATGGCAGTGACAACTACTGAACATAACTATGCCCTATAGCCAATTTAAAACCATTACTCAAACCTCAACATTGTCAGTAAGGAGCCAAACCAGCCGTAGAATTAATTCTACGGCTAATAGCTCAAGTCCATTAAAATGGACTAAAATTATCATACTAGTCAGTTTTAACTGACTTAAGCTATTAGGCAGTGGTTTGAACCACTGCCGGGTTATTGCGAAAGATGAGCTATCCTCCTGACAAATCAGACAGATAAATTTGCCGCAACTCCTCAATAGTTGTCACGTTTTTCACCCCATTCTGAACTTCTTGCAACAATTCCACATTCTGAATTTGAGCAATTTCTGGTAACAGACTTAAGCCAACTGCACCAAATTTAACCTCTAAATCTAATTCAATTCCGTCCAGCAATACCTGTTTGCGGAATTCCTCCAGAGTATTTGCTGTTCTCAACCGTCTTTGAATTTTTCTTAAGAGTTCCACATTCTGAATCTGAGAAAATTCAGGTAATAACCTTAAACCAACCGAAGTAAATTTCAGATCCAAACCTAGTTCAATACTGTCTAGAAGAATTTGCCTCATTTCTCCTTGGCTTTCCTCAATTCCCTTTCTAATACCAATTCTCTCTACACTAGTAATGTACGGCATCCTTTGCTCCTCCTGAAAGTTACGCAACTCTTGCCAAAATTCCTGTTCCAACTCTTCTGGTAAACTCATTACCCAATCGATGAAACTGAAGAGATTGATAATATCTTCTCTTCCGTAACCTTTTTGATACAATCGTCTCGTTAGGATTAGTTTCCATTCCTTACGTTTATTCCGATCCGATTTGGTTTCTTGAGCTTTGAGATGAGCCATGACAACTGTGGCAAAAGGGTTGGGATTTAATTCCAAAGCTTGCCACTCCTGTTGATAGTCTAGCACTTTCACGACCGGAAAGTGAAATCCTACCCTACAACCAAATAACTGATAGCCAAATTGATTTGGTCTCCAGTTGTCTCTCTCATCTCCCAAAACCGCCAGAGAAGCGACGTTTCGCTTATAGCGATCGTAGATACGATAATTATAAACAAACATCCGTTGAGCGAAGTTTGATTCTTCTTGACTTTGGACTTCGATATGGATTAGTACCCAAGCTTCTTCGCCATTTTGACGATAAAGTTTGACTAGTTTATCGACTAAACGCTTCCCTAATTCCGCATCTCGCACAACTTGTTGTAATTCTTTGTCTAAAAACTCGAAGTTTTTTGTCCAATCGATTTCGGCGTTAGCTTGGGGAAAAAAGAAAGCCATGAATTCTGGAAAATAACGTTCGATTGCGTCTTTCCAGGGAGTATCGAATTCTGTCTGAGGGTTAGTCATAGTCGCTCGTAAAATATTGGCATCATTTTTTAAATTTGTTCATCAAAGAGCAAAACACGCCGTAGAATTAATTCTACGGCTCACAGCTTAAGTCCATTGGGATGGACTGAAATTATCATACCAGTCAGTTTTAACTGACTTAAGCTATTAGGCAGTGGTTTGAACCACTGCCGGGTTATTGCGAAAGAGGAGCTATCCTCCTGAAGCGATCGCACTTTCTTCTAAACTTTTCTCAAACCTCAACACTTTCAGATCCTCGACTACAAGCGAGAAGTCGGTGATCTTATATTTTGATTATTGCGTTTGTTTCGTTGCTCGTCTAGACTAGAACTATACAGAGGTATGAGAGGCTTTGCTTCAAAACCCAAACCCTGGACTAAGGCTGGCTTACCTGAATCGCGAAGAAAATTTCTATGGCACTCTCTACTACTTACAATAAACCTGCAATTCCTACAGAGGCAGATGCCAAGCTTTCTCAAGAAAGTAGCCGCATTTTGGCATCACATCTTCGCCTCAAACAGCCGACGAAGCAACTTAAAGTGGTTGAAGAGGATGGAAGGGAACAGACGGTCGAAATCCCCACAGCCGCATTTAATCTCCTAGTGGATATTCTCTCACTTATGGCTCAGGGGAATACGGTTACCCTCATCCCTATCCATGGGGAACTCACGACTCAGGAAGCAGCAGATATCTTGAATGTATCCCGCCCATTCCTTGTCAAGCAGATTGAATCAGGTTTGCTACCCTGTCGCCGTGTGGGAAGGCATCGCCGCATTCTCTTTGAAGATTTAATGATGTATAAACAAATAGTTGATAGCAAGCGGATGGAAGCCCTGGATCAACTTGCGGCTCAAGCGCAAGAGCTGAAGATGGGTTATGACTGAATATATGGGATCAAACTTCACAGCCCTGTATGATGCCTGTGTCTTGTATCCAGCACCTCTACGAGATCTACTTATGCAGTTAGCACTAACTGATTTGTTTAGAGCGCGATGGACAGAGCAAATTCATGATGAGTGGATTCGGAATGTTCTTAAACAAAGACCGGATCTGACACTTTTTCAACTTACTCGCACCAAAGAATTGATGAACAGCCATGTGCGGGATTGCCTGGTTACTGGCTATGAGTACCTGATTCCCTCACTTAAACTACCAGATCCAGACGATCGCCATGTTCTAGCCGCAGCGATTAAAACGGGTGCCGACTTCATTGTCACATTTAACCTTTCAGATTTTCCCCAAGCCACCCTGGAGATGTATGAGATTGAAGCTCTCCATCCCGATGATTTTATCTCCGATCTAATCGACTTGAAACCCGCCTTGGTAAGAACCGCAGCAGAGACTTGCCGACTGCGCCTGAGAAATCCGATAACGCCTATTAATGATTACTTTAATACTCTCTTAAAACAAGGACTCAGTGTTTCTGTGTCAATGCTCCGAGAGCTGTACGATTGGTCTTAGATACAGTATTTTTCATTTCTATTTTACCCAATTAGCAGGACGTGCTAAGACTCATAATTTATGAGTTTTAGCACACAATTACTGTTTCCAACTAATCCGATTTAACCCAATCGGTAGGGAAATTAGCACAACTGAATGTAGAAATTGTAATGGTTTCCAACTAATCCGATTTAACCCAATCGGTAGGGTGCAAAGGGGACCCCAAATTGGCTATGATTCAGCCGTTTCCAACTAATCCGATTTAA
>DOIX01000107.1:21372-21592 GCA_003511885.1 Cyanobacteria bacterium UBA11153
GATTTAACCCAATCGGTAGGGTGCAAAGGGGACCCCAAATTGGCTATGATTCAGCCGTTTCCAACTAATCCGATTTAACCCAATCGGTAGGGGGAGAAAAATGTATTTAATACGTTTGGCTATTTGGGTTTCCAACTAATCCGATTTAACCCAATCGGTAGGGTGTTGGCTATTTGTATTTGGGCAATATTCGTCTTAATTGTTTCCAACTAATCCGATT
>DOIX01000082.1:0-2310 GCA_003511885.1 Cyanobacteria bacterium UBA11153
GAAGGAAGAAGAAAAACTGTCAACTGTCAAATGTCAACTGTCAACTATCAACTGTCAACTGTCAACTGTCAACTGTCAACTATCAACTGTNAACTGTCAACTGTCAACTGTCAACTATCAGGGGACATCACCATAACCAAATATTGGGAAAAAGTGTATGTCTAATCCAGCATCGAAAATTGAATCCATACCGCCATCATTATTACACGGTAGATATAAAACCCTAGCACTTCCGATTAATACCCGATGGGAGAAAGTCTACATTGCCGAAGACTTGTATCGAGGCGGTTTTCCCAAGCGACTCATTCAGGAAATTCAGCTTATCAGTAACGATGGGGAATTTCTCCAAGCCGTCAAACATTTATTTAATCGCGAAGTACAAATTCTGAAAACCCTGGGCGAAACAGAAAGAATTCCCCAACTGATAGATTACCTAGAAATTGACAGAAAATTTTACCTCGTCCAAGACTTTATCGCTGGCGAAACCATCACCAAAGAATTATATCGCGAGCGCCCTTGGAGTCAAGAGCGAGTTATCGCAATGTTAGAAGAAGTTTTACGAATTATAGAATTAGTTCACAGTCACGGGATAATTCACGGTAACATTCAGCCAGACAAAATAATTAGAAGCGAAGCCGATGGTAAATTAGTCTTGACTGGATTAAGCGTACTCAATCAAATGCGTACAGAAATTATCGCATTTCAAGGGCAAATAAGATCCAAAGCAGGGATAGGAAAACTAGGATATATATCAGTCGAACAAATGCGGGGGATTTTGCGCCCTGGTAGCGATATTTATGCCCTAGGCGCGATCGCAATTCAGGCACTGACAGGATTCAATCCCCTGCAACTACAAGAAAATCCGGAAACCGGAGAATTACTTTGGCAGCATCTAGCCAAAGTAACCGAAGACTTTGCCAGGATTATCGAGGGGATGGTACGGTATCATTTTCGCGATCGCTATCACTCAGCTACAGATATTTTAGCAGATCTTAAATCCTTACGGGAACCAAGAACCACCCAAGCCAAAAAGCAAGACAAACCTCTCCACACTATTCCCCTAAATCCTCCAACTAACTCTAGCAAACCCAAAAATCATGCCATCGGGAAAGCCGCCGCCACCATCGCCACATCATTTGCCTTGGGAGCAGGTGGATACTTCCTCCTCAGTGCCCACTATAATCCATCAGAAAAAGGATTAAGTACTCTCGCCCAAGCCAACCAAAAATATCAAGAAGGCAATTTGCCAGAAGCCGTAAAAATAGCTCAATCAATCGAGCCAGATAATCCAGCCTATCAGGAAGCACAAACAGCCATTAACGAATGGACAGAAGATTGGCAAAAAGCCCAAATACAATTCCAAGCCATCCAAACAGCATTTAACGAAAATCAATGGAGTGAAGTACTAAACTTAGCTCCTCTGATTCCCCATATTGCCTTCTGGCAAGAAAAAATAACACCCATTACCAATCAAGCCCAAGCCAATCTCGATAAAGAAGCATATAAAATATTAAATCAAGCCTACAGTAGCGCCATCACCAAAGACTTTACCACAGCCTTAAGCCACCTCAAACAAATCCCCACCCAAACCAAAATTTACCCCAAAGTCCAAACCAAAATCGCCGAATACACCCAAAAAGAAACCATCAAAGCCCAATATTTACTGCAAGAAGCATATACCCGAGCCGCCAAAAGCGACTTTACAGGAGCATTAGAATATCTCAAACAAATTCCCCAAGATACACTCACATATAATAAAGCCCAAGAAAAAATCGCCGAATATACACAAAAAAGCCGAATTCTCGCCCAACGCCTGTCACAGAGAGTATCCAAAAAAGTAAATGCCTCTGATTTGACAACTGCAATGCCAACAGCGAGCAAAACCATCGCTGATTTGTCGGAAATTCCTGAAAATATCTCAGCCTCTCAGAGCATTATAGCTCCTGGTAGTTATCTTCAAGAAATCGATACCTGCTCCAAAATACTTGCCTAAATTTAGCGAAACTACATAAGGGAGATTTTTTCCTGCTTCCACCAAGGGAGACCAAGACGACAGGGGAGAAAAAGTGCTATCTATAAACGCGATGGGTAGTTGCCTTCACTGCTATGCCACCGATAATTTTCCCTTTGCCTATCGTGCCATTAGGGGACTATATCGGTAGCGCCAAAAGCATGGATTGGGACTGACTCAAGAGGGCAAGGTTAAGGACAGCGTGGCTTGGCGTATTCACTCTTACAGCGGCTTGCAGCCTCATGAGGTATACCTGAAACAATACTGAAAAAACTTTGTATAGCAAGGGACTAGGGGCT
>DOIX01000082.1:2676-7650 GCA_003511885.1 Cyanobacteria bacterium UBA11153
CTGTCCTGGCGGTTGCTATATTATGGGTTTATCTCACTCAGGTGAAATCCGCTATAAATCAATAATTTTTCCAACGCTATGGTATCCCCTGGGGTTAAGTATGGCAAAATAAAAGGATCGAATCCAAAGGTACTATTATGAGCCGGGATATTACTCCAGAGGTGGACTATCATCATATATCCCTATTCAATCGGAAGTTTGATGCCCCAAACCTCCGAGGATTTTCTCCAGGAGAAGGTGGGATAGGCAAGAGTTGTCTTATTTTAGATAGGAAGCAGTCTATCTCACCTGACTGCTCCTACCTACTGCCGCAAATCGATATTTCCCCAATTTTGCCAAAATTACAGTTATGCCAACCTATAAGCACCTGTCCTCACCAACACCAACTTGCTAGCCAAGCTTTAATGTCTTTACGGCAGCGTCGCCAGGAAGATTTTAATATTATGCTTAGTCAACTAGCTGCGGATGTGGCAAATACAGTAGATTAATTACGATCGCTTATCGGTACTTGTGTCTCGCAATCGCCATATCTGTTAAGTAGCTCGGACGCTAACCCAGGATAGTGAAGAGCCGGGAATTATAGCGAGGAACTAGGGGTACTCTTGCTAGGGGCTAGAGAAGAAAGCTGTAGAATCAAGGGTTTAAGGAATTGAGAATTTCTTAACCGCCCGTAGGGTTGTTATATTAACAGGGAACGGGCGATAGGAAAGGATTTGGGATAAATTTATTACTTTTGACAATATATAGTTAAATGCGTCGCAGCATAGTACAGAAATCAAGTCATTATTGACATTCCCCGGACTGAAGTTACAGGGTTTTCAGGTTTGCCCCCGATCAAACTTGCGATCGCGGAATGTGGACACCAGACAATTGACACCAGACAACGAGTAAATTAGTTAACATAAGTTAACAAAAGAAAGTAATCAGCCTAAATAATTAACATAATTTAACAAAAGAATCTTCGTCACATAACTTAATAAATTAGGGAATGGTTGAAAGTACCTTAAATCCGTCAATCTTTATTAAGATTAATTTTCAATAGTTGACGAGATTGCGTTGTTTCAGCGATTATGGTTTAATAATCCAAAGGAGGGCTAATGACCTTTAGCAGGTTTTATACACTATTGTAAACCACTTCAATATTTTCTTATTTTTCTTATCGCTCGAAAACTAATTATGTCTGAATTGTCAGAAAGATCCAGATCTATTCCACAATTTTGGCTGTGTCACTCCTATAAAATAGAATAGTTTCGGACATTTTCTGCAAAAAATTAGCACCCTAAGTCATGAAGGCTTCAGCTTTTGCGTAAATCCTGTCGATTGGACATCGCCAAAAAAGAATAGTAAATTAATATAAGGGTGAACTATGAGGGTAACAAATTGGGTTATAGACCCCCTGTTTTCATAGCTTTATCCACAAATTCCCTGTTCCCTATTTTCAAATTAACATGCACCCATCCGATTGTCCCGCATGGGAATATGCAAATCATCCAAAGCGAGAAGAAATTCTCAAACAACGGACTTTAGATATTCTCCGTGGACTTTACGAACAAACTTTTGACTCTTTAGAGATTGCCGCAGATTCGCGGGAAATTCATAGATATTTGTTTGGCCTATTAACTCCCAGGGAAGAAGTTTATTTTGCCGGACATTATCGTGGGGAAGACTTTCCCTGCCTCAAATATTATGAAGTGATAATTCCGGGAGATTATCGTGTCGGTTTTCCTTCTGCTATTGTTGTAGCACAAATGGAGATATTGGAGGAAGAGATTAGGGAAGGCATTAAATCATTAGATACAATACATCAAACTCCAAATGACCAAATATCACCAGAAGATAAATTGATAAATAGCGTTATCTTTGCTTGTGGCGTATTTTATACAGTATTACGAATTCATCCCTATGCTAATGGAAACGGACATGCGGCTCGATTTATTCTCTGGGCAATTTTAGGTCGCTATGGTTATTGGCCTCTTAAATTTCCCATTGAACCGCGACCAGATTATCCTTTATATACTCAGGCTATTGAGGAATATGGTAACGGAAAGCCAGAACTTTTACAAAATTATATTTTACAATGTATTATTGGGGATTAATTGGGTATAATTAAAATTCGTTGCTCTGGATAAACGATAATATAAAACTCGCAGAGGATAAAATATAATGAAATTTCAGGTAATTTTTACCTTCGATCCAGAATACCAAGGGTATGTAGCGGAAGTGCCCTGCTTGTGAAAGGGGGTAGCAAGAATACAACCTGCATTTCTTCTCTCACGGGATGCTCCATCAGGCACAACTAACAGTTGATGAATTCATAGCAGAAAAGTGAAGTCAAGGGATCTAGCTTACATTATATATTCAGGGTAATTACCGTGCCAAAAACGCGATCGCAATCTTCCCGCCCCCAATCCGCAACTACCACAGCACCTCCCCTCCGGCGTTTAATTAATTATGGGGATAAATATCGCACCCAAATCTGGCAAGCTACAGTTTGCTCAATTCTCAATAAAATTTTTGACTTAGCACCTCCAGCTTTAATCGGTGCAGCCGTAGATGTAGTAGTCCAGAAAGAAAATTCTCTCATTGGTAAATTGGGAATTACCGATGTATTTTGGCAACTGGTAGTTTTGACTATCCTCAGTTTTATTATTTGGGGATTGGAATCAGTATTTGAATATGCTTACGCCAGACTATGGCGGAATTTAGCCCAGACAATTCAGCACGATTTACGCTTGGATGCTTACAGGCATTTGCAATCTCTGGAATTAGCTTATTTTGAGGATAGCAGTACGGGTGGATTGATGTCTATCTTGAGCGATGATATCAATCAATTGGAAAGATTTCTCGATGTCGGTGCCAATGAAATACTTCAAGTATCCGCAACCGTCATTATTATTGGTGGATTATTCTTTATTTCTGCCCCTAATGTAGCTTGGATGACAATGCTACCCATGCCCTTTATTCTATGGGGCGCGATCGCATTTCAGCGCCTTTTAGCCCCCAAATACGCTCAGGTACGGGAAAAAGTCAGTTTACTTAACGGGCAGTTAGGGAATAATCTGACTGGCATTACCACGATTAAAAGTTTTACGGCTGAAACTTATGAAATCCAGCGGATTGCCGCCCAAAGCGATGCCTATCGCCAAAGTAACCGCCGCGCGATCGCAATTTCGGCAGCATTTATTCCGTTAATTCGCATCCTCATTCTTTTAGGTTTTACCAGCATTCTCCTTTATGGGGGTATGGAAGTAGTTAAAGGTAATTTGGCTGTGGGAACTTATAGTATGTTAGTCTTTCTGACTCAGCGATTGCTTTGGCCTTTAACTCGATTGGGAGATACTATGGATCTTTATCAACGGGCAATGGCTTCCACAAATAGGGTAATGAATTTATTAGATACTCCCATTGCTATGCACTCCGGCAATATCTCCTTACCTGTAAGTCAAGTGAAAGGTGAGTTGGTATTGGAAAATGTCAGCTTTGCTTACAAAGGACGTTTTCCAGTTATCCAAAATCTGTCTATCCATATCCCTGCTGGCAATACCGTAGCCATAGTGGGGGCGACAGGCTCCGGAAAAAGTACCTTGGTGAAATTATTATTGAGGCTTTATGAAATAGAAGATGGCACGATAACTTTGGATGGAATTGACATCAAACAATTGGAATTAAGCGACTTAAGGAAAGCAATTGGCTTAGTTAGTCAAGACGTATTCCTATTTCACGGTACAGTTAAAGAAAATATCGCTTATGGCAGTTTCGATGCCACCTTACCAGACATCATCGCCGCCGCCGAAATAGCCGAAGCTCATGAATTTATCAGTAAATTACCCCAAGGATACGATACCATTGTCGGGGAACGGGGACAGAAATTATCCGGGGGGCAGCAGCAGCGACTTGCCCTTGCCCGCGCTATATTGAAAAATCCGCCAATTCTCATTCTTGATGAAGCAACCTCGGCAGTGGATAATGAGACAGAAGCCGCAATTGTCCGCTCTCTGGAGAAAATTACTCAAAATCGGACGACAATTGCGATCGCGCATCGTCTTTCTACCATCAGAAATGCTGATTGTATTTATGTGATGGATGGAGGGAAATTGGTGGAATCGGGGACTCACGAGCAATTATTGGTACAAGATGGAATTTATGGGATGCTTTGGCGGGTGCAGTCTGGTTTAATTAGTTCGTAGTAGGGGCTTTAGCCCCAATTAATTATCAAGTTGGTTTCGCTGCGAGGATTTTTATCGTGTTACGTTATATCTGGTCCGTTGAGAGGCGAGATTGGTTATTTTAACGCAAAGGGTTATTGTGATATTTGGGTGGGGTGGATGGGGTTTTTTGGATAATTCGGATACTAAGGGAAAGGATATCAGTAGTTTATGATGATGTTTGGGAAATCTCAGCCGGAAAGAGAAGAAGATAAGTGGAAAGGGCAATTGGCTCGATTTGTGAAGGAGAATCAGGAGGAATTGGCGGCTTTGTCGTGGGGTTTATTTTTGGAGAGGGGGGAAAGCGATGAGACTTTGGGTATTGATTTGCTGCCTACGCCTCATTTTGTCTTTTGCCCCAAATCAGCCATTGAGAAATTAAATCAAAATGTGGATGGCTATCTTCAGGAAATATTAGGCATTGTCGATAATCATAAGCCAGATTTGGATGTTTTAATTATTGGGATTGGTAAGGATCAAATTAAAGTAATTCAGTTTGAACCCCAACCTTCTCCTTCTGTTTGTTTTCAGGAAGTTGGCAAGGATGTTGATACTTTATTAGATATGTTAGAATCGCGTTTGCAGGAGCAGGTAAGGTTGATGCCTATAATAATGTAATAATGGCGATTCCACTTACCACATTGCACATCAACATAATCGCGTAGGGGCGAAGCATTTGGACGATAACATTTGACTAAAATGGAAAATCTTATATCCATATCCTTCGCCCTGGTTTACGCATCAAAACGATAAGATTTGAATAAAACGC
>DOIX01000082.1:7932-8172 GCA_003511885.1 Cyanobacteria bacterium UBA11153
AAACGATAATTTATGGCTTTCACGCCAAAATCTTCTATCTGCTTTGCCCTGGTTGTGCGGAAAAAGAATAATCCTCTGGTGGGGCTGTTATCGGCTGGGTGAAGCATTTGCGGATAAATATCCCGGTTTTCCCACAATATCCATCGCGCAAATGCTTCACCCCTACATTTAATAATGTAATAATGGGGCACTTATCATATCGCACTTACCATATCCCACATCAACATCATCGCGTAGGGG
>DOIX01000082.1:8492-12248 GCA_003511885.1 Cyanobacteria bacterium UBA11153
AAACGATAATTTATGGCTTTCACTCCAAAATCTTCTATCTGCTTTGCCCTGGTTGTGCGGAAAAAGAATAATCCTCTGGTGGGGCTGTTATCGGCTTGTGAAACTGGAGTAGGAGATGCGGAAAATGGTGAAGGAGTTTATGGATTGCGTCGCGCTTTAGTTATTGCTGGTGCAGAAAGTCAATTAATGAGTTTGTGGAGTGTTAGTGATGAGGGGACTAAGGATTTGATGGTGAAGTATTATAACCGGATATTAAATAATGAGGGAAGGAGTGAGGCTTTGCGTCAAGTGCAGTTGGAGATGTTGAGGGATAAACAGTTGCAGCATCCTTATTTTTGGAGTGCGTTTATTCCTTCGGGGGATTGGAATCCCATGGAAGATTAGTCGTTTTTAGTGGGGGGAGTTTTTTTTAACGCAAAGGGCGCAAAGGTTTGTGTGCCACTTACCAGTAATTCATCTGCTATCCTGCCCCCACGACAAATCCGCACCACTAACCAGTAACCCATCCGTTGCCAAGTTTCCTTATCTTTTCAAAATCCAATTAAATCAGCTTCACTGAAAGCCCTATCTAAATCGCTTTCTAAGTGAAGAGTTTCTGCCCACTCCCATAAATAATCAAAGTCAAGAGTATCGCCTTGTAATTTCAAAACTCCTAAAATATCTCGCCACTGACGAGGAGAATCGCCAAAAGCCATGCGATGCCAAACAAGTTTTTGGAGAATAGTATCTTCAGGAGTACATATATAAAAAGCTTTCTCTGGATTATTAAAGGGAATATGTATCTGTCTTCTCTCCATCTTTGATAGTGCAAAAGGTTCATTTTTCATCACGAAAATGTCAGCTTTTGCTACTGACTCCAGGTGAATTACATTGAATGAAGAAACCTTCCCATTAATAGCATCATTAACCGCAATTTCGCTAATATAAAATTCACCAGACAAAGCCTGAATAAGTGGCTCAACCTCTTGAGTTTTAATATCAACAATAATATCCACATCTTGAGTTGCCCTTGGTTCCCCGTGAGTTGAGCTAGCTACTGAGCCACCAACATAATAAGGTATTGAGAGTGAATTTAATATATCAGCAAGTTTTATTACCAACCAAACGGGATCCCTCAACACAAAATTTTCCCCTAATATATCTTTCAATATCCTAACCCATTCTTCCCCTATGGTAGCCTTAATAAATAACTCCTTTATTTGCCAAACTGTAGCATCAGGGTAACGATTCCGCATCCCATCCATGCTCAACTCCCAACACCTTCTAGTCATATCGCTAGCCAGAATTAATCGTTGACTAGGAAGCCGACTACGCCAGAGAGAAAACTGTACTAATTCAGCCTCAATACTAGTATCTATCGATTGAGTCTTATAAGACAAACTTCTTGACACAAAACCCAAAACTCCATTACATTCTTTGCGCCCTTTGCGACTTCCTTTGCGCTCTACTCTAACGAGAAGCTGCTGCGCGTCTATGCGTTAAAATTTAACCTTCTCCCCTCAACCAAAAACTCCCATCTAATTTTCCCGCCGCCACCAAGCCCTAACTAAGCGAATTTCATCATAACTATATTCCTCTCCCAAATATTCCCGAATCGGTTTCAGTAAATCAGCACCCACAGTTTCGATTGCTTTAATAATAACTTTTTGCTTTTCGACTGAAACTAACCGATTTAATTCAACGGGCTGTTTCATTTCTAGTAATTCGCTGAAATGATTAATCACGGTGCTAGGGCTTAATTTGCGAGTTTCGGCAATTTCGGCGATGCTTAATCCTTGCTGATGGAATTGCAGGGTTACCATGTTGGTATTATTAGGGAGGGGTACTGGTAATTGTTGTTCTTGACAAAAGGCTCTAATTTCTGATACAAATCGATCTCCATATTGGGCTAATTTGTGAGTACCTACACCGGAAATTTCTCCAAATTTTTCTAGGGTTTGAGGTTGTTTTTGTGCCATTAATCTTAGACTGGCATCGGGGAAAACTACATAGGGTGGTACGGAGTTGGCATCGGCAATTTGTTTGCGCAAGCGTCGCAGTCTTTCAAATAAAATTTCTATTTCTATTGAAGTAGCACTAATGTCAGCTAAGGTTTTGGCAACGGGTGTTTGGGTGATGGCAATTTGGACGGAACGTTGTTTGCGGAGAATTTCCCAACTGAGTTTATTTAGTTTGAGAATTCGATAGCCATCGTTGGTTTCGTCAAGTAATCCTTGATGTAATAGGGATCTCCCTAACATTTTCCAAGCATCTAAGGTTTTATCTTTTCCGATACCGTAGGTGGATAATAAATGATGTCCGTATTGTTCGATTTTCTTTTTTCTTGAACCTCGTAATACTTCAATAATGTGCATCATGCCAAATCTTTCACCACACCGGGCGATGCAGGAGAGGAATTTTTGTGCTTCTATTGTCCAATCTTCGATTGGTTTGGGATGGCGACAGTTATCGCAGTTATCGCAATTTCCGGTAAATCTTTCGCCAAAATATCTGAGTTGAATGGTGCGGCGACATTCTGTGCCTTCGGCATAGTCTACGGCTTGGTTTAATTGCTGAAAGGCTATTTGTTGTTCTTTGGGATCTGGTTTTTGTTCGATTAAATATTTGATTTTAATAATATCGCCAGTTTTATAAAATAAAGTGCAATGGGCAGGATCTCCATCTCTGCCAGCTCTCCCGGATTCTTGATAGTAACTTTCTAGGTTTCGAGGTAAGTCGTAGTGGATGACAAACCGCACATCTATTTTATTAATCCCCATGCCAAAGGCAACGGTTGCTACCATTACTTGTACGTCGTCTCGGATAAAGCGAGTTTGATTAGTACTCCTATCTTCATCGCTCATTCCGGCATGGTAAGGTAGGGCAGAAATACCATCGTTTTGCAGTCGAAAAGCAATGTCATCTACGCTGCGACGACTGAGACAATAAACAATACCGGAGCCTTGATGAGATTTAATTAGTTTTAATAATTGATTATAACTTTGACTATGTTTGGGTAAAACATCATAATAGAGGTTGGGGCGATTGAAACTGGCAATATGAATGCTCGGTTGTTTGAGCATTAATTGTTGGATAATATCCTCTCGTACCCGCTTAGTTGCTGTGGCGGTAAGGGCAAGTACGGGAATATCTGGATAGCGTTGGCGCAGTTGTTTTATTTGACGATATTCTGGGCGAAAATCATGTCCCCACTCGGAAACGCAATGGGCTTCATCAATCGCAAAAGCAGAAATACCAATTTGCGATCGCAATATATCTAAAAATGGTCCAAATTTCTCGGATAGCAAACGTTCTGGTGCAACGTACAGTAACTTGATCTTACCATTGAGGATGGCATGTTCGCGCGATCGCACTTCGTCCCAACTCAAGGTGCTATTGAGAAATGTTGCCCCAATCCCATTATCTAACAGGGCATCCACTTGATCCTGCATTAAAGAAATGAGGGGGGAAACCACTATCATTACGCCAGATTTCAGTAAGGCTGGCAGTTGAAAACAGAGGGATTTACCTCCGCCTGTGGGCATAATAATCAGTAAATCGCGATTTTGCAGTGCTTGTTGTACAATTTGTTGTTGTCCTGGGCGAAAGGTGTCGTAACCAAAGAAATGCTTTAGTGCTTCCTCCAGGGATTGAAATTGAGACATGATCGATTGCTAACCATGGGGATGATGGCACTATTCTAGAACAACAGATGGTTCCTGGCTATATCCACCTGGAAGTAACAATTTATTGCTAAATAGGGCTTGCTGTATAAAG
>DOIX01000082.1:12553-16831 GCA_003511885.1 Cyanobacteria bacterium UBA11153
CTTATTCAGCAAACCCTAAATATGGTGCGTTAACTGGCGCGCAAGGCACCCTACTACTAATTGCGACAGGATGAAGGGGTTGAATTAGGGCTTTGAGTTGTCAGATGATTGGTTTCTGCTACTAATACGACTTTGCCCTTGTTATCAATTACCCATCCTTGGGCTTCGACAATTGGTTTTGGTGCGGAATTATTAACGGAAATAGCTGTATTATTCTTACTTTCGCTAACGTCTAATTCTGAATCCAAGGATACCCAATCGGTTAGTATCCCTTCACCTCGCAATGTTTCATTGGGTTTTGGTGGCAAACCTCCTCTTCCAGTGACGACAAATTGACTTTGATTTTCTGCGATATCAGCTTTGCATGTGGGATCTACCAATCTTTGTACATCCGCTAATTCGTCTGGCAACTCTACTAATCCGCTACTAGGATCGACTTTTGGAGTATTAGTAAACACAGGTCCTGGATCTCCAAATTGGGAACTAGCAGTAATATCATTGAGAGGAGTGCGAAATGGACGAAATTTTAGTCCAATAATACTTTGGGCTGTAATGTTAATATTACCGCCATTTCCACCAAAAGCATCAGCCACAATATCGCTATTTTCAATACCAATGACAAAAGGTGGATCGATAATAATATTACCACCATCTCCTTTACCGCCAAAAGCTTCTGCCGAAATTAAACTCTCGCGACGGAGCAGGATTAAATCTCGTGCATTTAGGGAAATATTGCCCCCTTCACCGGAGATAGTTTTAGCAATCAGAGAACCTTGATTATCCAGAATAATTGAGTTAGCATTTATCTCCATCGCTCCAGCATTTCCGGTAGCAATATCGCTAAATTCAATATTCAAATCTCCACCCACAAGGAATGAAGTATTGGCAAATCTGAGATCGTTTCCTACCGTGCCAGTAGCCACCGTTATTCTCGCACCATCTTCTAGTCTTAATTCTCCTGTATTTACTCGCAAACTACCCGCATTTGCTGTGCCAAAACCTTGGGCATACAAACCACTGGGGACAAAATCTAATGGTGTACTTTTGATCTTGATAGATTCAAGAGCATTAATCTCTAAATTTCCACCTTCTCCACCACCAAAGGTAGATGCTGAAATATATGCCCCATTTTCCAAAATTAAGCGGTTAGTGTTAACAGTTAATTTGCCAGCATTTCCAGCATTTGGTAGCAAAGAATAGGTTTCAACCGATAAAGTCGAAGAAATTGGGCCGATTGCTGCTTTACCAATTATTTCTACAGATTCAGAGGCATTTACTGTTAAATCCCCGCCATTTCCTTGGGCAAAGGTAGCTGTACCAATAACCCCTCCATCTCGCAAAATCAACCGTCGGGTGTTAATATTAATTGGCCCTGCATCTCCACTCCCTCTAGCTATATTTCCCACTGCACTAGGAAAAGTGCCATTAGCATTAGTGCCAATTATTTCTACTAAATCGGAGGCATTTATCTGTAACCATCCCCCATTACCGCTCCCTTTGATACTAGAAGCAGATACGCTTCCGCCATTCCGAAGTGTTAGATTTTCAGTGTCAATAGTTAAATTACCAGCATTTCCTTCACCAAAAGTTTGAGCAAATAAACCACCAGGATTCGTATCTGACGCTCCGCCTAACAATTCTATGGATTTAGCTTTGACGGTTAAATCTCCTCCATCACCTAATCCAAATGTATAAGCGGAAACTTGTCCTAAATCCTCAATTCTCAATTTCCCTGTTTCCACATTTATATTGCCACCATCTCCTCTTCCTGCATTTAGGGCATAAAATCCACCCTCATCAGAGCCTAAACTGGCAAGTATTCCGCCCAATTCCAGGCTAAGAATACCACCAGTATTTGCTCGACTTACTTCCAATGAATCGGTAGCATTGACATTTAGATTACCTCCATCTACTTCACCTATAGTTGCCGCAATTATCCGAGCGCCATCAGTGACAGATACCGAGCTAGCTTTGATGTTAATATCCCCTCCTTTTCCCAGAGGAATTGGGCTAGCACTACCACTAACAATAGAGTAATTAGCTAGGGATATTTTCCCCTGACTAGTCAAGTTAATATTCCCGCCTAATAAACCTATGGATGTCATCTCCGCTGTTTTGATATCTCCATTGGCAATTAAATTGATGTCGCCACCTTTTCCGATAAGGTTACTAGCGCTAACTGTGCCATTAATAGCAATGTTGCGACGAGCATCAAGAGTAATTAAATTAATATTTGCTGTAGGATTATTAGGATCTGGAATAATGGCGATTCCACCTACTCCATTGACTGTAATGTCTCCTCCTGGTAGGAGTGTATTGGGATTGTATTGATTCGTCAAATAAACTACGCCATTGGCAGCACCAAAAAATATACCGCCAATGGTAATATTTGCACTGGTGGGAATGGGAGTTTGGATGGGTGGTGCAGGGATGATATTTCCTAAAGGTGGTATCCCGGTAATCCCAGGATTACCGACAGCATTAGTACCAGCGCGGATATCTAAAGTTGGTGTAGTTTTCCCATTAATTGCTATTTGCGTGCCATCGGATAAAGTAACATTTTCAACTATGCCAAATAAGGGATCCGCTGCTCCGATAATTACACCTCCTGGAATGGTGACACTACCTCCAGCAAAAATATGTAAGGAAGCACCAATATAAGAGCCAAAAATTACATCACCACTAGCGCGAATTACGGGATCTCCAGGACTTGATAAATTGCCTAAATTCCCATTCAACTGTTCAATTATGAAATTACCACCAGCGGTAAAATGAGCATCACCAACCACAGTATTTCCACTGCGTAAAATCAGATCTCCATTAGAAAATAGTCCGCTATTGGGATGATTTAAGGCAAAAATATCGATATTATTGCTTCCCTCAATCAGGAGATTCCCATTAGCAGCAGCAATAAAAGGTTTAACCGCACTATCGCGAATCTGGACTCTTCCACCTTGCAGGTTTAAATTACCGCCTCCATTTAATTCACCTTGTAAGTTAAGATTATCTGCCAAAAGAGTTAAATCTTTCCCGGCAGTTAAATTACCAGAATTGGCAATAGCTACTCCTGAAGTAACTGAGCCATATTGCAATCCTGGAGTGACATTAATCGCTAAAAGTGGTAGTGATTGGGGATTAGTTGCACTAAATATACAACCATTACCAAATACCAAATGATTCGCAGTTGTCGCCACAAAGGAGCCTGGTATATCTAACCGGGCATTTGCCCCAAAAATAATCCCATTTGGATTGAGGAAATAGAGATTTGCTGCCCCATTTACACCTAAAGTACCGAAAATATCAGAGGGATTGTTACCTGTAACCCGACTGAAGATATTTTCGATTCCTGTAGGATTAGCAAAATAAACTCGTTGCCCATTATTAACATTAAATTCCGCAAAACTGTGGAAGAGGGCACTACCGCGAAAAGCACCACCTTGGATTAATTCTCCTGGTAATCCTCGGATTTGAGAATTGGGCGTGACAAGAGAAGCTTCTGTGCCCAGGGTGGTATCTGGTGTAATCTGAGCAAAAACTGGATTTACTGTTAACGGGATGCCGCCACCTAGGGCGAAAACTGTTGCTACGCTTAACCTAAAATCCCAACATTTCCTTTTCATGATTCCTAACACCATTACAAAGGGTAACTTTTGATACTCTCCGGGCTGAATATACGGAGATTTTTGAGGAGCATCCTGATGAAGGCAAAGATACTTGGAGAGTTGCCACAGTTTTACCCCTCACTCGCCTTGTTGAAGGGGGGTGCAAGAATATAGTCTGGCTTTTTGCCTTGATTGGGATACTTCCGATAGGCATAAATAACTAACTATGTTAGGTATTCCTTGCGATTGAGACGGTAAAATTTTGGTAAATTTTTGGTAAAGATTTTTCCCTCGATACTATATTCAGCCATGAGAGTCTCAATCGAGTAAATAATAACTCATAACTTGTACCTTTCTCAAGAAAGGACTTAAGTTAAAACTTAGCAGAATACAGGTTTTGTAGGGGCGGGTTTTAGGAGACTCCTTCTCCCTTTAACGACAAATTATCTTCAAAACCCGCCCCCATCCCACTGTACCTAACCGAGTCATCCAAGGGTATATTGGGAAAATAATAATCGGGTTTGGTTGCCATCAGGGCTGGGCGGGTGCATTTGCGGATACATATCCTGGTTTTGTGGCATAAATCAGGGTGCAAATGCACCCGCCCCTACTGTTAATCCTGGCGAAATACTTTGGTTAGAGTCGGCGCGATTGCCTTCGGCAGCAGCGAAGCTGA
>DOIX01000082.1:17063-17223 GCA_003511885.1 Cyanobacteria bacterium UBA11153
GGCAGCAGCGAAGCTGATCGCGCAAATCATATCATATAATCGTATCATTAAGGCTTTTAGATTCGCCCTAGCTTAGGATGGTACGTTAGCTTGAGCTTAACGCACCCTACATAAAGAAGCTTACAGCGGTTCCCGCTTTTATGAGGTACAGTAGCAGAAA
>DOIX01000082.1:17409-23270 GCA_003511885.1 Cyanobacteria bacterium UBA11153
ATTAACAAACCAATTGCTTAAATGTTGAGGCTCGATTAAGTGTACCTCATTACTGCGGAAACCGCTGTAAGACTAATTACGGCAAGATGAAGGGGTTGAGTTGGGGCTTTGAGTTGTCAGATGATTGGCTGCCGCTACTAAGACAACTTTTCCTTGGGAATCAATTACCCATCCTTGGGCTTCGACAATTGTTTTTGGTGCAGAATTATTAACGGAAATAGCTGTATTATTCTTACTTTCGCTAACCTCTAATTCTGAATCCAAGGATACCCAATCAGTTAGTATCCCTTCACCTCGCAGTGTTTCATTGGGTTTTGGTGGCAAACCTCCTCTTCCGGTAACGACAAATTGACTTTGATTTTGGGCTAAATCAGCTTTACAGGTGGGATCGACTAATTGTTGTACATCGACGAATTCTTCTGGTAATATTAATAAGCCGCTACTGGGATCGACTTCTGGAGTATTAATAACTACATTACCTTGCAATCCAAATTGGGAGCTAGCAGTAATATCATTTAGTGGAGTGCGGAGCGGGCGGAATTTTAATCCGATGATGCTATCGGCAGTGATATTAATGTTACCGCCATTTCCGCCAAAGGCATCGGCAACAATATCGCTATTACCACTACCAATAACAAAAGGTGGATCGATACTAATATTACCGCCATTTCCTTTGCCAGTAAAGGCTTCCGCAGAAATTATACTATTGCGATAGAGAAGAATTAAATCTCGCGCCACTAAGGTGATATTACCACCTTCACCGGATATTGTTCTGGCTATAATCGAACCCTGGTTATTCAGTTTAATTGAATTAGCGGTAATATTCATCGTACCTGCATTTCCAGTGGCACGCTCGGCAAATGTAATTGGGATTAGCCCTGCGACAATCAAGCCGCTGGGTATATTCAAGTCTGAGGTTACATCTCCGGTGGCTACAGTAATCTTAGCGCGATCGCGAATTTGCAAGTCCCCAGTCGTTACCTGCAAATCCCCGGCATTTCCCGCGCCAAATCCTTGGGCGTATAACCCACTGGGAAATTCTCTAGTTGAAATACCACTTAATTCTACAGATTCAGAGGCATTTATCAATAAACTTCCCCCAGAGCCAGTGCCAAATGTCGATGCAGATAAATAGCCTCCATCTTTTGCTACTAACCTTCGCGTATTAATAGTTAAAGTTCCTGCTTTACCAGCACCAGCCATTTGACCAAAAGTATCTGTTAAGATCCCGCTAGAATTAATTAATGTGGGATTTGCACCGCTAACTTCTAATGATTCTGAAGCGTTGATAGTTAAATTTCCTCCGTTACCTATCCCAAAAGTTGTTGTTCCTACTCCTCCTCCATTTTTGATAGTTAACTGTCTGGTATTGAGAGTTAAGTTACCAGCATTACCAATAATTCCGGCGGTGACAGCCGATATATTACTGATAAATTGTCCGCTAGGTGCTACCCCATCTATTTCTACAGATTCAGAGGCATTTACTGTGACATTTCCCCCATTTCCCGTACCAAAATTAGCTGCACTTGCTGACGAGCCATCCCGTGCTATTAGTCGCGCCGTGTCAATAGATAAATTTCCGCCATTTCCCCCTGCGTAAGTGATGGCAAATAAGCCACCAATTGAATTACCAGGTGTCGTGCCAACTAGTGTAACTGAATCGGTAGCTTTGACATTGACATGACCACCATTACCCTGATTCAATGCGTAAGCTGATGCCTCTGCCCCACCTTGTAAACTTAACCGCTGGGTAGCAATATTCAGGTTGCCTCCATCACCACTTCCGGTAGTGATTGCTAACAAACCACTGGCTTGAATTCGTGTCAGTAATTGTCCAGACGTTGGCGGGAGTAGTGATAATAACAGTTGAATTTCTGGGAGGGAAGATACGTCGCTAAGTAAGCCATTATCAGTGCCATCTGCTGTTATTGCTTCTGAAGCATTTACATTGAGATTTCCTCCATTGGCTGCACCTAATGTCGCTACTAATAATCTAGCACCATTAGTTAAGGATAGGTTTCCAGTTTTGACATTGATATCGCCTCCTGCTAAACCTGGTATGGGGGTGAGGCTACCAGTGAAGATGAAGCGATTGTCAAAAGATATTGTCCCATTACTGGTGAAGTTAATATTGCCACCTAATCCACCCAAAGAATAGATATCAGCAGTTGTGATATCTCCTTTAGCAATGAGAGTAATATCGCCACCATTTCCAGGTGGTAAGGGTGATAATTGTGAAAATGAAGAAGAATTAACTGTATCATTCAGCGCGATCGCACCTCTGGAATCTATAATCATATTACCGCCATCTCCAACTGGATTAGCTGTTGCGATCGCAATTCCAGGTACTAGAGCAGATTGATTGACTGTAATCGTGCCACCGGGTAAGGATGGATTGGGCTGATACTGATTGGTTAAAAATACCATTCCCCCTTGGTTAACAATACCGCCAATTGTAATATCCGCACTCGTGGGCGTGCCGATTGGATTGGGTATGGGGGGCACTAAAATATTGGCTGGAAAAGGCACTGTAATTTCAGGTATACCAACTTCTGTCATACCTGCTCTAATATCGAGAGTTGGTGTAGTTTTGCCATTAATTTCTACAGTCGTGCCATCAGATAACGTCACATTCTCTATAATTCCATTAATTGGATCCGGAATTCCGATAAAAATACCTCCTGGAATAGTCACGCTACCTCCAGCAAAAATATGGAGGGAAGCACCCTGATAGCCTCCTAAAAAGACATCACCAGTAGCCCGAATTACTGGATCTCCGGGACTTAATAAATTACCTAAATTACCATCTAATTGTTCAATCCTAAAATTGCTACCACTAGTATAATGAGCATCACCTTTAACAGTATTAGTACTCCGCAAAATCATATCCCCATTCGAGAATATTCCGCTGTGAGGATGATTTAAAGCAAAAATATCAAGATTATTGCTACCTTCAATTAAAAGCTGACTGCCAGCAGCAGCAATAAAAGGATGAGTAACGCTGTCCCTAATTTGGACGGTATTTCCTGCTTTTAAGGTCAAATTTATGCCAGCTTGCAGTTGCCCTTGTAAATTAAGATTATCTGCTACCAGAGTTAAGTCTTTGCCAACCTTTAAATTACCTCTATTCTCAATAGTTGTACCATAAGCAACTGCACCATATTGTAATCCTGGGGTAACATTAAGGGCTAATAATGGTGGCGCTTGGGGATTGGTGGCACTAAATTCAATGCCATTTTCAAATAAAAACCTGTTAGAAGTTGTCGCAACAAACGAACCTGCGACATCTAAATGCGCATTTGGACCAAAAATAATTCCATGGGGATTAAGTAAATAAAGATTAGCCGCCCCATTTACACCTAAAGTCCCCAAAATATCAGAAGCATCATTACCCGTAATCCGACTAAAGATATTGTCAATTCCCGTAGGATTAGCAAAATAAACTCGTTGCCCATCATTAACATTAAATTGGAGAAAACTGTGGAAGAGAGAATTAGCACGAATAGCACCACCTTCAATTAAATCCGCAGGCAATCCTCGGATTTGGATATTGGGTACGACAACAGAAGGCTCTCTCCCCAGGGTGGTATCGGGTGTAATCTGAGCAAAGGATGGATTTGCAGTAGTTGCGATCGCGCCCGCCAAGGCAATCTTAGCTATCATGTAATTGCGATCGGCTTTTCTCTTAACTATCATCTTGCCTCTCTTAAGTCTTTTCTGGCATTAACTATCAACTGTCAATCATCGGGAGTAGGGACTAGGGAGTAGGGGCTAGGGACTAGGGGCTAGGGACTAGGGAAGATTTATTAGCGATTAATAACTGTCAACTATCAACTATCAACTATCAACTATCAACTATCAACTGTCCAACCTATCTCGTCCCCCAGATAACTTTAAATTCAGAATCGACAAGCCCAAAATCCCCAAAAACAAAACCAATCCAATGGTACAAGCATAACTCCTCTCCAACTCAGGAAAAGCCTGCTCGTAAAGATAATAAACAATTGTTTTAGAACTATTACGCGGCCCTCCTTGAGTCATAATATAGACTTCTTCAAAAACCTTAGTCGCCGAAATAGCCGAAATTACCGCCACTAACATTAAATAAGGTTTCATCAACGGCAAAGTAATATCCCAATGCTTCCCATATCCATCACATCCATCAATCGCCGCCGCTTCATAAAGTTCCGCCGGGATAGATTGCAAGCCAGATAAATATATAACCATATAATAACCCAATCCTTTCCAGACCGTCACCGCCATCACGCTAAAAATGGCCCAATCCGGGCTAGTCAACCAAGGAATACCTACCTTAAAGCCTAATAATGCCAAAATCTGATTGAAGAAACCATTTTCCGCATAAAGCCACCGCCAAGCAATACCAGCCACAACCATAGAAATAACCACAGGCGCATAAAAAGATGCCCGAAACCAACTTATCCCTCTAATTTTCTGGTTCACCAAAATTGCCAAACCCAGAGGAAATATCACCAAAATTGGCACAACACCCACCAGATAAATCAAAGTATTCCCCAAAGTTTGCCAAAATACCTTATCTCGCCACAAACGTTGAAAATTATCCAAACCAATCCACCGAGGTGGCTGACTAATATCATATCCAGATTCCGTAAAACTTAAATAAAATGCTTGCAAGGCAGGCCAAAAAACAGTTAACCCTAAAATAGCCAAAGCTGGCAGTAAAAATAGATAAGGAGTTAGGTTTTTTTTATAGAAAATTGATTGTTTAGACATTGGATAAATTTAAGGAAAAAAGAGGAGTGGTGAGTGTTTTTTTTGGGGAGAAGGAGGAGTGGGGGAGAAGGGAGACAAGGGAGAATTTTTTTTGTCTTTCCCTAGCCCCTAAAAACTAGTGCAGGTGGGCAGAAATAACCCATCAGTTGTGAGCAGGGGGCAGGGGAGAAAAAACCAGTATCAATGAAACTGGTGAGAAACTTCTGCCGCGCTGCACTAGCCCCTAAAAACTAGCCCCTATTTCCCCTGCAAAGGTTTAAGACGATAACCAACACCATGGACAGTTTCAATGAAATCATCAGGTGCGCCGATTAATTTTAATTTTTGGCGCAAAGTCTTGATATGAACTTTAACAGTTTCCTCTCGCGGTAACTTATCAAAAGACCAAAGATGTTCGATAATAGCACTACGACTCATAATCTGCTTTCCATGACGGAGAAAAAGCTCCAAAAGACTATATTCCTTCGGAGTTAAACGCAGCTTTTGCTTACTGTAAGTAACTTCATAAGTAGCTGGATTTAGGTGTAATTCTCCCCACTCCAGAATTGGTGGTGTCGAGGTACTTCCCCGCCGGAGCAAAGCACGAATGCGTGCCAAAAATTCCGGTATATCGACTGGTTTAATCATATAGTCATCAGCGCCAGCATCTAAACCGATAACTTTATCAGTACTAGTATCGCGAGCAGTAACCATTAGTATCGGCATCCGATACCCTTTTGTCCTCACTCTTTGGCAAAAACCAAAACCGTCAAGCTTAGGCAGCATGACATCAAGGACAACTAAATCGTACTCAAAATTGCTGGCTTGTTCCCAAGCAGCTTCGCCATCGGAGGCGGTATCAACTGTGTAACGTTGTGTAGCCATTGCTTCCGCAAGGACTTCAGCCAGACTAGGATCGTCTTCTACTAGCAGAATTTTCACAAGCTATAAACAGGAAGCCCCGTCTCTGAAGGAGAGGGGTATTGATAATATCGAGGTTTTTGAGACAAATCTAGCATGTCATGCTGACGGTGTTACGCTGCTGGGGAGTAGGCTTCCGCCGTGAGCGTCAGTCAAACGGGTGTAGGGAGTAGGGAAAATTTCTTAACAACTGTCAACTGTCCACTGTC